>NZ_CP098611.1:2848481-3164979 GCF_023983615.1 Phormidium yuhuli AB48 | reverse complement strand
CCGGCCAGGAGGTAGGGACCACCTGCGATCGCACCCCCGCCATTTCCGGCACACTATACGCCTTTTTCGGCACCGAAGATCCCCTAATCCCCTTAGAGGACGTAGACACCATCGAAGAGGCATTACAGGAGCATAACATCGACCATAAAGTGTTCCGCTACGAGGGCGCCACCCACGGCTTCCTCTGTGACCAGCGGGACAGTTACCATCCCGAGGTCGCCAAACAAGCCTGGAGCGAGATTTGGCAGTTGTTCAGCCAGTTGAATGATTAAACAACTTCGCTTGGTGTATCGTAGTGAGGGGGGCAGGAATATTGCCAAAGCGGTGCGTTCTGGCAAGTTCTAACCCAGTCATCCAAGCTGAGACTTGAACCACGCCAGAACACACCCTACCCCTCTTGCCTCTTGCCTCTTGCCTCTTGCCTTCTTCATTCCTATGACTGCTCAATCTCGCTCTAATCGGGACCTGCCCTTTTCTATGGAGGACTTCGCCAAAGCCCTCGATGGCCACGATACAATTCCGGAAAAGGGACAATTGGTGACCGGAAAAGTCTTCCAACATGATGCTAATGGGGTTTATGTCGATATTGGTGGGAAGTCTCATGGCTTTTTGCCCCTCAAGGAAGTCTCAGCGGAATTAGTCACGGACCTCGAAGACGTCCTCCCCCTGAATCAGGAACGGGAGTTTCTGGTCATTCGTGGGGCCAATGCGGAGGGACAAGTGACCCTCTCCATTCGCCAGATTGAGATTAAGGAAACATGGGATACACTCAACCAATTCCAGGAGACGGGGGAGACCGTTGAGGTTGAAGTCACAGGAACCAACCGAGGCGGTGTGGTGGTTGATGTGCGGGGCTTGCGAGGCTTTATTCCGCGATCGCACCTCGTAGAACGCCATAACCTAGATGCCCTCGTGGGACAACGCCTCACCGTAACGCTGCTGGACGTCAACCCAGACGACGAGAAATTAGTCTGTTCCCACCGCCAAGCCGCCAAAGCCAGTCGGATGCGGTATCTCGTCGCCGGGGAGTTAGTCGAAGGAACCGTTGCCAATATCAAACCCTATGGCGTGTTTGTGGAGTTGGGCGGCGTGACGGGACTGTTGCATATTAAACAGATTAGTAAAGCCCGGATTCCCGATTTAGACAATCTATTTGAGGAAGGACAACCCCTGAAGGTGATTGTCACGGAAATTGATGAGTGGAAAAACCGGATTTCTCTGTCGATGAAGGAATTGGAAAGTTATCCCGGTGAGGTGTTAGAGAAGTTCCAAGAGGTGATGGATAACGCCGAGGAACGGTTTAGTCATCATCAAAGCGAAGAGGAGTCCCCCGAGACAAACTCTCCAGAGACCCCTCAGGAGTAAGGTGTTGCCCTGAAGACAATGGCTGGCTTATATCTAGTAGGAACGCCGATTGGCAATTTACAAGACATGACCTTGCGGGCTATCCAAACCCTCAAGGACGTGGATTTGATTGCTGCCGAGGATACCCGTCATACCGGGAAACTGTTGCAACAGTTCCAGATTGACCGGCCCCTGATTAGCTATCACCACCATAATCGCCACGAACGGTTGGGAGAGTTGCTGTCTCGCCTTGAGGGGGGAGCCGCGATCGCCCTCGTCAGCGATGCCGGAATGCCGGGAATTTCCGACCCCGGTTCCGAACTCGTCCAGGCCTGTGCCGAGGCGGGAATCCCCGTCACCCCGATTCCGGGAGTGAGTGCTTGCGTGACAGCGGTGAGTGTGGCGGGGATAGAGGGCGATCGCTTCTGTTTTGAAGGCTTCCTGCCCCAGAAAGGCAAAGAACGCCAGGAACGCCTAGAACAAGTGCAGAATGAACCCCGCCTGTTGGTGTTTTATGAAGCCCCCCATCGGCTGCGACAGACCCTCGAAGACCTAGAAACCGTCCTTGGGGGCGATCGCCCAGTAACCCTAGGCCGGGAGTTAACCAAACGCTTTGAAGAAATTTGGCGAGGAACCCTCCAGGGGGCGATCGCCTATTATCAAGACCATGACCCCAAAGGCGAATATACCCTCGTGATTGCTGGAGATTCTGCCCCGAGTCGTCAACTCTCAGAAGCCGCCCTAAAATCAGAGTTGCAGGCCCTGATGCAACAGGGTCACTCGCGATCGCAGGCTAGCCGTCTCCTGGCACAATCAACCCCCCTCTCGCGTCGTGACCTCTATCAACTGGCCTTAACCTTGACGGATTAGGCCATTCCTATGGATGTACAGCCGTGAACAGTCCCTGGCGTTGGCTTTTAGTCATTTTCTTCTCCCTCTCCCTGATTCTTCTCCCCTGGCTGAGTCAACCGGGGGAAACCTTGATTGCCTGTCAACTGCGATCGCACATCGAAGACGAGACACACCTAGGCATCGAATTCCCCCGGCCCTGTCTTGACCAAAAACTGCATCTAGATCGCTTCCTCGATCAAGCCAGACAAGAGATTAACAACGACGAATTTTTTCCCTTCACCATCCGTCGAATGCGGTATCAACTTGTGGATAACGGCTTTCGCATTTTGGGGAATTTGGCGATCGAGTACCCCGTGATTGGACTCGTGGACTTTGAACTCTCGCAAACGGTCTTTGTTAACCTCAATCAAGGGTCTCTCAATGTCGAAGCCGGAGAAACCCGAGTGCGAGTTAATGTTCCCTTTATCCAGAGTAATGACCTCAGTCCCCTATTGAATCAAATGGTCAATACCCAATTACGGATTTTCAATCAAAAGCGGTTACAAGACTTCCTGCAAGACACGGACCTCGACCAAAGAATGGCGGAGGAAACGGGACTCACGGTTGAGTCTATCAACTTTTTGGTTCAAGGGATTCAAGACCACTTTAGCGCCCAAATTACCGAGGATTCCGTCATCGTTTCTATTGAGGTGGCTAATGGCAATGATGATGACCCAGAAGGAGGACCCAGTCCAGCCATCATCCAGTCTCTCCAGGCCCTGTTGTGATGATGGGACAGATTTTGCCGATTCTCGTGAGTCTTCTCAGCGGTATCCTGATGGGTTGTACCGTCGCCCCGTTTGAATGGTGGGCGTTAGGGTGGTTTGCCCTGGCCCCCCTCTGGTGGCTGCTGGGCCGACAAACGACTCCCCCTTGGCAGTTGGGGGCCGCTTGGGGGGCGGGATTTCATGGAACCGCCATTTTTTGGATTACCGGGGTTCATCCCATGACCTGGATGGGAGTTCCTTGGTTGGCCAGTTTTGCCATTGCGATCGCCTGTTGGCTCATTATCGCCCTCTGGGGAGCGGTTTTAGTGGGATTTTGGGCTTACCTCCAGCAATGGAGTCCCAAAGCCTGGGGGCCGAGGATTCTCATGGGTGTAGCCAGTTGGTGTCTCTTGGAAGTTCTGTGGCGATCGCTCCCCCTCTGGTGGTCCTCCCTCGCCTATACGCAAAGTCCCCATAACTTGCCCATTTTACACCTGGGGCAACTCTCAGGAACAACCACCATTACCGCCGTTCTAGTAGCGGTTAACGGCTGTTGGGCGGCAGCATTTGACTCATTTGACCTATCACGTCAACGAGTCCGTTTCCCGGCGATTTGGGCTGGGCTTCTCGTGCTAGGACTGGCCCAGGGACTGGGGGGCTATCTCTACAGCCAACCCCTCAATGACTCCCCCGAACAGAGTCTGAGAGTGGGACTGATTCAGGGCAATATCCCTAACGAGATTAAACTCTATCCCGAAGGATTGCGACAAGCCCTCGAAGGCTATACCCGAGGCTATCAGAACCTCAGTGACGCCGGGGTGGATGTGGTGATGACCCCCGAGACTGCCTTACCCGTCTTGTGGGAGGGCGATTACCCCCGGTATAACGACACACCTGCCGGGCATTTCTATCAAGCCATTCGCGATCGCGGCGTCCCCGCCTGGGTGGGAACCTCACGGGGAACCCCAAGCCACTACACCAACAGCCTTCTCAGCGTCAGCGGAAGCGGAGAAACCCTAAGTTATTACGACAAAGTAATTCTTGTCCCCCTGGGAGAATATATCCCCTTTGAATCGGTCTTAGGGGGATTCATCGGCCGGTTGTCCCCCCTACAAGCTCAGATGGTACCGGGTTCGAGGGACCAACTCCTAGAGACCCCCTTTGGGCCAGCCATTGTCAGCATCTGTTACGAATCCGCCTTCCCCCAACATCTCCAACCCCAAGCACAGCGAGGGGGGGAATTTTTCCTCAGTGCCGCCAACAACGCCCATTATGCCCCCTCGATGCCCCGTCAACACCACGCCCAGGACGTCATGCGGGCCATTGAACTCGATCGCTGGGCCGTCCGGGCCACCAACACCGGCTATTCAGCCTTTGTCAATCCCCATGGCGAGACCCTTTGGATTTCTGAGATAAACCAGTACGCCACCCACATCGAGACCATTCATCGCCGTCAGACTCAGACCCTTTACGTGCAGTGGGGAGATTGGCTAGTCTGGCTGTTGGCCATCCTGGCCATCCTCATCAACATCATCAAGCCCTAACCCAGATATAAACCAGAACCCCCCTCTTGCCTCTTGCAGCGATGCGTTCCGGCTTGTAGGGGCGAAAAATTTTTCGCCCTTACAATCGATAAGCCTAGGTCAAACCCCCTACTGATGCCGGGACGCATCCTACCTCTCCTTTCCTCTGTGTTCTCCGTGCCTCTGTGGTAACCCTCTTGCCTATCCCGAACACAGCAGACCTCCCTGTTCCCGATGACGCAGATAATCCCGAACGCGATCGCACCCTTCCTCCATTAAATCCGCCTCAAGAATCTGCTGCAAATCCCAATAAATCGCCACACTGTCCTGTCCCCCAGAAATCAACCCCTGAGTCTGGGGACAAAAGGCCAAAGTCAGCACCTCCGACTCATGACCCACCAAGCTAATGACAAACTCCCCCTCCGGCGTATAAAGGTCAATGAGGCCATCCATACGGCCAACCGCCAGCCAACGACCATCGGGACTCCAATCTACCCGCGTTAACCCTTGCTCTTGGGTCACCTGAACCTGCACCAGTTGCTCCCCCTGGCGGCTCCAAATCGTCAACCAGCCATCACGACTGGTACTCGCAATCCGTTGACTATCAGGACTCACCGCCAGGCCCCAAATGGCTCCCTGCTCAGTCTCAAGACTGAACCCTGGCGTCGCCTCGAAACCCGAAAAGTCGCCCTCCTCATCGAATTGGAGTTGCCAGAGTTTAATCACCCCATCGAGACTTCCCGAGACAAAATAGGACCCATCAGGACTAAACCCTAACTCCCAGACTTGGGCCTGATGGCCGTCGAGGATATGGTAGCGATGGTAGTCTCCAGTCTCGTTGCGAGTCCAAACTTGAAGGGGAAAGGACACGCCACCGGAGACGAGCCAACGTCCATCGGGACTATAGGCCAACGCCATAATTCCCACCCCATCCGCTTGCCAAGAGCGAGTCGACTCCGCCGCAAAATCCACCTGGACGATTTCCCCCCCCGAGGTTCCCGCGACGATCCGTGGCTCTTGGGGATGGGCAGCTAGACTATAGAAACGCCGAGAACTCGCCTGTTGCCACTGCTGGAGCTGTTCTCCCTGGGAGTCCCAAAGCTGAACCTCTAACCCCGAAACTGTCGCTAATTGCGGAGGGTGCGGCGAGGGTTGAGGCACATAGTCGGCCCCCCAAACCACATCAGCATGGCTCTGGAAGACTTGGCGAAAGGGATTACCCACCCGCCAGCGGTTTAAAACCCCATCTTCCCCCAAACTTCCTACTTCCGTTCCCTCTGGACTAAAGGCCACACGGCGTAAATGACTATCATGGCCCTTAAGGCGGTTTAACAGAGTTCCCTGACGGGACCAAATGAGCAATTCTCGATCCACCCCCGCCGACGCAAACCGCTCTCCATCGGGACTAAAGGCCACAGTGGTCACCTCCGCTTCATGATGACTTAAGGTTTTCAGTAACCCCTGCTCAGGATGCCAGAGGCGCACCTGATGGTCCCCATATCCAGCCACCAATAGCTCCCCATCAGGACTATAGGCGATCGCCAACCCCGGTGCATCCACCTCCTCAAAGCGTTGTAACACCTGGCCATCCGTTCCCCAGATGATTAAGGTTCCATCCACCCCCAGGGAGGCGAACTGATGGCCCTGGGGATGAAAATCTACGGTTCGCGAGAAGGCTTCATGACCCTCAAGCACCTGTAACAGCTCCCGGTCTTCTACTGACCATACTCTCACCATGGGATCTCGACCCACCGAAACCAGTTGGCGACCATCGGGACTCCAGGCCACTTCCCCCACTTCCGCCGGATGACCCTTGAGTGTTGTTTTTAAAGTGCCGTTGATAGACCAAAGGTAAATCGTCCCTTCAAAGGTCGCCACCGCCAGAGATTGACTGTCTGGACTAAATTTTAGGCTGTGGACCGTGGAGTTGTGGGGAAGAGTATGCAGTAAGGTTCCATCCCGCCGCCAAATTTTCGCCGTTTGGTCAATGGCGGAAGTGGCGAAGAATTGACCATCAGGGCTAAAATGCAAGCCCAAAGCCAACTCACTATGAGCTTGTAGGCGGTGAAACTGATGATTACCATACAGGGCCCGTTGTAAGCTTTTCTGAGTCTGTTGGTTTAAATCTTGACCCACCCCAGGCAGAATCAACTGGAGTTTGAGAAAGGTCTCTCGTGCTTGTAAGGCTTGAACCAAGGCCTCAAGTTGTTGATTCGAGGCAAAACTTCCCTTGGAGGCGGCCATCATGGCCTGAATTTCACTCACCGCCGCCTGTTGGTAGGCGCGGAAGGTCCCAATTCCCAGGGCGATCGCCCCCACCAGGGCCAGGGTTAACCCCCCGAGTAAGCGACGTTGACGGCGCACACTTTGCTGTTCAATAGCAAGTCGTGCGTCCGCTTCTTCTAATCGCGCTCGTTCTAGTTTTGCCTTAATCTCCCGTTGTTCCAGGTCTTGGCTGGCGCTGAGATAGCGATAATCTAAATCCCCGAGTCCTTTCTGTTGGGTCCAGGTTAAGGCTTCTTGGAGGGCCTGACCTCGCAGCAGCCGTGATTCATCGTCATAGTTGGACTCAATCCAAGCATTGAGCATTGAGGCGTAGGGCCGCAGGCGATTAAGCTGTTCATCGACCCAATCCCGATTAAACACTTGATAGTAGATGGGGTTTTTGACCCGCAAATAGCCATCTCGTTTTTCCACAATCCCCGAGAGAATTAACTCCGTTTGACTGGGAGATTCGATAGCCGCAATGGAGGGAACATCCGAGGGCGCTTCTTCAGAACGCCAGACTTGACGATAGAGACTGAGCAATTCTCCCACTCGTTTCTCATCATAGAGGAGGCGATCGCGAATGGTTTTGAGATGTTCCGGTTCGTCTTGAGCCTCCCAATGATGCAGGATTTTCCTCTCAACACAGTCATCAATAAATCGCTGTATTTCCTCTGTTAAAATTTGCTCTCCTGAATGCTTTTCTTGATGAAAATTGACTAGCAATTGACAGAGTTTTTGCATCAAAAAAGGCTGTCCTCCAGTCCAATATAAAAGATGTTTTAAAGCAGGATTGACTTGAGCAAAGATAGCCCCTAACCCATCCCCAAGAGGAGCAGACTCCTGAAACTGAAATCCTTTTAGCTGAATCCCTCGCCCCACATTAAAGGGGGTTCTATTTTTATCAGCAATGAGTTCCCCTGGGGTGGCAACTCCAAAGAGGGCAAAACTTAAGCGTCGATAATCCGGTTGTTCAGCGCGACGATTATAGCAAGAACGAATCAGAGCAAAAAAATCATCCGTGGCAAATTTTAGGGAGAGAATACTATCAATTTCATCAATTAAAATCACCAGGGGCTGCTCAGTTTTTCCTAGAAGCACCTCAGCAATAAAATCCCCCAGACGAGCCGACGGGGGTAACTCCATCCGCTCCCGCCACCAGGCTCGGAGATTCGTTTTGAGCTGAAACTGTTTACTGAGAATAGCCGCGATCGCCCCATACCATTGTTCCACGGTCACCTGTTGCGTGCCAATGGCCGTCAAATCCAGGGCCCCCGGCATCACCCCCACCTCCCGCAACCGGGCCATCACCTGCACCCGTAGGCTGGATTTCCCCATCTGGCGGGCGTTGAAGACATAGCAAAACTCCCCCTTGAGCAAGGCTGAGAACAACTCCTCATCCGCCTGTCGCCGAACATAGGTCTGGGACTGAGGGGGAACACTACCACCCACATGATAGGAAAACTGGAGAGGATTCTGATACATCTTAAGAGGTGAGGGTTAACACAAATGAGGATAACCGGTCAAGAATCAGTCTTGACAGAGGGACGTGCGAGAACCACGGTCAGACTTCTGACGGAGATAATCTTGCACTCGTTGACACCCATAAGCCATCAAATCCAACGACAGAATGTTATCCAAATCCCAGCGAATTGCTAAACGATCTTCACTCCCCGACAGCAAAAAGCGACCATCGGGGCTAAACGTCACCGAACCCACTACAGACTGATGGCCACTCAGTTGAGTTAATAATTCACCATCGACCGTATAAATGTCAATCCTACTATCCGTCCTGGCGATCGCCAACAATCGATTATCAGGACTCCAAGCCACCCGAGTTAAGCCACTGGTCTCAGAGATTTGTCGGGTGGTCAGCAATCTCCCATCGCGACTCCAAATTTTGAGCTGTCCATCACGACTGGCTGAAGCAATTTTTTCACTATCTGGGCTAATAGCCAGACCCCAAACCTCGGTATTATGGCCCACTAAAACATGATCCGCTCTCTCCCGCAAACGAGACCCCTCCCCCTCATCCGTCGTCGTTTCCCACCCCCAAAGTTTAACCCGTCCCGCCAGATTAGACAGAGCCAGATAAGACCCATCGGGACTGAACGCCAGATCCCAAATGCGACTCTCCGAGGCCATGAGGCTTTGGTGTAAGCTCACCTCCCCTGATTCCCTCTCTCGCCAGAGATTAATACGAGTGTCATCCCCCCCGGAAATGAACCATTCCCCATCGGGATGATAGGCAAGACTCCAAACCGCTAGCTCATGGGCCTGCCAACTCCTGGCGGTCCCATTGTCAGTATTCACCTGATAGATGGAGCCATCCGCATTGCCGACCAGCAACTGCTCTCGTTGCGGGTGCAAGGTCAGACTGTACAGTTCTTGGGAGCCTAACTCAGCAAATTCTCTCAAGAGATGACCCCTGCTATCCCAGAGCCGGACTTCCGTCCGTGCAGCCGTCGCGAACTGAGAGTCGAGAGGAGACGATGAGGGAGCGTAGGCCACATTCCATAGCACCTCTTGGTGGCCGTAGAGCGGTTGCACAAACGGATTATCCACCTGCCAAAGTCGCATAAAGCCATCTTCCCCCGCACTGGCAACTTGAGTTCCTTCAGGACTAAAGGCGACCCCGCGAACCGTACTACCATGACCCCGTAAGGTTCTCAGTAAGGTCCCCTCTGCCGACCAAATGCGTAACTGGCTATCAGCAGACCCTGACACCAACCGTTCTCCATCGCGACTCATGGCAAGACTAATCACCTCAGCCTCATGACCCTCTAGGGTTTGCAATAACTGACCCTCCCGACTCCAAACCCGCACCTGATTATCGCCATGGCCAGAGATGAGACGCTCTCCGTCAGGCGTATAGACCACAGACCAGGCTGAACTATAGCTTTCAAAGCTGCGAATTAAAGTGCCATCTCGTTGCCAGCGTTTGATACTGCCATCAACACTGGCGGAAGCAAATTCCTCCCTATCTGGACTAAAGGCAGTTCGCCACACCGCCGCCTCATGACCTTCCAGGGTTTCCAGGAGCGTTCCGGTTACAGACCAAATTCTCAGGGTGAGGTCACTGCTCGCCGAAATCAGTTGCTGACCATCAGCACTCCAGGAGACGGACCAGACCGCCGCCTCATGACCCCTGAGGGTGGTTTGTAACTGGCCCTCCACAGACCAAATATGAATTTGGCCGTCGAGGGTGGGGACGGCTAGGAACCGACTATCGGGACTAAAGCTGACGCTATAGACCGTGGCCTCTTGGGGTAAGGTCTGACGTAGGGTTCCATCCCGTTGCCAAATTTTCACGGTGGTGTCGGCCCCGGAACTGGCGATGAGTTGTCCGTCGAGGCTGAAATCAACCCCCAAGGCCCCTCCGATATGGGCCCGCCGCCGGTTAAATTCATGGTTGCCCTGGATGGCTTGTTCCAAGGTTTGGCGGCTTTCCTGGTCCAGTTCTCGACGCACATCCGGGGCGATGAACCGTAAGCGTTTAAAATTATGACGGCCTTGCAGGGCTTGTACCAGGGCATCTAGCCGCTGATTAGAAGCGTAACTGCCTTTGGAGGCGGCAATCACCGCTCGGACCTCACTCAGGGCCGCTCGTTGATAGGCAATCAAGGTAATACTCCCTAAACTGAGGGCCCCCAAGAGGGCTACGGTCAAAACCCCTAGGAATTGTCGCTGACGGCGGACATTTTGTGCTTGGAGTTCTAAGAGTTGTTGGGCTTCCAAGAACCGTTCTTGTTCGAGTTTTCGTTGGGCTTCTTGTCGCTCAAATTCCAGTTTTTGTTGAATTTCCTGTTGTTCAAGTTTTTGACTGGCGCTGAGATAGCGATAATCTAAATCTCCTAAACTTTTGCGTTGCGTCCAGTCTAGGGCTTCTCGTAGGGCGTTGCCCCGCAGCAGCCGGGAACTGTCTTGACAGTTGGACTCAACCCAGGCATTGAGGAGGGGCGCGTAGGGACGGAGGTGGTCGAGTTGATAGTCAATCCAAGCCAGGTCAAAGACCTCTTGGTAGATGGGGTTTTTGACCCGCAGGTAGCCACCCCGTTTTTCGACAACCCCGGACAGGAGGAGTTCAGTCTGAATGGGGGATTCATTGGCCGGGATAGGGGCTTGTGGGGATTGGAGTTGTTCCGCGAGCCAGACTTGGCGATAGAGGGTGAGGAGTTGTCCGACTTTTGGCTCATTATAGAGGAGGCGATCGCGAATGGTTTTGAGATGTTCGGGTTCGTCCTGGGCTTCCCAATGATGGAGAATTTGTTTCTGGACCGAAATATCAATAAAATGCTCCATCCAGGTGGGGTTATCGGTGTCGGGAAACTGTTGACGTTGATAGTTTTGCACCACAAGTTGGCATAGTTTTTGCATGAGAAAAGGCTGCCCCCCGGTCCAATGCAAAATTCGTTTTAGGGCGAGGTCGGGATTGGGGAGTGTGGTGGCCAGTCCTTCTGCTAGAGGGGTGATTTCTGGGTCTTGAAAGCCTTCGAGGTAAATGCCTCGACCAATGTTGAAGGGGGTGCGGGTTTTGTCGGCAATAAGTTCGCCGGGGGTGGTGACGCCGAATAGGGCAAAGCTCAAACGCCGACAATCGGGACAATCAGCCCGCCGGTTATAAATGTTGCGAATCAGGGCAAAAAAGTCATCGGTGGCAAACTTGAGAGCCAGGATACTATCAATTTCATCGATGAGAATAACCAGGGGCCCTTGGATGTCTTGGAGCAAGACCTCTTCCATAAAATGGCTCAGGCGAGCGGCGGGGGGGAGGTCTAAATGATCTCGCCACCAGTGTCGGAGATTGGTTTGTAGCTGAAATTGTTTGCCCAGGAGGGCTGCGATCGCCCCATACCATTGTTCCACGGTCACCTGCTGGGTACCGATGGCCGTTAAATCCAGGGAACCACATTGCACCCCCGCCTCCCGCAACCGGGCCATCACCTGCACCCGTAAACTGGACTTTCCCATCTGGCGAGCGTTGAAGACATAGCAAAACTCCCCATCAACGAGTCTCTGGAATAGCTCCTCATCAGCCTGTCGCCGGACATAGGTTTGGGATTGGGCCGGAACGGTTCCCCCAACGTGATAATGAAAGTGAGGATCAAATGCAAGGTTTACTTGTGACATTGAGTCAATAGCAGCTCCCAGTCAGATTTCTGACGCAGATAATCTTGCACACGCTGACAGCCATACTCTAAAACATTGAGCGATCGCACTCTGTCAATATCCCAACGAACCACCTGCTGATCTTCTCCTCCTGAGACCAGGTATTGTCCATCGGGACTAAAGGCCAGGGTCAGTACCGTACCCTGATGATTGCGCAATTGGCTGATTAAGTCTCCCTCATCACTATAAAGGTCAACGCGATGATCCGTGCGAGCCACTGCCAATAATTCACCATCAGGACTCCAGGCCACACGGGTTAAACCACTGGTTTCGGTCACCGGAAGGGTCAATACCTCCTCCCCCTGGCGATTCCAAATGTGCAACAGGCCACTACGACTGGCGGAGAGGATGCGATCGCCCTCGGGACTAATGGCCAGACCCCACAAAGGACTAGAATCCCCAGCCAACAGCACCCGGGGCGTTTCAGTCAAGCGGGGTCCTGCCTCGTTCCCCTGGGACTCCCAGGACCAAATCCTCACGGTTCCATCAATGCTAGCCGAGGTCAAATAGGAGTCATCGGGGCTAAAGGCGAGATCCCAGACCCGAGCCTGATGACCCTCAAGCTCCTGATATAACTCATAGCCTCCATCTTCCCCGGCCCTCCAGACCTTAAGCTGGGGGCCATTCCCCCCCGAGACGAGCCAACGTCCATCAGAACTTTTGGCCAAGGCGAACAGGCTCAACTCATCTCCTAACCAGGAGTCAATCTCACCCGTCGTTAAATCAAGGCCATAGAGCCTCCCCCGACTATCCCCAACCAGAATCCGGGCCTGCTGGGGGTGAAGGGCCAGACTATAGAGGTCTCCCAGGGCAAAGGTCTTAAACTGTTGCACCAAGTCACCGGCTGGATTCCACACTCGCAGATCTCGCCGTGATAGGGTGACTAAATAACCTGGCAGAGGAGATGAGGGGGGAAAATACTGAGCCTGCCAAACTTCCTGGTCATGACCCCCCAGAGGCTCCATAAAATCATTGTCAACCTGCCAAATCCGCACAAAGCCATCCTCGCCAGCACTTAACACCTCCCTTCCGTCAGGGCTAAACGCCACCCCCCGTAAACGGCTGCGATGACCCTGTAAATTATTGCGGAGGGTTCCGTCCTCAGACCAGAGTTTCAGACTGCCATCTGCCGACCCCGAGGCTAAGCTAGACCCATCCTGATTAAACACCAGAGTCCCCACTTCGGCCCCATGGCCCTGGAGATGCCTCACCAGGGTTCCGTCAGGTTGCCACAGACGAATCTGATGATCACTATAGCCGGCGGCCAGCAGGTGGGTCTGGGGATGATAGGCGATCGCCCAACCACTACTAATGCCCTCACTGAAGCGGTTAATCAGGGTTCCATCCCATTGCCAACGGATAATCGTGCCATCGGAGCCAATGGAGGCAAACTCCTTACCCTGGGGATGCACAGCCACATTCCAGACCGTTCCCCCATGTTGCCTTAGGGTATGCAGCAGTTGGCCCTCTCGCGACCATTGTCGCAGGGTTCCATCACTGCTGACAGAGAGGAGATAATCCCCCTGGGGACTCCAGGCGAGATGCCACACCGCCGCCTCATGACCCCGGAGGTGGGTTTGCAAGTCTCCATCCATCGACCACAGGTAAATGTCACCTTTGAGGCTGGGGGTCGCCAGGAGTTGACTATCGGGGCTGAATTGGACGCTATAGACCGTTGACCCAACGGGTAAGGTGTGGACCAGGGTTCCATCCCGTTGCCAAAGCTTGGCGGTTCCATCAGGACCCGAGGTGGCAATCCATTGACCATCCGGACTCACATCGACTCCCAACACACCCCCGGGATGAGCCGCCATGCGATTGGTTTCATGGTTGGCGTGGATAGCCTGTTCCAGGATTTGCTGGGTTTGCCGGTGTAATTCTTGACGCTGCTGGGAGGAGAGGAATTGCAACTGGTTTAAAGTTTGGCGGGCCTGGAGTCCCTGAACCAGAGCGTCTAATTGTTGCTCGGAGGTATAGCTGCCTTGGGAGGCGGCCATGAAGGCACTCACTTCACTCAGGGCGCTGCGTTGATAGGCTCTGAAGTTGGCCAGACCTAAGCCCATGGACCCCACTAGAGTCACCCCCAACAGGCCCAAAAACTGTCGTTGACGCTGGACATTTTGGGTCTGAAGTTGTAGGCAACGTTGGCTTTCCCGCAAGCGTTCTTGTTCTAAGCGCTGTTGGATGGTCTGTCGCTCAAAGGCGTCTTTCTGTTGCCGTTCCTGTTGTTCTAAGGCTTGGCTGGCACTGAGATAACGATAGTCTACGTCACTGAGGCTCTTGCGTTGGGTCCAGTCGAGGGCTTCTTGTAGGGCCTTGCCTCGCAGCAGTCGTGAGCTATCTTCACCGTGGGATTCAAGCCAGGCGTTGAGTAGGGAGGCGTAGGGCCGCAGACGCTGTAAGTGGGATTCAATCCAGGGTAAGTTAAAGACCTGTTGGTAGATGGGGTTTTTCACCTGGAGATAGCCGTTGTGGGCGTCTACGAGACCGGAGAGGAGGAGTTCCTGTTGTTGGGGAGAGTCTTCGGCGGGGATGGTGGAGGCTTGACCATGGCTGGCTGACCCTTGCCAGATGCGGCGATAGAGGCTTAGCAGTTCGGCGGCTCGCTGGTCGTTGTAGAGGAGGCGATCGCGGATAGTTTTCAGATGTTCTGGGGAATCTTGGGTTTCCCAATGCTCCACAATTCGTTTCTGCACGCAGAGATCAACCAGAGTCTCGGAAGTATTGGAGGGGTGAGGGTCTGGAAGTCTGAATTTAGGAGACTGTTGGAGGAGCTGCTGACAGAGTTTTTGCATCAGGAAGGGTTGGCCCTGGGTCCAATGGAAGATGCGCTCTAATCCCTGCTGGGGATTGGGGAAGACGGCTGTTAAACCCGAGACTAGGGGGGCGATCGCCTCGGGAGAAAATCCCTTGAGTTCGATGGCCTGACCGATGTTGAAGGGGGTACGCTGTTTATCAGCGATGAGGTCTCCTGAGGTGGCGACGCCAAACAGGGCGAAGCTTAAACGCCGATAGTCCGGGACTTCGGCCCGTTGGTTGTAGCAGGTGCGAATGAGGGCAAAAAAGTCGTCTGTGGGGAAGTTCAGGGCCAGAATACTGTCAATTTCATCGATGAGAATGACGAGGGGCCCTTGGGTTTCTGGGAGCAATATTTCCTCAATGAAGGCGGCTAGGCGTGCCGCTGGGGGGAGATCCAATCGTTCTCGCCACCAGGGACGTAGGGACGTTTTGAGGGGCAATTGTTTACTGAGGATGGCGGCGATGGCAGCGTACCATTGTTCAATGGTCACATGTTGGCTGCCGATGCTGGTTAGGTCTAGGGTGCTGCATTGCACTCCCAGGGTTCGCAAACGGGCCATCACTGCAACGCGCAGACTCGATTTTCCCATCTGTCGTGAGGTCAAGACATAGCAAAATTCCCCCCCTAGTAATCCCCGGAATAGTTGTTCGTCTGCAGGCCGTTGTATATAGGTGGGGGCGTTGGGGGGTAAACTTCCCCCCACTTGATAGGTCAATTCCAGAAACGGTTGCGATCTCGGGTGTAACATGAACGGTTTATGGATCAAGGGAAATGGGGGAGGGGATTGGAGCGGGGATCAGGATGACCCCTATCTCAGCTCTTTGGCGCAATTACTGTGAGCGACTAAAGTATTGTCGATAGAGTTCACAACTTGGGACCGTGAGACGTTCTTTAAGGGCAACGGCTCCAAGACCCTGAAGTCGATAGGTCATTTGCAGGGGAAGTTCTACCCCGGCAGGGTTGCGAGCGACCTCTTCCATCGCCTGGAGGAGTGCGGAGTCCTGTTCTATCAGTTGCAGTTGGCGTCGCAGGTAGCTATTGAAAATCTGATGATGGGCGATCGCCTCGGAGGATAAGTCCTCGACGGTTAATTCACCCTGGGCCAGATAAAATAAACAGAGTTGAGTTAAGTAGGGATGACCTCCAACCAGGGCAAAGACCGCCTGAGCGTTGATCTCAGAAGGATTGAGACCATAGCGACAAGTAAGTTCCTCAACTTCTACGGGGTTAAAGTGCGGTAATTCAAGCAGTAATCCCACGTTAAAGGGAGATTGATGCAAGGTTAAGGGCAACCAGACTTCCGTGGAGTGGATGATGGCTAAACGCAGGTTCGTCCAAATGGCTCGTTGTTCTAAGCCATAACGCCCCTGTTCATACCAAGACCGCAACATCCCAAAAAAGTCTGTGGCAACTTCGGGATAGGCAAAGAGTTCGTCAAGTTCTTCAATGACCAGTAATAGAGGACTTGGATCGGCCGGGAGAAGATAGGTTTCAAAGTAATCTGAACAACTGTAACTACTGCCAAATAAGTCATCCCAGCGACTTGAGAGTTCGTTGGGTAACCCTAAGTCTTTGGCGACCACGGCACAAAACCACTGCAAAAATCGGTCTGGGTCTTGCAGAACTTGACAATCAATGCTTTGTAGGTTAACAACGGAGGTGCGCAGGCCGCGATCGCGGGCATGATTCAACGTCTGTGCCATCAGGGACGTTTTGCCAAACTGACGCGGTGCTTTGATACGAAGCAATGCCCCCGGTTTGAGAACTTCCTTGGCACAAAGCTCCTCGGTGTTACCCCGATAAATATAGAAGGGTGAATCTAGGGGGAGTTGTCCCTTGAGGGGGGTCTGTTGGAGGGCCGCCAGGTCGGTTTGTGACGCATCTTGGTCAGGGTTAATGACATCATGACGGCCCATTTTGAGGTTAAAGGCTTCAAAATAGGAGTCCAGAGTCTGCCAATCGACAGGCTTTTGGCGACGGCGGAGTTTGGTTAGGGTGTTGGAACTGAGTCCCGTTCGCTGGCTGAGTTGCTCTAGGGTATAGGGTTTACCCTGGTTCTCCTGCATGGATGACAGGTGTTCAGCGGCTTGGAGCCGTTGCCAGCCTTGGGAACTCAGAATCAAGCCGCGTCGTCGTTTGCTGGTCTGCGATCGTCCTACCATGGTCGCTTTTTTAAGATACTGTTTGTTATAAGAGCTTGTGGGACATAATTCTACATCCTAACAAGTTTTTTTAGGCTTTTGTCTTCAGCCTAGTGGCTCATGTCACTATCCTATGAACAAAACTAGGGATTGCACCGGCCATCTCAGTGTAGCTTAACCTCGATAACCCATCCGTCAAATTTCCTTGGGTATTATCAGCACTTCACAAGCCTTTACATTGAGAATATTCAGGACAGTTTAAACCATCTCAGTCTTTTTTACGGTGAGAGCAAACTGGGTTTATAATTAATAACTTTAGAGCCAATTAAACTGATTACACCCAGGACGACGGCAATTGGATTTCATCAAAATGAGACAATTTCAGGCTAAGTTTACACCTTAAATTGAGATATTGGGTTGAGGTAACAGATTGACTCCTTTAGAATAAACTCACTGTGCAGTGTCCGTCATGTCATCCCCCCAATTGAGGTAAATTGTAAGTGGTGAACATTTCCCCAACTTTAGGTGTGAGGAATTGCTCTACCCAGATTGCAACAACCATTATTGTTGTAATGCTTGGAGGATTATAGATTTTACAATCCTATTTTGAGTAGGGATTTTTTCTTAAAAATTTGCGAATAAAGATTAGGGCAGTTATGACACTTTTTTATGTTCAAATTGGCTTCAGACTTGATTTCAAAATTGGTCGGATTTTGATTAAGTTAGCAAGTCTAAACATCCAAGATGGTAAATCATGGGGGAGAAACTTGGAAGGAAATCTGTTGGAACATCGTCCCTCAATTCGAAAGCGGTATAATGTGGGGGCTCATAAACCTGGGGTGACTGAAACAACACACCGTAAGTCCCTTTGGCTAAAGTCCCCAGAGACCGGGATAGAGCGGTCAACTTCTGGCTCTCCCAACCCGAACAGTGAGACTCCCGGCTAGAGACTTAAATCACAAATTCATAAGCATTTAGTTTTGTTTAGCCTGAGCTTAAAACGAAGCAAGATCCAGAGTCATCTATCAGGGACCCTGTCCTGATAGACTCACAGCTAACTTTCCTGAAATTGTTTTTAACGAAAAATGTGGGATTTTTTAAATCAACTCATTCAAACCATTTTTTCACCGAACCAGACCTATATGCCTCACGGTCATTGTTACCTGTGGCAAACCCCTCTCGTTGCCTTGCATGTCACCAGTGATGCCCTGATTGCCCTAGCCTACTTCTCGATTCCGACCCTGCTGATCTACTTTGTTGCTCAGCGTCGGGATGTCCCCTTTTTAAACGTCTTTTATTTGTTCGGCGCGTTTATCGTCCTTTGTGGACTGGGGCATCTGATGGATATCTGGACTCTTTGGCATCCCGCCTACTGGCTAGCGGGGGCGGAACGCGCCATCACAGCTGTCGTCTCCTGCTATACAGCGGCCTCCATGGTCACCTTACTGCCCCAGTTCCTCTCGTTGAAAACCCCAGAACAACTGGAAATGCTCAATTCCGTTCTAAAACGGGAAATTGAGCAGCGTCAGGTAATTGAAGAAGAGTTACGACAGGCCAATCAATGCTTGGAGGCTCGTGTGCAAGAGCGCACCGCCGCCCTAGAAGCGAGTACTCAAGCCCTAGCAGCAAGTCAGGCCCAGCTCCAAGAAGCCCAGGCTATGGCCCATATCGGCAGCATTGACTATGACCTAAAAACCCGAGAAATCAGCGTTTCAGCCGAGATGAAGCGGATTTATCACCTAGAAGATTCAAACGCCTCTGTGAGTCTGAAAGACTTTCTTAAATCCATTCATCCGAGCGATCGCTCCCGTTGGTGGCAGACTCAACGGCAGTTGCTGGATAAGGGAGAATCGATCCACCTAGAACATCGCCTTTTATTAAGTAATGGGGAAATTCGTTACTTAGATATTAAAGGAGAACCTGACTATAATGCCGACGGTGAGTTAGTCAAACTCTATGGAGTGGCCCTAGATATTACCGAGTCCAAACTGGCTAAGTTACAGTTAGAGCAACAAGCTCAACGCAGCGACCTGATTGCCAAAACTCTAGAACGGGTCTGGTCTTCTCTGAGTTTACAGGAGGTCATGCAGGTCACGGTGGATGAAGTACGTCCGTTTCTCGATGTCGAGCGTGTGGTGATTTACCGCTTTCAAGAGGATTGGAGTGGCGATGTGATGGTGGAGTCGGTATCTGATCCGGATCTGGCCATTCTTGGGGAGCATTTTGAGGATGATTGTTTCCGCCAGGAGTATTTGCAACAGTACCGACAGGGGCGAATTCGAGGGGTGGAGAATGTGGCCACCAGTACCCTACCCAGTTGCCATAAAGCTTTACTCGCAAGAATCCAGGTACAAGCTAACTTGGTCTTACCCCTACTCTGGCATCCCCAGTCGTTGGAAGAGCCTCCAGAACTTTGGGGACTCCTGATTGCCCATTCCTGTCGTAAGACTCGTATTTGGATGGAGTCGGAAGTGAAGCTGTTACGACAGTTGACCGTCCAGTTGGGAATTGCCTTGCGTCAACATAATCTCGTTGAATCCCTCAAGAGCGAGTTACAGGAACGCCGCCAGATTGAAGCCGCCTTACGAGACTCGGAAGCCGCCGAACGCCACAAGGCGGAAACCTTGCATCAGACCTTGCAAACCCTGCAACAAACCCAGGCCAAACTGGTGCAGTCGGAGAAAATGGCCTCCTTGGGACAAATGGTGGGGGGTCTGGCCCATGAAATCAATAATCCCATTAGCTTTATCTATGGCAACATCAACCATGCTCGTGAGTATAGCAATCAGTTGTTCGAGTTAGTGGATCTCTATCAGCAGTATTATCCCCAGGCTCCTGAGGCGATCGCCGATGTTCTCGACGAACTAGATGTGGAATTTATCCGGAAGGACTTCCCACAATTGCTTAAGTCCATGACCGTGGGTGCTGAGCGCATCCGCAACATCATACTCTCTTTACGCAATTTTTCCCGTTTGGATGAGGCAGAGCGCAAGGTGGCAGATATCAATGTCAATATTGAGACCACCCTGAGGATGATTCACAGCCGCCTCTCCCAAGCGGCCTCACGATCTTCGATTGAGGTGGTGACACAGCTGGGAGAGTTACCCCCCATTACCTGTTATCCAGGGCAACTGAATCAGGCCTTGTTTAATATCTTCAATAATGCCATTGATACCCTAGAGGACCGTCTGCGACAGGACCCAAGCTTTAAGCCGAGGTTGCAGGTTACCTCAAGCTTACAGGTCTCGGAAACGGAGGCGGGCGAGAGGGCAATGGAGGCGATCGCCCGGATTGAGATTGCCGATAATGGTCTGGGGATTCCTGATGAGCTACTTGATCGGATCTTTGACCCGTTTTTTACCACGAAGCCGATCGGCCAAGGAACTGGCTTGGGGCTCTCGACGGCCTATCAAATTGTGGTAGACCAACATCAAGGCACGTTTTATTGTGAAACGAATTCCCCCTGTGGGACCCGATTTGTGATTGAAATTCCGGCCCATTAATTCTGTCCCGACCGATAAACCGCTCCGGCAATGGCGGCTGAGGCAGTAAGGACCCTGTTGTGGCCAACGGAGGTAGCAAGCTATACTGGCAACAGGTCTAGGACTGAAATCTTTAGAAACAATGCACTATGGACTCTGATCAACGCAAAATTCTCTCAATCCTCTGTCACGCCTCAGTGTTTCTCTCCTGGACGTTGCTAGCGGTGGGGATTCCGGTTGCTTTATTTCTCCTGGTGGATGATCAAGCGGTTAAAACGAATGCCCGGGAAGTCCTTAACTTTTACATCAATCTCCTGATTTATGGCGCTCTCATCGGTGTACTCTGGGCCTTAGTCATCACCATTCCCGTTGCCTTTGTTCTCGGGATTCTCGTTGGAATTGCGAATGTGGTCTTGCCGATTCTGGCAATTCTTAAGGTCGCCAGTAACCCAGACCAATCCTATCGCTACCCCTTCATTATTCACCTTCTCTGAATCCAGGGCTAACGCAAACTGAACGAACTCAAGAAACGCTGGGCATTTTCAGACCAGTTCCTAGCATCACGCCTCTGGGGGGTGACAATGATCTGATAGAGCCGCTCGTTGACCAGGTAAAAATGGGCGTAGCCAGACAAACCATCGGGAGTTACGTACTCAACCCGTAATCCGGGATACCCTTGTAGCCGACGGGATTCACTCACCACATCCCGGGCCCGAATCCCGCCGAGGAAGCCTTCTTTAACCGCCTGGAGAAAATCCGACGGCTCACCAATCCGGCTAATAAACTCCTGAGGATAGTCAGTATAGCTAATCAGATATTCTGCCAAACCATCTTCCGAGGCGAAGGCGTACTGGGTTGTCGCCTGTCCCGGTAATTCGACCCTCTGCTGCATTTGCTCAGGTTGTCGAGGAAAAAGAACCTCAAATCGCCCTTCCCGAGACTGAAACGGACGCCAGGAGTTAGACCCTTGAGCGACTGGCTGGGAATAGGAAAACGAGCCGAGGGCCCGTTGAGCCAGGCTAGGGGTGAGACTCACCAGGAGCGTAAACAGTGACGTGAGTAAGAGCCGCTTCGCGTTCATTGGAGTTGGGGGGATGGTTAGACATGAATGTTGATGGGCAATGGCACAAGGCAGTGGGCCAATCAACTCTAGTCTAATCTAATTTTGAGAGACGGATACTGCGAGCGGCAGGGGTTAGGGTTTGTAACTTTTGCAGGAGTTCTTCGGTGACGGCTCGGAAGGCTTTAGACCCCGATGAGTTCGGGTCGCTGAGAACGACGGGTTTGAAACTATCGACGGCTCGGGAGACGCTCACATCCATGGGGATGGAGGTTTTGAAGATTTGGGCTTCGTTGAACTCCTGACGCACCCGCCGCATCACTTGTTTGTAGTAGCGTCCCGCCAGGATACTGCGAGACATGGTAAAGACAATGCCAATCAGTTGGGTTTGAACTTTTTTCTCGATTTGATGAATCTCAATTAGCTTTTTGATTTGACGCTCCAGAAGCTGCATCCCAATGTAAGAGAGGGGTTCAGGTTTTGCGGGGATGAGATAAAAGTCACTACAAACGAGACTACTGCGGGTGACGAGATTGTAACTGGGGGCGCAGTCGAGGAGGATAAAGTCGTAGTGATCCACCACTGGCTTGAGGATACCCCGCATTAGGGAGTCTTCAAAGGTATTCCAGACTCCCTCGAAGTTCCGTTCCGGATTGCGGATGGCTTTGCGGTAGAGGACTTCGGAGACGAGGAAGTCGTTATAGAGGTCGATGTCTCCTGGAAGGACATCAACCCCTTGCAGGTTGCCGCCATAGGGGCGAATGATATTCTGGACGGGGCTATGGTCGAGATCACCGGTGATGGCTTTTTCCAGGAGATGTTTGAGGGTTCCTTTGTCTTTGCGGATTTTGGCGAAATCCGTGGGGGACATCAGGGACAGGGTGGCACTGACTTGGGGATCGAGATCCACCACGAGAACTCGTTGGCGGTGTTCTTTGGCTAAACACGCCGCTATGTTAACAGTCAGGGTGGTTTTCCCTACACCGCCTTTCATATTGGTTGTGGCAATTAAATAACCCATCCGTCAGTACACCGATTGCTGTTCGCCATTCAATCTAACAGATTGGCGATCGCCTGGGGTCATTCCTGTGGCAGTTCAGGACTGGCGGGGGCGATCGCGGGTAATTTGCCGGCTCAGGAAAATCACGGGGATGATGCCAATGACAATTAAGGCCAGGGCCGGCCCCGAGGCTTGGGCCAGACGCTCGTCCGAGGCGAGGTTATAGACCCGGATGGCTAGGGTATCTAGGTTAAAGGGCCGGATAATCAGGGTGGCGGGGAGTTCTTTCATCACATCCACGAAGAGAATCATGGCGGCGGTGAGAATCCCTCGCCAGAGGAGGGGGATATGGATTTGGGTTAGGGTGGCTAAGGGGCTATAGCCGAGGCTACGGGAGGCTTCGTCGAGGTTAGGGGAAATCTTGGCCAGGCTAGATTGGATACTGCTGAGGGAGACGGCAAGATAGCGGACGAGATAGGCGAAGATGAGGACGGTGATGGTTCCACTCAGAAGCAGGCCCGTGGAGATGTTGAAGGTGGCTTGCATCCAACGGTCGATGGCGTTGTCTAAGGTTCCGATGGGGACGAGAATGCCGACGGCGATCGCTGAGCCGGGGATGGCGTACCCCATTCCCGAGACGCGGGCGGCAATTTTCATGAATTGGGAGGGGTTCAACCGCACGCCATAGGCCAGAATTAGGGTGATGATGACGCCGATGAGGGCCGTTAGAGTTGATAGGAGCAGACTGTTACGGACAAACTCCCAAAAGCGTCCCCCGAAGGTATCTTGAGCCTGATTAATGGCCATCTGGAGCAGGACAGCAGCGGGGATGAGGAACCCTAAGATAATGGGGAGGATACAGACCCCCATCGCTAGAAGTCCTCGACTCCTCTGTAGGAGATAGCGGCTGGGGGGTTGAGAGTTGCCTGAGGTTTCGTAGTATTGGGCTTGACGACGCGATCGCTGTTCGAGCCAGAGTAGGGTAAAGACAAAGATAAGGAGACAGGCGGCCAGTTGACTGGCGGCGATCCGGTCTCCAAAGCCAAACCAGGTGCGGTAAATGCCGGTGGTGAAGGTGTCGACGCTGAAATAGTCAACGGTTCCGAAGTCGTTAAGGGTTTCCATTAGGGCCAGGGCCGTTCCAGCGGCGATGGCGGGGCGGGCCAGGGGGAGGGCTACGGAGAAGAAACTCTGCCAGGGGTTGGCTCCCAAGACACGACTCGCTTCGATGGTACAGACCGATTGTTCCAGGAAGGCGACCCGGCTGAGGAGATAGACGTAGGGGTAGAGGGTTAGGCTTAGCAGGGCGATCGCCCCCCAAACGGAGCGGATATTAGGAAACCAATAGTCGCCAACCCCCCAACCGGTCAACTCTCGTAGGGTAGTTTGCACGGGACCGGCAAAGTCGAGAAATTCGGTATAGGTGTAGGCCAGGACATAGGCGGGAGCCGCCAAGGGAAGTAAGAGGGCCCATTCTAAAATTCGCCGTCCAACAAAGTCACAGGCCGCCACCAGCCAGGCCGTTGTCACTCCGATGAGAATCACCAGTGAGCCAACTCCGAGGATCAGGAGGACGGTGTTTTCGATATAGCGATCCAGAACCGTGGCGATGAGATGCTGCCACATCTCACGCCGGTCGGTGAGGAAGCTGGCTAGGATGAACAGGATGGGGGACGTGACTGCCAAGGCAATGGCGATCGCCACCCCCGTCCAGAGTGATGCACCCGACCCCATGTGAAGGCTATATTTGCGAAATGCTAGCAACATTTCAATCCAGGAATAAGAATTATAGAGAGGACGATGAGGCCTCTATCCCAAGCCTTGTCTTAGGATGAGGTCTCATGTCTCTCTAGCTTATCGGAAAGTAATGTCATTAACGTCCTCAAGTCCCACATCCAGCAAAATGGCAATGGTTTGTCCCCCTCGCTGGAGTAGGGTTTGTCCATCCTGGCTGGCAAAGGTCAACTCCTCTCGGGTGATGCCATCAAAGAGGACAAAGGCATCTTGCAGGATATCGAAGTCGAGAATCAGGTTATTTTCCGCCTCATTGGTGATAGCAAAGCTATTCTGACCGCCACCGCCAACGAGGGTATCGTTACCCCGCTGTCCAAACAGCAGGTCATTTCCTTCATCGCCAAACAGGAGGGAGTTGCCCCGACCACTATAGAGGGTGTCATCCCCCTGACCGCCGTAGAGGGTGTTATTCCCGGCATTGCCAAAGAGGACATCATTGCCTTGACCCCCATGAAGTAGGGCGTCCCCATCACCGCCTGCGAGAGTATCGTTACCCCGTTGACCAAAGATGAGATTGCGGCCGGCTTCCCCAAAGGCAATGACATCACCACTACCGCCAAAGATAGTGTCATTTCCCGACCCGCCGTAGAAGGTGTCTTGACCCCCATTGCCGAACATGAGGTTATTTCCCGCTGCACCAATGAGGACATTGTCACCGGTGGCGGGGTCAGTGGGATTGCCATTGCCCGCCACGAGGGTATCATTGCCGCCGCCACCACAGAGGGTATCGTTGCCATGACCGCCAAAGAGCAGGTCATCGCCACCGCCACCCCAAACCATGTCATCGCCGCTACCGCCGCGAATGGTATCGTTGCCCCCTTCGCCTACCAGGCTGTCATCTCCAGACCCGCCGAGGACGAGGTTATTGCCCGCTCCGGTGAAGATGACGTTATTGCCGTCATTATCGTTAACCCGGGGGTTGCCGTTGGCGGCCACCAGGGTATCATTGCCGCCCCCGCCGTAGATGGTGTCGTTACCGCGATCGCCGAAAATTAAGTCTTCGCCATCGCCGCCAAAGATGAGGTCATCCCCATCGCCACCATAGAGACTATCGCCCCCATGACCGGCCAGAATCAGGTCATTGCCTTGGTTCCCGGTTAGGACATTCCCTTGGGAGTTTTCCGCTGAGAGGCTGCGGGGACTGCCGAGGAGGGTATCATCCCCGAACTCCCCTTTGAGGGTATCCGACCCCTGACCCCCATACATGAGGTCATCATCTTGTCCCCCGAAGGCTAGGTTGTTGCCGTTGCCGGTGAAGATGGTGTCATCCCCTCGGTTGCCAAAGATGAGGTCATTGCCATTGCCGCCATAGATAAGGTCGGGACCGTCTTCATCAATCATGGCTGGGTCTAGGGAACCGCCGACGAGGGTATTGTTGCCCCGATTGCCGTAAAGGGTATCTGAGCCGCGATCGCCGAACAGCATATCATCGCCAGAACCGCCATCGAGCCAGTCCTCACCATCTCCACCAAACAAGGTGTCATTCCCGGCTCCGCCAAAGAGGACATCATTGCCTTGATTCCCGGCGAGGAGATCTCCCTCACTGATGGGGTCAGCCTCGGGAGCAGGGTCAGGTTGAGGAGCGACATCCACCTCTTCACTCTCCTGGGAGTCGTCAGGCTCAGTTTCCGCCTCAGGAGTTTCGGCGTCCGCCTCGGGTTCGACGTCCTCGGAGTCAGGAGTCCGGGGGGATTCCAATCCCGCTAACTCCTCGAAGGTTAACGGTCGCTCAGGACTGATGGGGTCGGGAGTTGGGGGGGTGTCCTCGGGGTCAGAGTCCTCCACCTCGGGAGTGGTGGTCTCGGGGTCTGGCTCAGAATCGGCTTCTGGCGAGTCCGTTTCCTCTGGCTCAGGGCGGCGGGGGTCATCTAACCCAGCCAACGCCTCAAAGGTCAGCTCTCCTAGAGTCAACCCCTCCCCATCGGGGAGGATATCCTCCTGTACGGGCAGCTGGTCTTCGTTACTGACGGGTTCGATGGTATCTGGACTGCCAACGAGGGTATCATTACCCGCTTCTCCCTTGAGGGTGTCGTTGCCGGCATCACCAAAGATGAGGTCATCCCCTTGGCCGCCAAAGATAAGGTCATCCCCATCACCACCGGAGAGGCTGTTATTGCCTAAATTGCCAAAGATGGTGTCATTGCCGGCATCCCCATAAATCAGGTCATTACTGCCTTCAAAATCCGGAGTTCGGCTTTGCGGACCGCCGCCGATGATGTCGTCACCGGGGCCGCCCGAGATGGTATCGTCGCCGCGATCGCCCCAAATGACGTTGTTCCCCCCACGACCGAGAATCAGGTCATTATCACGACCACCATAGATGGTATCTGAGCCGACATGACCCAGAATCGTATCATCCCCGGCATTCCCAGCTAGCTCATTATTCCCGCCACCGGTGACGATTAAATCATTGCCATCGCCACCCCGCAGTTGGTCATCGCCGGCACTACCGCGAATATCGTTATCTTCCGACCCGCCCACTACCGTATCACCGTCAGTGTTCTCCGAGGTTTCGCGGCTATTGAGTTGTTCTAACCCATCCACCTCTAACACCGGTAAGGAGTCCGGCATCCGACGGCGGATATCGGGTAACTCCGGTAAATCGGGAATCTCCGGCTTCTCGGGTTTGGGCGGACACCGAGATTCCAAGTCCTCCTCCGGTTCAGGTTCTGGGGAGGGGGAAGGGGAGGGAGAGGGAGTGCCAATGGGTGTAGGCGAGGGAGTGCCAAGCTCCGGGAAGAGACCATCATCCTCATCCTCATCGTCGTCCTCATCGCCGGGTGCTGTGGTGCGATCGGTAAAGAGGACTTGACCAGGAATGGGGTCAATGGCACCGAGGTTATCAATGGCAGAATAGGTAAAGCGAATGTCTCCAGTTCCACCCCCCACATCTAAGAAGAGGCGGCCAATTTCACCGACGGTCAGGATTTGTCCTTCTTCAACTCGCACACCTCCAGCCTGCGGATGCCCGAGGAACAGGGTTCCTCGATTGGGCAGGCTATTGATTACAAAACCAACCACTCGTCCATCTGCATCACTCCCTCCGAGTCCCGAGAGACGAATAATATCTCCGGGGTCTGGCAAGGGATTGGTGACATTGTTGGTGTCCGGGAAACGATTGCCCACGTTTAGGGTAACGAGGGCGGGGGTAGGGTCTTCTTTCCCGTCATTGTCAATGGCAGCGTAGCGGAAGTCGGTTCCATTGAAATTATTGCCGGGGAGGAAGAAAACATCATTGATGCGGTTTTTGGGAATCCTGTCCCCCGTCCCCAGGGCCCGTCCGCCGTCGCCTGGGTCACCGAGGAAGAGGGTTCCATTACGAGGAGCTTGGGTAATCCGGAACTCTTGAACTTCCCCATCCGGGTCATCTCCGCCGAGTCCCGTCAAACGGGTGGCAATACCCGCTGGAATCTGGTTAGCACCGCCAAAGGTATTTGGCGGCACGTTTTGGGTGACCTCATTGGTCTCTGGGGGGATATTGCTGCCTTCTGTTTTTAGGAATACCGTTCCTGGGGTGGGGTCTTTGAGTCCTTCTGTGTCAATGGCGGCATATTTGAAACTGGTGTTACCGCTGAAACCCTCGGGGAACTGAAATTGCAATCGGGACAGTTCCTCGGCGGTGAGGCGCTGACCCCGAGTGACGTTTCGCCCATCTAAGGTTAGGGTTCCCTGTCCAGGGAGTTCTACAATTTCAAACCTCAGGTCATCATCGTTATCCTCAAGATCCGTTCCCCCCAACCCCTCTAAGGTGACCGGTGTACCCGGTTCGATGACTTGCAGGACATTGTTGGTGTCCGGGGGAGAATTACCAACATCGAGGGAGACCTCAGCGGGCCGAGAACGCCCACCGTCATTGTCGATGGCGATGAATTTAAAGGTAGTCCCCGTGAAGCCAGGTTCTGCTTTGAAGAAAAGTTGATCGAGTTGTTCAGGGGTGAGGCGCTCGTCCGGTCTAACTTCTCGCCCTCCCCGGTCTGGATCGCCGATAAACAGACGTCCTTGGCTCGTTGGGGGTAACTCGGTGATTTTAAAGAAGTCTACATTTCCATCAGGGTCACTGGCACTTAGAAGAGAGTCAGAAAGGTTCGTGGCACTGCCGGGGGGGACGGTTTCGCTACCTCCAGTTGCTGTGGGTGGACTATTGAGGGTGATGGTTCCCCTGTTATCTGAGGGTAGACCCAGATTATCAACGGCGGTGTAAGTAAAACTTGAGCCATTGAAATTGTTATTAGCAGTAAAGGAAAGATTCTGGATTTGGTTAGCAGGAATTACCTGACCTGGCGTCACCTCCTGACCGTTCAAGCGTAACGTGCCACCACTCGGAAGAGTTTCAATAATGTACTCACGAATTCCATTCGGATCTGTCCCCAAAATCCCTGTAATGGGTGTCGTTTCTCCGGGTGGAGTAGTTACTAAATCATCTTGAACTTCCGGAGGAGTGTTGGCTAAGGTGATACGGTCTGAACCAAATAGGGTATTGACACGACGGGAGTTAGGATTATTGGGCTCTTCTAAAAACGCAAAACCGGGCGCTCGGACGCTTGCTTCGTTAACAATTGTTTCACTGTTCAGATTGCTACTACTTTGAATCGTGGCTGTGATACGATAAACAGCCGTTTGTCCAGCATCTAGTGGAAAGTTGTCATCTGCAATAGCACCGGTTCCAGTAGAGGTTGAGCCACCAATTGTTCTGCGCCAACTGAATGAAGCAATCCCATCGGGAATGGGATCAGAAACAATGACATTGGGGATACGGTTAGATCCCTTATTCTCAATAGTAATCGTGTAGACAATTTCGTCACCGGGGACAAGATTTTCGCCATCTGATTCTTTCTCAACGGATACGACCAAGGCGGCAATTTCTTGAGGTAAGCTCGCAAAGTCGGAGAGGTTGCCTCCTCGCACACGGTCGGTGAAGTCTTCAATCTTTTGGGCGGTTAATGTGCCTCCAGTATTCAACTGCTGACGAGTTAATCGGTACATAACTGTACCTGCATTGAAGTAGATATTTTGATCAGCTCCAAATGCTAAAGATCCGCCGCCCCCAAGATTATTCCCGTTATTATCTACAGCAATTCCTGCAAGTTGGACATTCGTGACTGCATCATTAGTCAACGTGAGTCGATAGATGCGATACTCATTGTTGGTACCCGGTCCCCGCGAGGAGACAAATAACACATTGGGGTTTTGAGGATCAAAGGCTAAATCTCCTCCACCCTGACCCCGGATACCCGCCTGGTTAGGAATGGTGATTTCGGTTAATGGAATCTCGTAATTCTCAGCAAATTCACCTGTCGCTGATACATCAAGCCGATAAATGACTTGATTCTGATTCGTCATTGCATAGATACGACCATCCCGATCTTGTCCCAGCCTTAAAATCGGACGTCCAGTCGCATCTTCAATTGTAGTTGGCCTAAAAAAGCCAATCTTCCTATCTTCTCCTGTGTCTGGATCAAAGCGGTAAACAGACACTCGATCATCGGTCCCTATGCGTTCTGGACCGGTATAAAATAACTTGCCGTCAGCATCTCGGGATAGAGCAAATGTGCGTGCTGAAAGCTGACGGAATGTTCCCCCGTTAAACGTTTCTAGATCTCCGGTATCGGGATTAATAATATATAACCTCGAAGGGGTAGATTCTCCTGCGTCGTCTGTCGCATAGAGGAAGTTGGGAATGTCAAACGTACCGGGATAACTGGCAAGAGTATTCCGATGAAAGGGAAGAGGGATCTGATAAGGAACCGTTGCCGCATCTTTAGCAGACTCGCGGCTGCTTTCAGGCCTAAGAATCCGGTCAAACTGCCAATTCCCTTGACCCACCACTTGGGTCGACGCCGCAACCGTGACTCCCAGTAGCTGATGCAGATGGTTGAGAAACTCCTGTCCTAGCGCTCCGGCGGCGGTGCGACAGCCGTAGAGAATGACTGAAGCCTGGGGTCTAAGGAATTGTGACCATTGACGTAGCTGATGGCCCCACCTGTCCAAGTTCTGCTGTGTTAACCAGGTCTGACCCAACTGGATGGCTCCTGGCTTTCCGTGAGCCAGTAAGTGGACTGCGTCGATGGTCTGATGCTGCTCAAGATAGTCAGAGATTTCGCAGAGGGGATGGCGCTCACCCGTCAATTTCAAAACCTGAGCCTGACTGACGGCCCCCTGGATTAACGGCTCGGGAGCCTCAATGGCGACGTCAACGACAAGGAGATGGTTGGATTGCTGATGCTGGGTCATAATTGGGTCTAACAAAACTCTGGGTGTTTATACGAACACAGACTCCTCCATGGAAGGGCTGGTTTCCCCGTATTTACCAGGAGGAGGGGTGATGGTTGGGCCAACAAAAAAACGCCTGGACAATCTCCGATAACACAGGGACGACTGTTCCAGACTGTCAAATCCTCAATAGATGCAGGTGGCGAGGATGGCTTAATTGGCACTGGATGACACCCTGATCGTCTTGGCGGTGGCCTGCAGGCTTGATCACGCCTCTACACTTTATAACCCAAGCTTTTACAATTTCCTAAGAATTCCGGACATTAATTATGAAGATTTGATAAATATTTTTCTGAGTTGCTCCAACCTTCGTAAAAATGCTGAGCTATCTTAAGTACTTTTACTTAAATGTTTGAGGTGAACAGCTCAAGGACTCTTCAGGACCTGGGGCGATCGCCCCCCCAAGTCGCTAGAATAAGGATTCCTCTGAATACCTCACAAGCGAACGAGACACCATGACCGTATCCCCCCGCCGCTATCACATCACCACCTTTGGCTGTCAGATGAACAAGGCTGACTCGGAACGGATGGCCGGGATTCTCGAAGCCCTCAACTTCGAGGCCACAGAAGACCCGAACCTGGCTGACCTCGTCCTCTACAACACCTGCACCATCCGCGACAACGCTGAACAAAAGGTCTATTCCTATCTCGGCAGACAGGCCAAACGCAAACAAAATGACCCCAACCTCATCCTGGCCGTCGCCGGTTGTGTGGCTCAGCAGGAAGGGGAATCCCTGCTGCGACGGGTTCCAGAACTTGACCTGGTGATGGGCCCCCAACATGCTAACCGCCTCGGAGACCTCCTCGAACAGGTCTTCTCTGGGAGCCAGGTGGTGGCCACGGAACCGGTCCATATCATGGAGGACATCACCAAACCCCGCCGGGATAGTGCCGTCAGTGCTTGGGTGAATGTCATTTACGGCTGCAATGAACGCTGCACCTATTGCGTGGTTCCCAATGTGCGCGGGGTGGAACAGTCCCGCACCCCGGAGGCGATTCGCGCGGAAATGGAGGAACTGGGGCGACAAGGCTATAAGGAAGTCACCCTCCTTGGGCAAAATATCGATGCTTATGGCCGAGATCTCCCCGGTAGCACCCCCGAAGGACGACATCTACATACCCTCACCGATTTACTCTACTTCGTCCATGATGTGCCGGGTATTGAACGCATCCGTTTCGCCACCAGTCACCCCCGCTACTTCACGGAACGGCTGATTCGCGCCTGTCAGGAACTGCCCAAGGTCTGTGAACATTTCCATATTCCCTTCCAATCGGGGGATAACGAGATTCTTAAAGCTATGGCCCGGGGCTATACCCATGAGAAATATCGCCGCATTATCGACAAAATCCGCCACTATATGCCCGATGCCGCCATTAGTGCTGATGCCATTGTCGGCTTCCCCGGCGAAACCGAGGAACAGTTCCAAAATACCCTCAAGCTGACGGCGGATATTGGCTTCGATATCCTTAACACCGCCGCCTACTCCCCCCGTCCCGGAACCCCCGCTGCTGACTGGGAGAATCAACTCAGTGATGAGGTGAAACAAGACCGTCTGCAACGGCTGAATCACTTGGTCAGTCTTAAAGCTGCTGAACGCTCTCAACGCTATGCGAATCGGGTTGAGGAGGTCTTAGTGGAGGAACAAAATCCTAAAGATCCCACTCAGGTCATGGGACGGACTCGGGGCAACCGCCTCACCTTCTTTGAGGGGAATTTGCAGGAGTTGAAAGGCAAAACGGTCTCTGTGGAAATCTCCGAGGTTCGCCCCTTTAGTTTAACGGGACGAGTTCTGGCCTTGGTCTAATCTCAGAGCCAACGTGCCACTTTTGTGCCTGGTTCTCTGAAAACAGTTTGCAGGGGCTGAAAATGCTAAAATCAGTGGACTTGATGGGGCGATCGCCCCATCAGCTCCCTCTCTGAACTCGAACTCTACTTCTGACCTTAGCCTATGTAATGCAATAGCCATACAAAATAAGACAAAAAAGATAGGCGGAAGTCTCATTCTTCAAAGTCTTGTCTTTTATGTCCGTCAAGTATTAAGTGTCTATTGTTGACGATTCATGACCCAAAAAGCTCAGCCTAATTTTAACTCAGAGTCTTGTTCCCTGAACGGGCTTCTGAACCCCGCGTTGGAGTTGAGTTACTGTCGCGTTTTACAAGGAGATCTATGGCTTCTGTACAGTCTATTGCCTTAATCTCGGTTCATGGCGATCCGGCGATCGAAATCGGGAAAGAAGAAGCTGGAGGACAAAATGTCTATGTGCGTCATGTCGGCGAAGCCCTGGCCGACTTGGGCTGGCGGGTGGATATGTTGACTCGTAAAACCCATCCCAATCAAGCTGATGTTGTGCAGCATTCAGCTAATTGTCGCACCATCCGGCTAACGGCAGGTCCAGAATCCTTCATTCATCGGGATTTGATTTTTGACTATCTTCCTGAGTTTGTGCAGGCAGTCCAGCAGCATCAACGGGACTCGGGTTATGACTATCGCCTCATTCACACGAACTACTGGCTTTCGGCTTGGGTGGGAATGCAGCTAAGACGTCGTCAACCCCTAGTCCAGCTTCATACCCATCACTCTCTGGGGTCTGTGAAGTATCGTACAGTCCAGGACATTCCCACGATCGCCCAAACTCGCCTGGCGACGGAAAAACACTGCATTGAAACCGCTGACTGTGTCATCGCCACCAGTCCCCAGGAAGTGGAGGATATGCGGCGGGTTACCTCCCTGGGGAATCTGAAAATTATTCCCTGTGGTACGGATGTGGAGCGTTTTGGCTCAATTTCTAAGCAAGAGGCCCGGGTGCGATTGGGGATTTCACCAGAGCAAAAACGTCTGTTTTATGTGGGACGCTTCGACTCCCGCAAAGGCATTGAAACCCTAATTCGAGCTGCTGCGCGATCGCAGTTCCGGGATGACCCCAATTTCCAAGTGGTTATTGGGGGTGGGGCCCGTGCGGGCCATAAGGATGGCGATGAGCGCGATCGTCTTATGGCCCTGACTGAAGACTTGGGAATTGCTGACTTTGTGAAGTTTCCAGGCCGCATTGACGACGACCTCATGAGTGCCTACTACGCAGCGGCTGATGTCTGTGTGGTTCCGAGTCATTATGAGCCTTTTGGCTTAGTTGCCATCGAGGCTATGGCCTGCGGAACCCCCCTCGTGGCTAGTGCCGTGGGAGGTCTCCAATACTCGATGATTCATGAGGAAACGGGGTTACTTGTCCCGGCTAAGGACGATGCAGCTTTCGCCGCTGCCTGCGATCGCATCCTCGCCAACCCCGACTGGCGCAACCAATTGGGAGAGGCGGCTCGTCAACGAGTTCTCGATGAGTTCAGTTGGCAAGGGGTCGCCGAACATCTCAGCCAAGTCTATGAAGGCTTGTTAGAAGAAACGGCCATCCCGGCCTAGGAGGGGGAAGGAAGAGGAGAACCACAGAGTCACAGAGGACTGGTAGGGGCGAAAAATTTTTCGCCCCTGTTCCCTGTTCCCTTCTTCCCCTACCCCCCAGCGACTGCTGGCACAATACTCACCTCATCTCCGTCGTTGAGGGGGGTGTCTGTGTTCTGCAGAAAGCGGATATCCTCGCTGTTGACATAGAAGTTGAGGAAGCGCCGGGGTTTGCCCTGTTCGTCACACAGACGGGCCTTGATTCCTGGACAAGATCCTTCCAGGGCATCGATTAACTCAGTAATACTCCCCGCCTCACAGTCGATCTTGGCGCGATCGCCGGTGAATTTTTGCAGGGGGGTGGGAATCAGAACCGTTACGGACATAACTCTACTCAACAAACAGTACAACAGAATTTATTAATTTGGCTGTGGGGTTACTTAGACCAGCACCTGCTGCCATTCCAAGCGGTTGAGGGTGTGAGCGCGTTCTAGGGCACGCTCAAAGGAGTCGAGTTTCGGCTCGATGGTGAGGGGTTCGCCAATATAGCCTTGAACCGCCTCTTGGGTTTTCAAGCCGTTGCCGGTGATGTAGGCTACCGTTACCTCGTCGGGGTCAATTTTGCCCGCTTCCACCAATTTTTTCAGGGTGGCAATGGTGGTTCCACCGGCGGTTTCCGTGAAGATGCCCTCGGTTTCCGCTAATAACTTCATCCCTTCGATGATTTCAGCATCGGTGACGGATTCAATGGTGCCATTCGTTTTGTTGGCAATATCCACGGCGTAGATGCCATCGGCGGGGTTGCCAATGGCGATAGACTTGGCAATGGTGTTGGGTTTGACGGGGGCGATGAAGTCTCGTCCTTCTTTATAAGCACTGGCGATGGGGGAACAGCCTTCGGCTTGGGCCCCACTGAAGCGAACGTCTTTGGCCTCCACTAAGCCGGTTTCGATAAATTCCTGGAAGCCTTTATAAATCTTGGTAAACAACGACCCCGACGCTAGAGGGGCCACGACGTGATCCGGCAATTGCCAGCCAAGTTGTTCAGCCACCTCAAAGCCGAGGGTTTTAGACCCTTCAGAATAGTAGGGACGCAGGTTGATATTGACAAAGCCCCAGCCTTGGGTGTTGGCGACTTCTGAACAGAGGCGATTCACTTGGTCGTAGTTGCCCTTGACGGCCATCAGGGTGGGATTATAGATGAGGGTTCCTAGGATTTTTCCCGCTTCTAAGTCGGCGGGGATAAAGACACAGCAATCGAGGCCGGCATGGGCGGCGATCGCAGCGGTCGAATTCGCGAGGTTGCCGGTACTGGCACAGGAAACGGTCGAGAAACCCAGTTCACGAGCGCGGGTCAGGGCAACAGATACCACCCGGTCCTTGAAACTTAGGGTGGGCATATTCACCGCGTCGTTTTTAATATAAAGCTTTTTCAACCCTAGCTGACGGGCTAAACGATGGGCTTCCACCAAAGGCGTCATCCCGGTTCCCACATCAATGGGGGTCTCCGTCGCCACCGGGAGGAAGGGCTTATAACGCCAAATGGAGTGAGGACCGGCTTCAATGGTCTCTCGGCTCACGGTCTGACGCAACACATCATAATCGTATTTCACCTCCAGCGGACCAAAGCACTCATCACAAACATGCTTGGCAGTGGCGTCGTATTCAGCGCCACATTCCTTGCACTTGAGTCCGGTAAAGGCGGCGGTGGAGGCTTGTTTGAGGCGATCAATGGCTTGGGTCATGGGGGTCTCTACTTGTCTTAACTCAACCTGAATCGAAATCGTAACACGGGGGTCAAGGGTCGTCAAATAATCCCGATTAAAAAAGTCGGGATTAAAATGAGTGCTGATTCTTGGCAGATTATTTCAAGGTTTAGCCTCTTTACTTTGTGAGCTAAATTTTGTCAACCCCCTTTGGAGATAGTTTATGTAAACTTTACAATCAAAGTCTAGGGACTCGCGCCAGAAAAGCCCAGAAAAGCCTTGAGGAGACGTCTGTTTCTCAGGACATCTCCTAAAAAAATGTTGATAAATCTTTAATGAAGATGTGGTCTTAGCATTGACAGTCCTAACCTCACTTGAGAGCCTATAAACAAGCCTAAACAGCTATCTGTGACCCAGGCGAAGTTATACGGTTAAAAGACAAAGAGATGAGATTAGGGAGAACAGTCGGGACATTAATGGCCCTGACTACGGTAGGATTAGCAACTCCAGCCGCTGCATTTACGGTGAGCCAAAATAATGACGGGAAAGCGTTACTAGAGGTTTTATTAGGCAATAGCCAAGGGCTGCATGATTTTTCAGTTAACCTGCAAGGTCACGGCGATGCCTTTGGGATCTTCAACAATGACCCGTTTGGTCTAGGGGCAGGAATTGTTCTAAGTACAGGAAAAGTTGAGGAACTTCCGGGCTTGAATGAGTCAGTCTATGACCTGAATACGGATTTTCATATGCCTGGGAGTCAACCGGGCACTTTTGATTTAGCTCAGCTTGATCTTCATTTTTATGCTGATGACACCGTTGATCGTCTCTTTTTTGATTATGTCTTTGGTTCAGAGGAGTTTTTAGAGTTTGCTGGGAGTCCCTGGAATGATTCCTTTGAACTTTTATTAAATGGGGTTAATCTAGCTCAGTTAAGTGATGGCCAGGAGGTTAATATTAATAACCTTGCCTACAGCCCAACCGGCCCGTTCCACCCAGACTATATTGATAATCCCGTAGGTTCAAACACCCCAGTTCGCCTCAATGGTTATACGAGAACCTTAACCTTTGAGGGCCGACTTCAGCAGAATGCCATGAATACCCTCAGCATTCGGATTCAGGATGTGGCGGATGGGGAGTTAGATTCGGCAGTCTTCTTAAAAGCGGGGACCTTGGGAACCGTTACCCCAGCCACCCCTCCGGCTGAACAGGTTCCTGAACCCAATGTCATACTGGGTTTGCTGATGCTATCTGGGATGGCGATCGCCGGTAAACGGCAACAGGGACATCAAGATCTAAACCCCTGATCTCTATAACCAAGACCCTGGGGGTGAGGAAGGGATAACCGACCCCCCATTCGTCTGTATCAAGGTAGACAACCCGATGGGGATTGCTTCTGGGGCGACTGTCGACCTATCATCGGATCGATTTGAGGGATCATGGCTTTTTTGAAACGCCGTTCAAGTCATACCAGTCGTGACTTCCGTGAGGGGCAAAAACTTTTTCAGGAGATTGGTTGGAATTTCACTCTGTCTTTTGTGAAATGTCTTTAAATCATCATCAACTCTCAAGGAGGACAGGTCCCTGAGCGGATAGAGTGTTAGCCTGGTTGAGTATTTCGGTAAGCCAACAAGGGATATACCGTTCTGATTCAACTTCCGCATAAACGCTATTCACCAAGGTTCTCCGGTGTTCGTATATTTTTTTAATTATCCCTGCCTTCAACCGTCACAGCTTCCGTCTCACATTGACTTGGCGATTGAAACACCAAAAAACACCCAGTATGTGGCCAACTTAAAACGTTGGTCACGGGGGTGTGCCTATGGAGTGATCAGCCTAGGGATTCTGGTTCTGCTGGGCTGGTTGCTTGATATTGGTCTCCTTAAAAGTCTTACTCCCAACTGGGTGACCATGAAGGTCAATACAGCCATTGGACTGGTTGTGGCTGGGTCTGCACTTCTGGCCAGTCATTATCGCCTAAAATTTTGGGAGCTAACGGGGGCTTGGGTGGTCTTAGCCCTGGGACTGCTAACCACGGTACAGTATATCTTTGACCTTGACTTCGGGATTGATGAAGCGATTTTCCCTGATGATCCCAATCCCATTGCCACCTACCTTCCCGGGCGTATGGCGATAAACAGCGCCATCGCCTTTTTTAGTTTGGGCATTAGCCTGATCTATCAGGGCCTTCGCCGCTACCGACTGGCTCAATTTTTTGCCGTCGTTACCCTGATGATTTCTTTTCTCGGCTGTTTGGGCTATGTCTTTGGGATTACCGCTTTTTATGGACTGGGTCAGTTCACCGAAATGGCCTTGCATACAGCAGTCGCCATTATCCTATTATCTCTCGGCATTCTGGGTCGTTATCCCGATCGCGGTGGAATGGGAATTACGGTGAGCGAACTAGCGGGAGGGGCTACCATTCGCCGCTTAATTGCCTTGACCTTCATTTTACCCACCGTCGGCTGTGGTTTAGTGCTTTTGGGCCAACGGGCGGGCTTGTATGATGGGGAAGTGGGGTTAGTTCTATTGAGTGTTGCTAGTGTCTTTGTACTGGGAACTGTGATTTGGTGGAACGCACGCACCATTGGCGCGACTGACTATCAAGCCCTCTATGATAACCTCACTGGACTGCCCAACCGGATTTTATTTCGCCAACAACTGAGTAACTGTTTACGGGAAGCGGGAGAACAGGGGCAGTCTCTGGCCGTCTTTTTTATTGATATTGATTGTTTCAAAAAAATCAACGATACCCTCGGGCATGACTTGGGGGATGATATGTTGCAGCTAGTGACTCGCCGTATTTTGGCAGAACTGCCTCAGCAAGCCAGTCTCTCCCGCTGGGGAGGGGATGAGTTTACTCTGCTGTTGCGGCATCCTGTTGATCGGGCCACCTGTGAACGTTTAGCCCGGCGACTGGTGGGGGTACTGAGTTTACCTTTTGATATTGAACCCTATTCCTGCTATGTCAGTGGCAGCATTGGTATCGCCAGTTATCCCCAAGATGGTGAGGATGCGGCGAGTTTGATGAAACACGCCGATATTGCTTTACACCGCTCTAAGGAGATGGGACGGGGCAATTTTCACTTTTATCAACGCAGCCTGGAGCGGCACGCTTATGATTTGTTGTTGCTAGAACGAGAACTGCATTTGGCGGTGGAACGTCAGGAGTTTATCCTGTTATATCAGCCTAAGCTATCTATCAAAACGGGACACTTGGCGGGGATGGAGGCCCTAATTCGCTGGAACTCCCCTCGGTTGGGCCAGGTATCTCCTCAAGAATTTATTACCCTGGCTGAGGAAAATGGTTTAATTGTCCCGATTGGGGAATGGGTGTTGTACCGCGCCTGTGAGCAAATCCAACGTTGGCAACAGGAGGGGTTTCCACCGGTGACGGTAGCGGTGAATTTATCGGCCCGTCAGTTTTTGCAGACCAATTTGGTGCAAACGGTGCGGCAAGTGTTAGAAACAACTCAAGTTTCCCCAGAGTATCTGGAATTGGAAATTACGGAAACGATCGCCATTCAAAATGTGGAACTGACTCAGGTGATTCTTCAGGAGTTACGGGAGATGGGGGTGAAGATTGCCTTAGATGATTTTGGTATGGGGTACTCGTCCTTGGCATATCTCAAGAATTTTCCCCTCAATGCTCTTAAGATTGACCGCTCCTTTGTTCAGGACATTACCACTCAGCTGAGCGATCGCGCTATTGCTTCAGCCATTGTCACGTTGGGCCGAGGCTTAGGGATGAAGATTGTGGCGGAAGGGGTGGAAACGGCGGAACAAATGCAGATTTTGTCTGAGTTAGATTGTGATGAAATTCAGGGCTATTGGTTGTCTCCAGCACGCCCAGGGGAGGCATTGGGGGAGATTTATCAGCGTATTGCCGATTCTCAGCCTCAGTTACCGGGGAGGATGGGACAACAGGCCTGAGGGTTTTTCCAGGCCATGAGCTTCCATTAAGGGGCGATCGCTCATAATCTCCACGGGAGAACCATCAGCAATCACCGTCCCTTCGTCCAAAAGGATTAGGCGATCGCACAATTCCAGGATTAACTCTAAATCATGGCTGGCAATAATCAGCGTTTGCGAGGCTTGGTGCAGAAACTCAATCAGACGACGGCGCGATCGCAAATCCAGATTTGCACTCGGCTCATCATAGAGAATCAGTTGAGGCTGCATCGCCAAAACCCCAGCAATGGCCACCATGCGTTTTTGGCCCCCAGACAGATGATGGGGGGGGCGATCGCGATACTCCAGTATCCCCAATTGCTCCAACGTCTGAGTGACACGCTCAGCCACCTCTGCCTCGCCATAGCCGAGATTCTCCACCCCGAACGCCACATCGTCCCACACCGAGGGACAAAACAGTTGGTCATTGGGATTCTGAAACACCAGGCCCACCTCCGGCCGGAACTCCCCAGGAATCACCCGTTTGCCAAATAGCCGCACCGCTCCCGAACTCGGACGCAGCACTCCACAGATCGTTAAAAATAAGGTTGTTTTTCCCGCCCCATTGGGGCCAATTACCCCCAACCGCTCTCCCGGCTGAATGTTCAGGGTAATCTCATTCAAGACGCAAGGGACATCAGGATAGGCAAAGACCACCTGATCAAGGGATAGAGCCTCGTCTTCACAGGGCTGAGCTGGAGATAGGTTCGCCACAACAAATGCAATCTCGACGCAATCGAAAACAGGTGCCTCAAAGTCGTCATTATGCTTTAAGATAGAAAGGTTTGGCAACCGTTTAAACAGAAGACAGTTACCGTTATGGCAGTCCCCAAAAAGAAAACTTCCAAAGCCAAGCGCAATCAGCGTCACGCCGTTTGGAAGCGCAAAGCCGCCCTTGAAGCCGAAAAAGCCCTTTCCCTGGGTAAGTCAGTCCTGACTGGGCGCTCTCGCGGCTTTGTCTATCCGATGAAAGATGACGAGGACGACGACGAAGAGTAAGTCCCCTCGTTGTGATGATCGGTTTTAAGCAGGTAAAAACGAGGTTCTGCATCCCACAGAACCTCCGGTTCAGACTACTTTGCCCGAGCCTTACTCCTGAACATTGACCCCAGCGGCCCAATCTGGCTGATGAGACTCAGCAAGGTCACCCAGAATGGGCAGGGCCATGACGCAACTGAGCAGCAAGCTGATGCAACACAGGGAAAGCCAGCCTGAGTAGGGAAAAGTCTTACTCTTTGAGTGGATCATGGGTGCCTCCTGAAGATTCCTAGTTTGTCCTGTTCCGGAAATTCCTAGACGGGTTTGGTTCATTGCTACTCGACCGAGACCCTAAAAACCGATGAGTTATCGTGACGCTCTACGTATTATCACTGACATGACTCCCGTCAAGATAACGAACCTTCGGCTGAAAGTCAAGAAGATCGTTCAGTAAACCGTTGGTCTCTACGGGAAAACTCGCTGAAAGACGTCCTGGATCGGCTGTCCTACAACTGCTCCCGATGATCCATTATCACCTCATTCTACGTAGAAACACGGATTTTTTCTTTTATATTAACATTTCTAATGTGAATAATCCGTGAATATAATTTATAGCGTTATAGTCATGAATAGGAAAGAGATGAGGTAGGATATAGCGAACCAATGTCAAGACCCTGAGAGGCTTTACCCTTCTTTGATGTTGACTGAGATTAGATGGATGGTTCTATGAGTGAGTTGGAGCGTCTTGAATCCCTGAAGGCGGGAGTTTTGTCTGCCGTCATTGTGGTGCTGGTGGACAGTGTGGCGGCTATCTCCGTAAGTTCACGGGCCGAAGACCTAACATTACGGCTGGGAATTGTCGCCCTGAGTGGCTTTTTGTTTGGGGTTACCTATCGTTATGCCGTGCGAGGAGACTCCAACCCCCATCTGAAATCTGGGGTGATTGGGGCTTTTGGCTTAGTGCGTGGCTTGGCCCAACTTGAGGGATTAGACATTCCTGAGCAGGTAACGGCGATCGCCCTGTTATCCCTATTTGAGAGTTTGGGCCTCTTTGGAATCGCCGGACTAGGCCTAGATGTTGCCCTCAAACGGCAGTGGGTGAAACCAATGTTGTAGGCAAACTGTTACTGTGAACCTAATGTAACGATTTATCGAGTAGGCCATGACATCTATCAACGTCGGCGATCGCGCCCCCAACTTCACCCTCAAAAACCAAAACGGCGAATCGGTGAGCCTCAGTGACTTTAAAGGGGAGAAAGCCGTGGTGCTGTATTTTTACCCCAAAGACGACACCCCCGGCTGTACCGCCGAATCCTGCGCCTTTCGGGATAGTTATACCACCTTTAGCGATGCGGGAGCCGAAGTGATTGGCATTAGTGGCGATTCCGTCTCCTCCCATAAACAGTTTGCCCAAAAACACAACCTCCCCTTCACCCTCCTCAGTGATCAGGGAAATCAGGTGCGTAAACTCTATGGGGTTCCCGCCACCCTCTTCATTCTCCCCGGCCGAGTCACCTATGTCATCGACAAAGAGGGAATTGTCCGTCATATTTTCAACTCCCAACTGGACTTCCAGGGACATATCAACGAATCCCTGAAAGTCCTACAAGCCGCCTAAGCGTGAGAGATATCGGGATTGGGAACCTGGGCCAGGGCCGCCATTAGGACTTCGGCCCCAGCACCGGGAACATGAGCATGATCGCTAAGATAGCGTTTCCAGGCCTTCGTTCCCGGCTGGCCCGTGAACAGTTGCAACATATGACGGGAAATACTGTGGAGTTTGTAGCCATGGGCCACCCAGCGATCGCAATAGCCGAGCATTCCCTCTACTACTTGGGAGCGAGTGGGAAGGGGATGCTCATCGCCATAGATATCTCGATCCACCGTCGCCAGTAAAAAGGGATTATCATAGGCGGCCCGCCCCACCATCACCGCATCCACAGACTGATATTGCTCTTGAATCTGGGTTAAGTCTTTAAAACCACCATTGATTTCAATAAACAGATGGGGAAAATCCCGTTTGAGACGGTAGACATCCTCATAGCGTAGGGGGGGAACGGTGCGATTTTCCTTGGGGCTGAGTCCCTTCAACCAAGCCTTACGAGCATGAACCGTAAAACGCTGACAGCCCGCCTCCGAGACAATGCGCACGAACTCCGCCATATCCTCATAGCGATCGCACTCATCCACACCGATGCGATGCTTCACCGTCACCGGAATCGTCACCGCTCGCGTCATCGCGGCGATGGCCTCAGCCACCCGCTGGGGTTCTTGCATCAAACAGGCCCCAAAATTACCATTCTGGACGCGATCGCTGGGACAGCCCACATTCAAGTTCACCTCGTCATAGCCCAAATCTTGAGCAATGCGGGCGCATTCAGCCAGTTCCCGAGGATCATCGCCCCCCACCTGAAGAGCCAGGGGTTTTTCTTGAGGCGAAAAGCCCAAGAGTTTGGCCCGTTTTCCATGCAAAATCGCCCCTGTTGTCAACATTTCTGTATATAACAAGGGGCGGCGTGCGATTTGCCGAAGAAAAAAGCGAAAATGGCGATCCGTTCGATCCATCATCGGGGCAATGCTGAGGGGGTTCCCGACAGACTTTGCACCCTCTACCACCGTTTCGCCTCGTGAAGACTCGGCAAACGTCGCAGTCGTCGTCATAGTCATAAATACTTACTGGTACATCTTACCATTGCGGCTCCCTCGTTGTATCGTATCTTAGAAACCGATGGACTGCGATCGCCCATTGTGTGACAAATTTTGAACTTGACTTGTGACTGTTCCTCCTTCCCAACCCGGCCCACTCCGTTCGCCCCTGTTTTCCCGCTACCTCACTCTCGGGGCCAAATTAACCCCCTTCTCAGGCTGGGAAATGCCCCTTCAGTTTCAAGGAATCCGCCAGGAACATCAGGCTGTGCGGCAACAGGTGGGAGTTTTTGACATCTCCCACATGGGTAAATTCGTCCTACAAGGGGGCAATTCCCTAAAAACCCTTCAAACCTTAGTTCCCTCAGATTTGAGCCGTCTCAAGCCCGGCAAAGCCCGTTACACAGTGCTTTTAAACCCAGAGGGGGGGATTTTAGATGACCTGATTATCTACCATCAAGAGAATGAGCAAGTCCTGCTGATTGTCAACGCCGCCACCCGGGAGGCCGATGGAGCCTGGATTCAGTCCCATTTACCCGCAAGCACTACCTGGAGCGATCGCACTCAAGAGCAGGTGTTGTTAGCCCTACAAGGTCCCGAAGCCCAATCCCACCTGCAATCCCTGGTTACCTGTGACCTGACTCAACTCTCCTTTTTCAGCCATTGTCACCTGCAAATCTTAGGTCATCCCGCCTTCATCGCCCGCACCGGGTATACCGGGGAGGATGGCTTTGAAATTATGCTGTCCCCAGAGGCCGGTGAACATCTCTGGGATAGCCTAATCAGCGAGGGAGTCACGCCCTGTGGACTTGGGGCCCGAGATACCCTACGCCTCGAAGCCGCCCTCCCCCTCTATGGCCAAGACATGACCCCTGAGACAACACCCCTAGAAGCGGGATTAGATTGGTTGGTTCACCTGAAGCGTAAAGGAGACTTTATCGGTCGCCAGCGATTAGAAGAACAAGCTAGCCAGGGGGTTTCCCAGCGACTGGTGGGAATAGAAATGCTGAGCCGCCAGATTGCTCGTCATGACTATCCCCTCTTCCATGAGGGAACCTGTATCGGACAAGTCACGTCAGGAGGGCCCTCTCCTAGCCTCGGTAAAAACATTGCCCTGGGCTATGTTCCCCCAGAATTAGCTAGCCCCGGTCAAGGTCTACAGGTGCAAATCCGTGGCAAACTCTATGAGGCAGAGGTGGTTAAAACCCCATTTTATCGTCGGCCCTAACCGGTCTAACACTCTTGCAATAACAACGGATTATGGCTCACTCTTCCTGGACTGTTTGGCTTAGTGCGATCGCCCTCGGTTTAAGTGGTTGTGGCGGCCTCGGCTTGAGCAACCCCGACATCACCATGACCGACTCCCCAACCGAAGCCACTCCCAGCCCCGTTCCCCCCGAAGTTCACCGCTACGATGTCATTGTCTATGGCGATGAACTTCCCGGAGTCTGTGCGGCCATTTGGGCTAAACGCACCTTGGGAGAGGGGGCGAATGTGGCCCTAGTCCGGCCTGAAGAGGCCGACGCGATGGTGGGAGGGTTACTGACACGGGGCGGCTTAGCCTATCTGGACTTTGATAAAACCCCCCGCTGGTATGCTCAACCTTTTAGTGACTGTTTCTTAGAGTTTCTCGACGAAGCCAATGTAGGGGAATCCTGTGTCCATCCAGTGCGGGCTGATGAAGGGATGCGGCGGATGCTGGATAATGCCGGTGTGTCCTTGATTTCTGATGCCCGTTTAGAGCCAGTGGTTGAGAATGGACGGATTGAGTATGCCAATGTCATCGGTCAAAACAAACGCCTGGAAGCCAATTCATTCATAGATACCACGCAACAGGCCGAGTTGGCGATCGCCGCCGGACAGCCCTACTATCGTGGCTACGAATCCCAAGCTGAGGAGTTAGCCCAATCTACCTTAGGGACTTCCATTGTGCCGATTATCAAGGGGTTAACCATTGAGGAATTACGGCAAATCGAGGCAACCTTCCATGATGACCCCAACTGGGTGGCTCAAATTGAAGAGAGTATTTACAGCCGCAACGATGCAGCTGGGTCTCAATTTTGGATGTCCGGTTTTGGCTTCCCCCTCTATCAATCCTATCGAGACGGCTATTATTTCCGCAGCATCGCCATAGGAGCCGCCTATCACATCGATCGCGATCAACCCTTCTCCCTTCAGGGCTTTTTCTGGGATAAAGCCAATGTCTGCGAACTGGACGAGCGATCGCTCTCTTGGAATGGCTTTCTCTTCAAATATGATGTGGATACCATTCGCGAGATAGAAGCCAACCGCTTCCAACCTACTTCAGAGATGATGGAAGAACTCGTCGAGGTAGAAGCCTGGTTACGGGAGTATTCCGGGAATCCCAATGTGGAGGTGATTCTCCCCCCAGAAATCTATGTTCGCCATAGTGTCAGTGTTCGGGATGTGGTGTCCCCCCTCTCGGGCCGAGACATTATGGCTGGAGGAACCCCCGTCGAAGACTCCATCGCCACCTTCTCCTATGACTTCGACTTTCGCGGTGGCGTGGATGGCCTCTCGATGCGAGTGCCACCCCTGCCCCAATATAATTTTGGCATTGAACATGGCCTATCCCGGTCCATTGAGAATTTAGCGATCGCCGGACGTTCCAGCGGCTACGAAGGGATTGCTGTTTCCGTAGGACGCATCAACACCAAGAACGTGTATCACGGTCAAGGATTAGGTGTCGCCGCCGCCCTAGCCCAACAACAAGGAGTCCCCCTCAACCAAATCACGTCTCGCGAAGTCCGAGACGAGTGGGATCAGATGACCGAACGCACCACCGAACTCCGAGGACGAGTCACCGCCGACACCACCGAATACAGCGAAGCCCGCTAATTGCCTCTTGCCTCTTGCAGCGATGCGTTCCGGCAGTTTTGAATTGACACGCCTAGGTCACAACCCTCACTGATGCCGGAACACATCCTACCTCCTAATGCTTTCTTCCCCTATTCCCTTCTCAAACGGCAACAGCAACATCCAAGGCAATTGTCCCACCTCAGGTTTCCCCTGATACTCCCCTAAACCAATGGTCATGCCATCATGACTTGCGGCGGGTTGGGCTTGATAGGTTCCCAGGAGATAGTCCCACCAGGGGAGATTAAAGCCAAAATTGCTGTTGGTTTCACTGGGGATAACGGAGTGGTGGACGCGGTGCATATCGGGGGTGACGACTAGGAACCGTAAGAGGCGATCGAGTCCCTTGGGGAGACGGACATTGCCATGATTGAACATCGCCGTTCCATTGAGGATAATCTCGAAGAGAATCACCGCCACCACTGGGGCCCCCAGGAGGACAATGGCGACAAGTTTGATGGCCAGGGAGAGGAGGATTTCTAGGGGATGAAAGCGTAGGCCCGTGGTGACATCGAAATCTAAATCGGCGTGATGGACTTTATGTAATCGCCAGAGGGTGGGGAGGGCGTGAAACATGACATGTTGCAGGTAGATGACGAAGTCTAAGGCCAAGATGGACAGGAGAATCCCTTGCCAGGCGGGACGGGAGAGGATGTTAAATAGTCCCCAGCCTTGGTCCTGGGCGATCGCCGCTACGCCAACGGCGGCTAGGGGGAAGATGGCTCGTAACAGTAGGGTATTGAGTACGACGATTCCTAGGTTACTGAACCAGCGTTGCCATTTGGATTGCTGAAGCTGACGCCGGGGGGCGATCGCCTCCCACAGTCCCATCAGGGCTAAAATCCCGAAGAAACAGCCGAGGCGGATTAGGGGTTCGTTCTCCATTAGATGTCATGACCAGTAATGTCTATTTCACTATAGCGATGTTGGGATTTTGAGGCGGGGAAGGAACGATTCGGCGTTTGGGGATTTACAATGGTTAACAGAACGCCAGACTGTCAACCCAGGGGATTATGACACCGACTGTTTATATTGAAAATCTCAAGAAAACCTATGGCGATGTCACCGCCATTGAGGATGTCTCCTTCTCTATTGAGTCGGGGGAGATTTTTGGCTTACTTGGACCAAATGGGGCGGGCAAAACCACCACGATTCGCTGTCTCTGTACTCTCTCGAATCCTGATTCGGGGCGGATTGAGGTCTCTGGGGTGTCGGCGATTGAGCGGCCTCGGGTGGTGCGTCGTTTGCTGGGCTATGTGGCTCAGGAGGTGGCGTTGGATAAGGTGTTGACGGGACGGGAGTTGTTGCGGTTACAGGCGGCGTTGTATCACTTGCCGAAAGGGGAGATTGAGGGGCGGATTGAGTCGGTGTTAGGGATGTTGGGGTTGATGGAGTACGGCGATCGCAAAACGGGAACCTACTCGGGAGGAATCCGCAAACGTCTGGATTTGGCGGCTGGGTTACTGCATCAGCCGGATTTGTTGGTGTTGGATGAACCGACGGTGGGGTTGGATATTGAAAGCCGAGTGGCGGTTTGGGACTTTTTACGCCAGTTACGGGAACGGGGAACGACGATTCTCTTGACGAGCCATTATTTGGAAGAGGTGGATGCGTTGGCTGATCGTGTGGCGATTCTCGATCGCGGCCGGGTGATTGATGTGGGCACTCCTTCTGGGTTGAAGGATAAGGTTGGGGGCGATCGCATTACCCTACGGATTCGCGAGTTTGCTCCCCTGGATGAGGCTCATCGGGTTCAGGCGATGTTGCAGGAGCTTCCTTTTGTTCGTGAGGCGATCGTCAATGAGGCTCAGGGCAATTCTCTCAATTTGGTGGTCGATTCTCAAGAGGATGCGTTAACTCAAGTTCAGCAAATGCTCCAAGGCCAAGGTATACCGATTTTTGGGATTGCTCAATCTCGCCCCAGTTTGGATGATGTCTATCTGGCGGCTACGGGACGCACTCTCTTGGATGCGGAAATTGCGGCGGCGGGACGTCGAGACTTGAAGAAGGAGAAGAAACGTCAGATGGCGGGGAATTGATTGGGGGGCAATAGGCAATAGGCAGTAGCGAGGACCCACCCCGCCCTGCGGGCACCCCACCCGGTCGGGGATCGCGATGATGAGGGGGCTGTTGGGGTCGTCTTGGGATTACGTTGATTTTTTATTCAACTAATTTTATTTTTGCGCAAGCTAGATGTTTGATGCCGCTTATCGCAGAACCCCTCCCGCCTTTCCATGAAGTCTTTTATTGTCTGTGGTCTCATTGTAACTTAGAAAACTCGTGAAAGTCAAGACCTAATTGTATGGTTTAAAAATAGTATTTAACGCCTCTTCCTCTGTGTCCTCTGTGACTCTGTGGTTCCCTTGCCCAAGAGAAGTAATCCCGAGAGAAAGCCCAGGACTCCCCCGGAGGCGTGACAGAGAAAGCAGATTTCCGGAATAGAGAGGTCAAAGACCGCTTGAATGACGATAATTAGGACAATTGAACGTAATCGTTCCCGAGCAATTTCCGCCTTATCCTGTCGCCAACCTTGCCAAAAGAGAGCCGCGATCGCCCCAATTAAGCCCATAACTGCCCCCGAGGCCCCAACCACAAATTGCTCATTACCGAATTGTAGGGCGAGAAAAGTGATAAATCCCATCGAGCCAATACCGCTAATGAGGTACACCAGTAAGAAGCGAATCAGACCGAGACGGGATTCGAGAAACTTGCCCAGAATATAGAGTCCAAACAGATTCATGGACAAGTGGGGGATGCCAAAATGGAGAAACGTTGAGGTGACTAACCGCCACCATTCCCCGGCTAAGACGTGACTGGGGACTAGGGCCCCGAGACGATATAAAACCCAAACATTTTGACTTCCCCCGAGACGAGTGGCGATGTAAAAGGCTAGAAGATTTAAGGCAATTAAGCCCCAGGTTGCAAAGGCGGGAGGGGCAGATATGGGGGTCCCATAGCGTCGCTCTTCCTGGAGTGTGATGTTTAATTGGTCTAGGATATGGCGTGAGAGACTGTCGAGCGGTTGTTGAGTGAGATCAAGGGGGGTTTCTAAGCGGTGGCGAATGTCTTGTTTGAGGAGATGATGGCGGGTTTTGAGTAAGTCCTGAAAGGATTTTTCAGCTAGAGGCGATCGCCCTCCATACCAATCAGCGGTAGCCTGCCAAAATTGTTGTTTCACTTGGGGATAATCTCGCAGTTCTCGCTTAAATAACTGCGACACAGAATCAGAATCACCACAAAAGGCGAACACATAGAGTCGGGCTAAACTCAAACGCTCAAACTCTCCTAAATCGTTGAGACGGCGACTGAGGGCGACAAACTCCCGTAACATGAGATTGACTTGACCGGTTTCTCCCAAGGCCCGTAGGTGGTAAAGGGCAAAATTGAGGGGAATCTGCCCCTCCTGATAACTCTGAACCCAGGTAATAAACGGCTGCCATTGACGTAGGATGAGAAACTCCAGGGCGATCGCCACCCGGTAAATCCGAGATTTGGGCGTTTGATGAGGCTTGAGAGATTGCACCGCCTGGACGGTTTGACCCCGTTGGGCTAAAGCCAGGGCCCGTAAGGGAATCACGCGATCGCCCCAACCATCGGCCGGATGCAACCATGTCAACAGTCGGGCCAGCAGGGCCGCTCGCCGGTAGTGGTCATATTTGAGCCATTGGTTAATCTGACGTAGGCCCAAAATTGGCAGTAATACCATTAGCAGCCAGAGGCCTCCCCCCACCCTCGCCGCCCAGGTGATGGAAATAAAGGATAATCCCAGAGAAAGACTAAAAATTACGCCACAGACAATCGCCCAGCCCCATTGTCTGGGCCGACTGGCGAGCGATCGCCAGACAAAGACGAGAGTTGAAAAGTAGACAATCCATAACACAAGGCGATCGAAGGTCATCAGGGGTTTGAAACGTAGGTTAGGGGTCTCGTCCGTTGGACGGTATAATCAAATGTCGCAGTTTCCCCCGCTGGCCGTCAGGGATGGCTTGGGGAAAGCGATAGGTCTTAATCTAATCCTAGTCCCCCTATTTACGGAGAACGAATTTTGGGAGTTGAACTACGCAGCTTCGTCTATATTGACAGCCTGCAACCTCAACACGCAGCATACATGGGAACCGTGGCTTTGGGGTTTTTGCCGTTACCGGGGGATACGTCACTTTGGGTGGAAATTTCACCGGGGATTGAAATCAATCGCATTACCGATGTGGCCCTGAAGTCTACAGGAGTTCGTCCTGGGGTGCAGGTGGTGGAACGACTCTATGGGTTACTCGAAGTTCACGCTAGTCGTCAAAGTGATACCCGCCGGGCCGGTGTGGCGATTCTGGATGCGTTGGGGGTAACGGAACAGGAACGCCTCAAACCCAAGATTATGTCCAGTCAGATTATCCGCAATCTTGACCCCCACCAAACACAACTGATTAACCGAACTCGTCGCGGCCAGATGATTTTGGCGGGGGAGAGTTTGTTTGTTCTGGAAGTCACCCCGGCGGCTTATGCGGCGTTGGCGGCGAATGAGGCGGAAAAGTCAGCTTTGATTAATATTCTTCAGGTGCAGGCGGTGGGGAGTTTTGGTCGTTTATATCTCGGGGGAGAGGAACGGGATATTATTGCAGGGTCTAAGGCGGCGATCGCAGCCATTGAGAATGTTTCAGGGCGATCGCAGGATGGGGGAAGTGATGAGTAGGGGGAACCACGGAGTCACAGAGGACACAGAGGAAAGAGAGGAGGAGGGGGAGGAGGAGAGGAGGAGAGGGGGGTTTGGCTGGGTTTTACTGGGCTTCTGGGAGGGGGGCGGTGTCGGGGATGTCATCGGCGAAGCCGGGGAAGAGGCCTTCGACGGAACGGATGATACTGCGATCGGGGAGGCGTTCGGGTTCAAAGATGGCTTCGAAGGCGCGATCGAGATTGGGGGCCATGACAATCTGATTTTCGTAGGCCACAATCACTCGCACGAGGGTGGGGAGGGCGTTCTGTGCGGCTTCTAGGTATAACGGTTCCACATAGAGCAAGGACTCGTCAATGGGAATGACCAGGAGGTTGCCCTGAATGACTTGCGATCCCTGACGGTTCCAGAGGGAGAGTTGCTGGGAAATGAGGGGATCTTGATTGATGCGGGCTTCGATTTGTCCGGGACCGTAGATTAACTCCTGTTTGGGAAATTGATATAACAACAGTCGTCCATAATTTTCTCCGTCTGATCGCCCGGCTAACCAAGCGATGAGGTTGGCCCGCCGCCTGGGGGTGAAGGGGTGCAGCAAGATAAATTCCTCGCTGGTTTCCCCCGGTAGCTTCATAATCAGGTAGTAGGGTTCAACGGTTTGTTGTTGACCACGGTAGGTTTCCGTCGGGACTTCCCATTGGTCTTCTCGGTTATAAAAGACCTGGGTATCGGTCATGTTATAGGTGAGGAGTCGTTCCGATTGAACCTCGAAGAAATCAATGGGATAGCGGATATGTGGCCGCAACGGGGCCGGCATGGCACTGAAGGGTTGAAATAGGTCGGGGAAGATTTCTTGGTAACTTTGGATGATGGGATCTCGGTCATCGGCAATGTAAAACTGCACCGAACCGTTATAGGCATCGATGACCACTTTGACGGAGTTACGGATGTAGTTAAAGGGATGGTCTCCGGGATCGGCGTAGGGATAGCGATCGCTCGTCGTGTAGGCATCGAGAATCCAGTAGAGGGTATTGCCGGTGGCGGTGGCGGCCCCTTGGGGTGATTCCTCTTCCGAGTCTTCGTCAAGATTGGCAACGACGAGATAGGGATCATGGTCGTAGCGGAGGAAGGGGGCAATGGACCGGACGCGGCGCTCAATGTTACGGCGAAATAGGAGTTTGGTCTCGGGACGAAAGTCATCGGTTAGTAACATACGCCAATCCCGTAAATAGATGGCGTACAGCCAACGCCGCCAACCGGTGCCAATAGTGACACCGCCATCGCCGTCATAGACGTTATAGACGTTTTCATCTCCCTGAGGAAAGTCAAATTCTTGAACGCCTGTACTGGTCATGATATAATTCTGGGTTAACTCGCCATAGTAAATGCGCGGTGAGCCAATGGGGATGCTTTGGCGGATGCGTTCGTCGGTGGCGGCCACGGGAGTCTCAAAGCCGTCTTCATCGGTGGGTGCGATGGGAGTTTGCAGGCCCTGGTCATCCTCACCCCCGGCAATGCCCCGGACGAAGTATTCGGGTAAGCCGTTGGGGGTAGCGGTGTTCACGGGACTCATGGTGAAGCCGAAGCCGTGGGTGTAGACGAGATGTCGATTAATCCAAGTTTGAGCGCGGCTGGGGACGGCGTCAAAGTCCAATTCCCGGGCGGCGACAATCACCTGACGGGTTTCTAGGTTCTGGGGAACTCCCTCCTCGACCTCTCGGGGAATGCTGTAACGACCGATATCGGCGTTGGGGAAGCGGTAGTAGAGGCGGATTTGTTGCAGTTGACGATTGGTTTCTAGGAGGGGACGGGTATCCCAGAGGCGAATGTTGCGGATGGTCAGGTCATTGGCCGCTAGGGCCGCTTCGTCTAGGCTGGCGGTGGGGTTGAAGCTTTGGACTTCGATGGTGTTGAGGTCGAAGCTTTGGCGGGTATAGGCGATGTTGCGATCGAGATAGGGGGCTTCTCGGGCCAGTTCGTTGGGCTGGACGATCGCCCGTTGCACGAGTTCCGGGAGGGCGCGGGTACTGATGAGGGCGGCGAGGGCATAGCCGCTGAGAATGAGGTAGAGGGGGGGGATGAGGGTTTTTGGGGCGCTGTTACGGCGACTGTCGAAGGGACGGCGGGCCCGACGGCGTCTGAAGAGGGGATAGGTTCCTGAGAGGGCCTGCCAGAGGAGGAGGATGGAGATGGCGATCGCCAACCAAGAGAGGGCGGTATAGGCGGGCAGTTTGGCGGTGACGTCGGCATAACTGGCCCCATAGGCGGCCCCATCGTCGGAATAGAGTAGGCCATAGCGTTGTAAGCCGTTACTGAGGGCTAAAACCCCCATTAAGGCACTGCCAATCCCTTGGAGATGTCGTTGTTGGGCCCCTGAGAAGCCGGGGAACTCGCCATTGCTGAGGGTGTTGTCGCAGAGGAGATAAATTAGGGTGACGGCAACGAAGGAAAAACTGGCGATGCCAAAGGTCCAAAATTCGATGAGTTCCCAAATGGGGAGTTGATAGATATAGAAACTGATATCTAGGTCAAAGAGGGGATCGGCTTGTTGAAAGGAAACCGGATGAAAGGCCTGTAGGATTTGGGCCCAATGGGAGGGCAAAATTATCCCCAGGGCCAGACTTAAACTGATGGCTAAGCCTCGTAGTAGGGTTCGAGGAAACCATAAGAGTAGGATGGGTAGTAGAATTAGCCCCCCCCAATGTAGGGGATAGTCGGTGATGGGGAGGAGGGTTCCAAGGAGTTCTAGGGGATTGAGGCGTTCGATGGATTGGGGGCTGATGTTGGGAACCGTCCAATCCGGTTGCCAGCGCTCTTGAATGAGGCGGCTATAGTAGAGGATGAGGATCCCGAGAAAGCTTCCCAAACTGCTGCCAATGAATAGGACGGTTCCTAGGCTGATGGCGCGGCTTTGTTTTTGGGAGTCCGGGCCGGTTAGACCCTCTGGGGTGAAGAATTGAGGCTGAAGTTTTTGATCGAGTGTCGGTTGTAGGGACAGGGGATCGAGGGGTTTGCTGGTATGTTTTAAGCGTTCGGCGAGGCTGAGGTTGCCCCAACAGGCCAGCAAGCTAACGCCGACGACCGTTAGCCACATTAGTCCCTGGGTTTGTAGTCGAGTCAGCAGGACGGAGAAATACCCCAACGCCTCGAACCAGAGGACTTCTCCGAGAAGTTGTGCCAGCAAATCTAGGCTGAAGAGGACTCCAGCGAAGATGACCAGACTCTGGAAAATAAGTTTCACGGCGATGGGGTTAGGGTTAGGGGGAATTACTGTTCGTCTGTGGTGCGATCGCCCTCAAAGAGGTTAAGTTTTTCCTGTCCGAGAATGTTGTTCGGACTGGAGGGGAGGAACTGTTTTTCTGGACTCTCAGATTCCAACGGAGGCACAGTGCTGTCAAAGACTGGAGAAACTTCTAAACTCCTGTCTTGGGAATGGGGAAGTGGGGCCGGGGGGTCTGTCGACTCTTGCTCTAATTCTAACTCGCCCGAGTCTGGGATGATGTCGGGGGGGAGATCGAGGTTAGGGTTGTCTTGCGGCTCCTCAGGGTTTTCTAAAGACTCCTCCGGGGACTCGTCAGCCTCATCATCAATGGGTTTTTCCTCCAGCAACTCGGGATCCTCTTGCGGTAAGGGATTTTCTTCGGGAACGGGGGCAGGTGGAGGGGCCGCAGACCCGTCTTCTGGGCGGGTGGAGGGTACGGTTGGCTGGCTATCATTCCGCTGAGTCTCCTCTGGGGAAATCTCTTGATTGGAGCGTCTAGAGCCGGCTGAGGTGGGGTCGTCCAGGTTCCGAGATTGATGTAACTCCCACCCCAGGGTCAGTGTTCCCAGGAGCAGTCCTGTCACCAGAAATCCCCCCATTAGAACACCTCTGGAGGGTGCAGCCAATTCGCCTAACTTCGACGAGGATAGTCCTGATAATTGGGATTTGGCCGGTGAAGGGGATAATCGGGCTGGGGTCATGTGAGTGACCACTTGACTGGGGGCCGCTGGAGCAACGACCATGGTTTGTAACTGGGATGGCACTCCTTCAGTCGAGAGTGCTGCCAGCATCTGAGAGGCTGTGGCGAAGCGATCGCGGGGATGGAAACTGAGGGCGCGATCGAAGACGCTCAGTAAGGACTGGGGAAGGCTGACTCCTACCTCAGCTAGGACCTCACGCCATTTCAGATCGCCGCTGCTGGGGTCACTGGGGATATCCTGGGGGGATTTACCCGAGAGCAGAAATAGGCTAGTTAGGGCAAGACTATAGAGGTCGCTGCTGTAGGTGGGTCGTCCGGCGGCTTGTTCACTGGCCATAAAGCCTGGAGTCCCAATCACGACCGAGGACATGGTGGGTAGGTCACTGTCACTCTGAACGGCTTCTTTGACTGCACCGAAGTCAATCAGTACGGGCAAGCCATCGGGGACCCGTAAAATGATATTGTCGGGTTTGATATCCCGGTGGATGATGTAACAGCCATGAACATAGTCCAACACCGGCAGGATTTGTTGCAGTAGATGTTGAACAGTAACTGAGTCCCAAAGACCGTGACGTTGGACGTGCTGCGTCAGGGTTTCTCCTTGAATCCATTCTTGAACGAGGTAAAATTCCCCCGCTTCACAAAAGTAGGCGTGCAGTTCAGGGATTTGAGGCTGTTGTTGACCGAGGGTTTCTAAAACGGCCGCTTCTCGCTCAAATCGCTCCCGAATGATGGTCTGTTTGGCCTCCGTCTGGGCCATCAGTTTGAGTTGTTTGATGACACAGCGACGACGGGAGGGTAGATGGGTATCTTCAGCAAGATAGGTTGACCCAAATCCTCCCTGTCCTAGGGTTTCCAGAATTTGGTATCGGTTGTTGAGAAGCGACGAAGCCATAACATAGCCTCCTGATAGGCGGCAAAGACTGCAAGGTGAGATAGGTCTCAAGGAGAGACCCTTTATGATTACCCCACTCCGGCAGGGCAGCTTTCCTGAAACCTTCGTTGCTTAGACTCAACATCCTCGTGAGTCTGCCGATGAGGCGTCCTCCTCTCGGGAAGACACCCCCAAGGCGGTAGCGGCAGGTCCATTACGGGCAGTTACTCGTCCTCTTCTTCCCAAACTTCAACCGCCAGAAGTTCGCTCAGGGGATCTTGCATGGAAAACTCGAATTCTAGTAGTTCTTGTTTAATACGAGTCCAGTCATCCCCAAAGAGGAAGGCGATTTTCCAGATACGATCCTCGGGCTTCACGATTTGAGAATCAACCAGCGATCGCACTTGACGCTGGACTTTTACCATAGGGTGAATCACCTGATGGTTCATAAGACCTCTTGAATTTTTCAAATTCTCTTTAATTAACGATTGAGTACGAGTTGGGCAGTGCTTAACAGATTGCTTCGAGATTGACTGCCAGTAGAACTCCGATACTATACCAATAGCACAACTTGTCCCGACTTGGCAAGTCATCTAGGCAAATTTCTGGGTAACGTCGGTTAAATGTTGACTTGGGGGGGGTTTCATGACGTCCCAGCCTCTAGGATATCTCGTTCACTAGCTTGTGGCAGGTTTTCAAGGATTTACGGGTTTTTCAAGCTGCTGGCATAGCCAGTCTTGCACGAGCGGGTTAACCTCCTCGGGGGCTTCATCTTGGGGACAATGACCGACGTTGGGCAGGGAGATAAAGGCATCCACCGCTGGATACTCGGCGAGTTTCCGTCCGAGTTCCAGGGGTTCCCAGGGGTCCTCCTCTCCCCAGATAATGAGAGTGGGGCAGGGTAGGGACTCTAGAAGTTCCTCGGGAAGTGGCCCCTGGGAATAGCGGGTAAAGGCGATAAACACATCACTGGCTCGGCGATCGCGCGCTGGCTGTAACAACAACTCCACTAATTCCTCACTCACCGCCTCCTGCCGTCGATAGGCCTGCAAGAGAATCTTCCGTACCGTCTTGGGGGTAGCTAATTGGGCAAAGAAAAAGTCCCCCAGGGGTTTGATGGCTAAGAGATTTTGCAACATGGGGGCGCTGATTTGCTTAATCCAAGCTTGACTGGCCCGACGTTTGTCATGCAGCAGTCGCAGGGAACAGTTGAGTTGCACCACCCCTCGCACCCAGTCGGGATGAGAGACGGCCGTTTGCATGGCCACAACACAGCCAATGGAGTTACCGATGAGAAAGGCCGGTTCCCCAACCACCTCACGACAGAAATCTGCCAGCAAATCCCCCCAAGTCTCAAAGGTATAGTCAATGACTAAGCCGGGGGTGGGTTTATGGGATTGACCAAATCCCAATAAGTCTAAGGCATAGACTTGGGCAAATTGAGACCAGTCGGGAATATTTTTGCGCCAATGGCCCATGGAGGCCCCAAACCCATGGACTAAGACCATTGCTGGCCCGGACTGGCCCTGGTGGCGATAACAAATACGAAATCCTCGCCAGTTCCAAAACTTAGGTTCAGTGGCAGCTGGGGCGTTGGACTCGTCAGCGACAGATCGGGATACTGAGGCCATGACTTAGGAATCGGCGGATACTTTACATTTCTTCATAGTAGCGCCTTTTTGAGTTAGGGCCGTTCGGGAATCTCTGAACTAGGCCGCAGCCAAGGGGGGAGTGGGAACGGGACGACGGTGTTGCCGCCAGCGTTGATGCAACAGGTTTCGATACGCCGCCTCGTATTTCTCCACCATGCTGCTGATGCTAAAACTACGAACGACTAAATCCCGACTATGTTGTCGCTTGAGACCTTTGACCCGAGGGACCGCGGCGACCATCTCATCGATGCTGTTGCAGATAAAGCCGGTGGTTCCCTGGGCGATGATTTCCGGAACCGCCCCCCGATTCCCAGCAATGACCGGTGTTCCGGTCCCCATGGATTCAAGGGCCACCCAGTCGAAGGGTTCGTCCCGGGTGATGGGAAGCAGGGTCGCGCTGGCATATCCTAAGAGATTCAGCTTGTCCTTGTGGCTGAGTTCTCCATGATATTGGATTTGGTCGCCATCGATATGGGGGGCAATTTGGGTTTCAATGTAACGGCGGTCAACGGCGTCAATCTTGCCCGCCAGTTTTAGGGTCCAGCCGGTTCGCTTGGCAATCTCGATGGCTTGGTGGGGCCCGTTGTCTGGGGAAAGACGACCCAGGAAGGCGAGATAGGGGGGGTCGTTGGCGGGTTTTTTTATGAAGGGATAGTCGGCGACGGCAATACCGTTATGGATGGTTCGCAGGATATTGAGTTCGGGAACTCGCTGCTGCTGGGCATCGCTAATGCTGATGTAGGTCTGGTGACGATATTGCCGGAAGAGGTCTGGGTTTTCTAGGGTGAACCCATTATGCAGGGTGTGAACCACAGGTGTGGTCAGCATTTCGGCGTAGGGTAAGGCGGAATGGCCCGTGTGGAAGTGGATGATGTCAAAGTCCTTGGCCCGGTCGAGAACTCGTTGGTATTGCAGACTCTCATCCCGGCCCGGTTCGCTGACGTTGGGGTTGAGTTGCTGGGCCTCGGGACTGATAGAGTCTAAGTCGGCTAGGGTTTGGGAGTCTCCGCAGGCAAAGAGGGTGACTTGATGACCTCGGCGACAGAGTTCGTCCGTTAGATGACCGACCAGCCGTTCAATTTCTCTCGATTCGGGAGGCAGGACTTGTTCCCATAAGGGCGAAACTTGGGCAATTCTCATGGCTATCTCCTCGCGTCGTGATGATTTAGATGCGATTTGGTGGGCGATCGCGCCACAGGCGAAATCGCGGCAAGGTTCCGCACAACTTGGCGGACATTGACCGGTTGGGTTTGATGAAGTCAGAAGAATTGATGATGGGTTCGTTAACTGAAGTGACCCACTGGCATGGTGATTGCCTCCTGGAATGTGTTAGGCGATCGCCCCAGTCGGGAGGATTCCAGAAGCCGCTTCCTAGACGACTCTCTGGAAAATTGGGCGATATCTACAGGACCCCGTTTTGACACTCGTTGATTATCACTGGGTCTTCCCCAGCCTGTCCAGTCGAGTTAACCGAACCTCTCCTCAAATCCGGCATTCCTTGCCCTGACTTACTTTGGAGAATTTGTAACATTTATTACCAGAAAATTTCCCGATTTTTCTTGACAAGCCTGCTCAGGGTTGCTATTATCATATTAATTCAGGTTTAATCCTTTAAATTATCGAATTTGATGGTTTAGATGGATAGGCTTGCGCCGGCCCGGTGCGGCCGGCGTCGAGCCAAACATCTGGGCTGCGCATTTTTAGAAAATGTCCCTAATTTACGTACAGAAATCATGAAGAGAGAACTCGGAACATGATGTTGTCCCGAGTTGGTGAAGGGGGTTTAGGGAGTGTCCTCGTCGGCGGAGGAGCGAGTGATACGATTGAGTAAATCGAGAGTGCGATCGCCCCGTTCGAGGGAGCGGTCTTCAACGAACTGGACTTCAGGAGTGCGCCGCAACCGCACCCGAGATCCGAGTTCCCGTCGGACATAACCGGTGGCGGAGGCCAATCCCTCCATGGTTTCGGCTCGGGCCTCATCAGTCCCATAGATACTGACGAAGATTTTAGCGTGTTGCAAATCTCCCGAGACATTAACATCCGTAATGCTGACCATGCCAGCCCCGACGCGATCGTCTTTAATGCCATGTAGCAACAAATCACTGACTTCCCGTTTAATCAGGGAAGCCACGCGGGAGGTGCGACGGTTAGTAGCCATACTCTTTGCTCTCTTGCGATGCGATGAGCGCCAGACAAGGCGCTCCTATCCCCAGTTTAAACCGAATTCAGACCGTTGAGATGCCCCAGAGGTCAGGACTGACGTTGATGAAGCGTTATCCGTGGGGTGATTGCTGCTCATAATCGCGGGTTTCCCTAGGAGTTGTCAGCGGAGTTAAAACTGAACCGTCGAAATTCCCAGCATCGCCTCAAGGGTGAAGTACATAAACATGAAGAGAGCAACCATAAAGGTAAGGACTAAGCCCAAAAACAGGGGTCGTTCCTTGGCCAGGGGCTTCACCCAGTCATAAATGACATAAAACGTGCCAAAAATGAAGGTAATCAGATAGCGAGGATAGCGAGAGACATTCAACCAGAAATTTTCGTTACCAGTAGCCATGAGATATTACAGAGGATAAGCGGTTAGAGTTATTGTAGCGACTGCTGGGCCAGGGAGACCAGAGCCGTTAAGGTCGAACCGGGTCACAACCAATTTCCGACCAGGGTATAGGGCGCCCAGAAAAAGGGATGAGCAAAGCGTTCCGAGTCAATGAGGGTATTTTGGGCGCGACGCAGGGCTTCACTGCGGGTGAGGCTGGGATCTGAGAGTTCCTGATAGAATTGGGTCATCATGGCGCGGGTGGCTTCGTCGCTGACGGGCCAAAGTGTGGCAATGGTACTACGAGCGCCCGCACGGAAGGCGACACCGGCTAATCCTAAAGCGGCGCGATCGTCCCCCGCTGCGGTTTGACAGGCGCTGAGAACTAATAACTCGATCGCCCCTCCACTGACATCTTGGATTTGCAACAAATCTTGCAGTTCGTTGACGTTGATGCGGTAGTTGTGGTCTACCTCAGAGGGCCAAGTTAGGATGAAGGTCTGCTCGCTGCTGGAGCTAAATTGACCGTGGGTAGCGAGATGGATGATGGAATAGTGATCACGCTGTAATTTTTCTTGAACGTTGGCTTTGGTATAGTCCTGATTCAATAACACCTGACTGTTGGGGATGCGATCGCGAATCGCCTCAACTTCGATGACCACCTCTGGTAGAGGGGGGAAATCCTGAGTCACTTCTTCAGATAATCCCGCAATCAGGGCTGTCATAGCACCTCGTTCCAAGGGTTTGGGATCGATGAGTTGTAAGCCGGGACTGAGGGCGAGGCTGTACTTTTCTACGATATAGCCATCGCCGTCATGGAGAATGGACATGGGCAGATTCCGTAACGGCCCGTCTAAGACAAAAGCGAGGGTGTTGATGTTGCTGTCAGCGAGGTCAGTTTGAATGGGTTCAAGTAACCAACTATAGAGCTTTTGAGACAGAGGGAGTAAAGTGGTGGTTCTAAATCGTCGGCGCTGGATTGGGTCGTCAACTAAGGCTCTGTGAATTTGGTTGACAGTTGTTGTTAATTCGGTTCTTGTGACGGTGGTACTGTAGTGCTTTAAGCCTTGATTTGGAAGTCGAACAATGACATCAAGACGTTGTTGTTCGGGAGAATCAGCGTCTAAGAGAATTGTATAGATTAAAGCTGTTTTAGAGTCGATTTCGTCTAAGGCGACAGGAGTGACATCTAAACAGGCTTGCTTAAAAAAGTCATCTAATTCGGCAACCTGCAAAGATTCAATGAGGTCTCTAACTTTTTCCAAGTTGGCTTGACGATAGCTTGATAGACGGCTTGATTTTGTGTTATAATCTCCGTTTAAATCAATATCACTCTGGTCAGTATCAGTCGATAAAAGCAGTGCCATCAGTTGGCGATAAACCGGTTCAACGCCGTCTTGAAACGAGAACTGAACCGCCGTATTGACAAGGGCGAGATCTTGGCGCATGGCTTGCAGAGACTTGACGGCTTCCTCATAGAAGGCGATCGCCTTCTGAGAATTGCCACGAGCCTTAAGAATCCGTCCTAGCTGCCACTCCCAGCGATAGGCGACATCGTCAGCATTGGGGAGTTGTCGGGCCAAGTCTAACGCCTGTTTCGTCACCCGTTCTGCCTCATCCCACTGTTGCGCGAGTTCATAGAGATGGCCCAAATCCCCCAGGGTATAGGACTGAACCCGTCGATCGCCCAACGCCATCGCCCGTTGATGAATCTCGGCCAGGGTGTGGGCCAGGGTGTGGTGGTTAACGATCTCGCCATCTGTTGGCTCCGCGAGGGCGATCGCATTGCGGACTAATTTCAACTGAGCAAACAAACCACTACGACCGCCTGACAGCGATTCCCGGTGAGTCTCCAGATAGGCTTGAATCTCAGGTAACAACTCTCGCGCTGCCCGTATCTGTTGGTTTTCAAGCAACAAACTCAAGCGGTCAGTCTGAGCTTGCATCCATTCCAGAGGAGACTCAGCCCCCGCTGCTGCCTGCTGGTAATAGTCTAAAGCCGCTTGTCGTGCGGCGGGAGTGTGGCGCAATCGCACTGTGTTAGCTAACCCCAACCAGGCTGCAATCATATCTGGCTGAGACTCGAGGCTTTCAGCAATCGCTAAACTCTCCCTCAACGCCGTTTCCGCCTCATCGAGTTGGCCGAGCGATCGCAGGGCATTGCCCAACTGGTACAAACTCACCACGTTTAGCCGTGAAGGGGGGCGTTCAGCCAACTGTGCCTTTACCGCCTCCAGGGTTCCCTGAGCGCGACGATAATAGCCCAAAGACCGAAGCGCCTGGGCCTGGTTGATACGAGTTTGCAGCACGTGGCCATCTTCCCCGAGTTGCTGATAGCGCCTCTGGGCCTGTTCCCAGATCTCAAGGGCCGCCTCAGGCTGTCCGCGATCGAGGAGTAGTCCCGCTTCAGTATTGAGGACTTGAGCCAACACGCGCGATCGCCGTTCATCGACATCAGAGCCACTGAGATCCTCACTCTCCAATAGATCTCGACTTCGAGAGATAGCGTTAAAGGCTTCATCAAGGCGATCAAGCTGTTGTAGAGCCAGAGCTTGATTACTCAATACCATGGCGCGTGCGATCGCATCTCCCTGACGAACAAACCCTTGTTCCGCCGCTTCCCAAGCCCTTAACGCTGCTTGAAACTGTCCCTGGCTGTAATATTGGCGACCTTGGCGCAGTAACCCATGAGGGTCATCCCCGAGAGTCTGCTGCGTCATCCGCTGCGTCATCATCGCCGGTTGAGAGCCATTTAGAGTTGCTAACCCAGTCATCGCCGCTGTGGGCCGACTGCTGAGCGCAAGGGTTAGCCAGAAGACAGTGGCAGCGAGAGCCAGGAATTGGAAAAGCTGTTTCATCACCGATCACCATAGAACTAGAATCACTCAGAATCATTAATCGTCGCCGCAGTTTCTCAGGAGTTGCCAGAGATCAGAGCGCCTCGCCTCAGCCATCAGCAAAAGCACTGCCCCGTCAGACTGACGCACCCACCCCGTTGCTTCTAGCAGAGGGGCCGAGGAGCGATCAGCCGGACCGCCCGAATCAGACGCGCCCTCAGGGGCTGAGACATCTAACTCCGGTCCTAAATCCGGCAAAACTCGGATGCGATCGAGTAAATCCACCGGGCTGGGGGGCAACCCTCCCCGTCCCGTCACTGTAAAACTGCTGACATTTTGCGGTGAACATCCCGTCCCCAACAAACTGGACACATCCACCGGAGTTTGTGTCAAATCCGTCAATCCTGATGTCGGATCGACATCAGGTGAAATAATGGCAACAACACCACTAAACTCCTGTCCGAGTTCCGACGTAGCCGTAATATCGCTTCTAGGAGTTAACTCATTGCGAAATTGAGTGCCGAAAATCCCTTCAGTCGTAATCTGAACTCGTCCACCAAAACTATTGACGGCGTTGGCCGTAATATCGCTATTTTCCCCAGCCACTAGAAACGTCGTATTCAGAATAATATTTCCACCGGGAAAATCTCCTTGAGCATTAGTTTGGATACCACTGCCTCGTCGTAGAATCGTCAAGAAGGCACCATCGAGCTGGACATTCCCCCCTTGTCCCAAGGTATTCGCGAAAATCAGTGACCCCTCATCGAGTTGAATCAACTCCCCTCGCACAAGAACATTACCTGCTGTGAATTCATTCGGAGTCACCGAACTGGCGTTAGTCGAAGACAACTGCGCTCCATCGAACAAGTCCACTTGATTAGCCGAAACCACAACGCTACCCGCATTGCCCCGCCCAGTACTCTCAACATTGCTCGATACTCTACTGGCAGAGAAGACCACCCGCTCAGTAGCGTCTACAGTCACAGTCCCCGCATTTCCTTCACTTGAAGTGTCTGACAGCAGGAACGCCCCTTGACTGACTTCTACGGTTTGACCGGTAACGCTGATGTTACCGGCATTTCCCTGACCCTCTGTACTCGAAGAGAGGTAAGATTCCTCTCGCACTTGCACTGAATCGCCGCTAATACTGACGTTGCCAGCATTTCCTTCACTTAAAGTTTCTGAAGAGAGGAAAGATTGCCCTAGCACTTGCACTGAATCGCCGCTGATACTGATGTTGCCGGCATTTCCTTCACTTAAAGTGTCTGAAGAGAGGAAAGATTGCCCTAGCACTTGCACTGAGTCGCCGCTGATACTGATGTTGCCAGCATTTCCTTCACTTAAAGTGTTTGACAGCAGGAACGCCCCTTGGCTGACTTCTACGGTTTGACCGGTAACGCTGATGTTACCGGCATTTCCCTGACCCTCTGTACTCGAAGAGAGGAAAGATTCCCCTCGCACTTGCACTGAATCGCCGCTGATACTGATGTTGCCAGCATTTCCTTCACTGAAAGTGTCTGACTCCAGGAACACCCCTTGGCTGACTTCTACGGTTTGACCGGTAACACTGATGTTACCGGCATTTCCCTGACCCTCTGTACTCGAAGAAAGGAAAGATTCCCCTCGCACTTGCACTGAATCGCCGCTGATACTGATGTTGCCGGCATTTCCTTCGCTGAAAGTTGCTGAAGAGAGGTAAGATTCCTCTCGCACTTGCACTGAATCGCCGCTGATACTGACGTTGCCGGCATTTCCTTCGCTTGAAGTTTCTGAACGCAGGAACGCCCCTTGGCTGACTTCTACGGTTTGACCGGTAACACTGATGTTACCGGCATTTCCCTGACCCTCTGTACTCGAAGAGAGGTAAGATTCCTCTCGCACTTGCACTGAATCGCCGCTGATACTGATGTTGCCAGCATTTCCTTCACTGAAAGTGTCTGACTCCAGGAACACCCCTTGGCTGACTTCTACGGTTTGACCGGTAACACTGATGTTACCGGCATTTCCCTGACCCTCTGTACTCGAAGAAAGGAAAGATTCCCCTCGCACTTGCACTGAATCGCCGCTGATACTGATGTTGCCGGCATTTCCTTCGCTGAAAGTTGCTGAAGAGAGGTAAGATTCCTCTCGCACTTGCACTGAATCGCCGCTGATACTGACGTTGCCGGCATTTCCTTCGCTTGAAGTTTCTGAACGCAGGAACGCCCCTTGGCTGACTTCTACGGTTTGACCGGTAACACTGATGTTACCGGCATTTCCCTGACCCTCTGTACTCGAAGAGAGGTAAGATTCCTCTCGCACTTGCACTGAATCGCCGCTGATACTGATGTTGCCAGCATTTCCTTCACTGAAAGTGTCTGACTCCAGGAACACCCCTTGGCTGACTTCTACGGTTTGACCGGTAACACTGATGTTACCGGCATTTCCCTGACCCTCTGTACTCGAAGAAAGGAAAGATTCCCCTCGCACTTGCACTGAATCGCCGCTGATACTGATGTTGCCGGCATTTCCTTCGCTGAAAGTTGCTGAAGAGAGGTAAGATTCCTCTCGCACTTGCACTGAATCGCCGCTGATACTGACGTTGCCGGCATTTCCTTCGCTTGAAGTTTCTGAACGCAGGAACGCCCCTTGGCTGACTTCTACGGTTTGACCGGTAACACTGATGTTACCGGCATTTCCCTGACCCTCTGTACTCGAAGAGAGGTAAGATTCCTCTCGCACTTGCACTGAATCGCCGCTGATACTGATGTTGCCAGCATTTCCTTCACTGAAAGTGTCTGACTCCAGGAACACCCCTTGGCTGACTTCTACGGTTTGACCGGTAACACTGATGTTACCGGCATTTCCCTGACCCTCTGTACTCGAAGAAAGGAAAGATTCCCCTCGCACTTGCACTGAATCGCCGCTGATACTGATGTTGCCGGCATTTCCTTCGCTGAAAGTTGCTGAAGAGAGGTAAGATTCCTCTCGCACTTGCACTGAATCGCCGCTGATACTGACGTTGCCGGCATTTCCTTCGCTTGAAGTTTCTGAACGCAGGAACGCCCCTTGGCTGACTTCTACGGTTTGACCGGTAACACTGATGTTACCGGCATTTCCCTGACCCTCTGTACTCGAAGAGAGGTAAGATTCCTCTCGCACTTGCACTGAATCGCCGCTGATACTGATGTTGCCAGCATTTCCTTCACTGAAAGTGTCTGACTCCAGGAACACCCCTTGGCTGACTTCTACGGTTTGACCGGTAACACTGATGTTACCGGCATTTCCCTGACCCTCTGTACTCGAAGAGAGGTAAGATTCCTCTCGCACTTGCACTGAATTGCCGCTGATACTGATGTTGCCAGCATTTCCTTCACTGAAAGTGTCTGACAGCAGGAACGCCCCTTGGCTGACTTCTACGGTTTGACCGGTAACACTGATGTTACCGGCATTTCCCTGACCCTCTGTACTCGAAGAGAGGAAAGATTCCCCTCGCACTTGCACTGAATCGCCGCTGATACTGATGTTGCCAGCATTTCCCAGGGAATTCTCGGGAACTGAATTGGTGATGAAGCTATCAGACAGGGTCAGTTGTCCGGTGGCGTTGAGTTCGATATGTCCTGAGTCTGCGTTGACAACTCCCAATCCTTCGGCAATGCCAGCTTCTATAAAACTGCTGCTGCTGATGTTAATGTCGGAGCCATCGATCGCAATCTCACCGCCAATCCTGTCAACAACCCTAATGCCGGCATCGTTGCTGAGGGCAATTGACGCTCGCGCCAGGTTATCAGGAAAGTCCCATCCGCTCAGACGCCAGGTAGCCTCTGACGGATCAGACGACAAGGCGATGTTTCCCGTCTCGCTGACTCCTCCCAGGGCGACTCGTCCTCCAGGGGCTTCTAGTACCGCTTCATCAAGGGCGATCGCCCCCCCAAGCAAAGCCAGAGTTGCCCGTTCTGGAACCTCCAGAACAGTCCCAGTTATCTCAATTCCCCCCGGACTGTTGCCAAATTGCACACCAACGGGAACGCCGACAGTCAAGAGGGGAGGCGCTTCTGGGCTGGCGGCGCTAAAGTTACTGCCATTGTGAAACACCAGGCTATCGGCGGTACTGGCAAAAAACGACCCATTGACATTTAGACTCGCGTTTGGCCCGAAGATAATGCCGTTGGGATTGAGGAAAAATAGATTTGCCGCACCGGTGACACCCAGCTCTCCATCGATGTTAGATAGATTGTTCCCAGTCACTCGTGAGAGAATGTTCTGGATATTGACTGGGTTTTCGAAATAGATGGCTTGGTCACTATTGACGTTAAAGTCTTGAAAACTGTGGAAGAGGTTGGAGTCGCGTATGGCCCCACCTTCAATCAGGGTGAGTCCACCGTCTTCGGGCGTGACGATTGAGGCCTCATTGCCCAAGGTATTATCCGGTATGATTTGCGCCAGCCATGGCTCATCCGATGTCTGGGAGAGGCTCTTAGTCGTCAGGTAAATCTTGGCTTCCGATGCAGCGTAAACGGGGGCACTCATCAGGGTCGTGGTTAGAATAACGAACCCGAGTTGAAGCCAGCCCCCAGATTGAAACACGGTCATTAATAATATATATCCCCTTTTGTCTGGGTAGAGTTGAGCGGTTAAGGACTAGGTCAAATCGTCAATTCGAGCTTGTATTTCTTGGATGCGTTCTGTATCGTCGAGGTGTTCGTAACCGCTTTGGGCTTGCATGAGCAGGTCGATCGCCACCTGGGGCTGCTCCAACAGGGCTTTGACTTCTGCTAAACCGGAGCGAGAATCCGCTAATCCTTGAATGTCCTCGTTGCTGGTAGCGATCGCGATCGCCCGTTCATATCGCTGTTTAGCCAACAAGTTCAAGCCGATATAACGATAGATATCTCCTAAAACCTGATAGAACTCGAGGGTTTCAGTCCCTGACGTTACAAATGGCTCTAAAGTCGCGATCGCCTCGGCGAGTAAATCCTCTCGAATATAGATATCAGCAATAGCTAGGGCTTCAGTTTCTTCAGGAAACCCTTGTTGCCGAATCTCAGCAACATCGGCAGCAACCAGTTCTAAATCCTCGGGGTACAATAGCTCAAAGCTGGCGGTCTCCGACCCCACATCGAGCTGGGAAGAGGCGCCAGTATCGGCTTCAACGATGACACGATAGGTGACTCCTGGCGTCAAAGCGGGAGTTCCGGGATATGGCACCTGAGTCCCACTCACCTCAGTTTCCCAGGTCACATCAGAGCCAATCACTCGCACGGTATAGCGGCTGGCCCCAGCCACCGGATTCCAACGCAGCATCGGTTGAGGGTCTGAAATTACGGTGCGGCGCGGCGTGATGATGTAGGGAAGATTCGGATCAATACCGCCGAGAGTATTATCGCTTTGACGCCCCACCCTCAAGCTGAAGCCACCATCAGGGGGACAACCCCAAACTACACCCCGCTCAATGTTGGAGTTCATCGTCCAGGTGGTTCTCAAATCTGAGCAGCGGATGCGGACTTGAGCGCCCCCTCCTGTTCGCACGAGATCGCCCATGTTCAAGCGCATCCCACCACGGGCGGACTGATACTGGGATTGTCCGGCACGTCTGATTTGAACCGAACCGTTCACATCAACCAGTAAGAACTCTGAAGCCTCTGCGGGGGTGGGCGTTGAAAGCCCCAATGCAAGTAGAGTCGAGGCAAAGGTCAGCGATTCGTACCACTTCATGGGCGTTTTGTCAACTATATAGTAAAAATGAGTAAAAACTTGAGACTCGGCAGCGCCCCCTCTGCATCGGTCGCGAGCGCGACCATCTCCGTTATAACCGATAGACAACAAATGTCAATCTTAACGATTGAATTGACTCGTTAGCTGGAGTTGGGACTCTGGGCAGCAATTCTCATTTTGGCAAAAACCTGTTCAAGTCCCCGGCATCCCTGTATCGTAATGACATCTAAGAAACCCAGGAGGGCCAGAGCCGTTGAAAAAGCCAGGTTGCTTTGAGACTGTAGTGGGTTCTTTCCGCCAGTGCTTGTCATCGCTACCGGACAAGCGCCGGGGTAAAAATCGCCGCTATGGAATGGAGGATGCCGCTTTAAGCGCATTTAGTGTATTTTTTACTCAAACTCCGTCGTTTCTGGCTTATCAACGTCTGATGGAGGGTAGTAAAGGCAAGAGCAATGCCCAAAGTCTGTTTGGAGTTCATCGGATTCCCACCGACAACCACATCCGGGATTTATTAGATGCTGTGTCCCCAGAGCACCTGTTCCCGGTGTTTGAGGAGATCCTACAAGTCTTGGAAGCCCAGGGGCAGTTAGAAAGCTTCCGTTGCCTAGGGGACAGTCTATTAGTCGCATTGGATGGCACGGAATACTTCAGTTCCGACAAAATTCACTGTCCCCACTGCTCAACGCGCACCCAGAAGTCAGGAAAAACCCATTACTTTCATAGTGTTGTCACCCCAGTCATCGTCTGTCCAGGACAGAATCATGTGATTCCCTTAGTCCCTGAATTTATCGTGCCCCAAGATGGTCATGATAAGCAAGACTGTGAGAATGCCGCTGCCAAACGCTGGCTATCGCGGCAAGAACAATGCTTGAGGGCTTTGAACGTCACGGTTTTAGGGGATGACCTCTATTGCCACCAACCGTTGTGTCAGCAGTTTCTAGAGCAGCAACTTAACTTCATCGTCGTCTGTCGCCCCGAGTCTCATACTACCCTCTATGAACACCTAGAGGGTATCGAACTCCCGACCCTCACGACCAAGAAGCGGACTGGTAAAGTCGAGAAAACCTATACCTACCGCTATCTCAACGGAGTGCCCCTCAAAGATAGCGATGAGGCCCTGTTGGTCAACTGGTGCGAACTTACTGTCACCACCGCTGATGGCAAGGTAACCTATCACAACTCCTTTGCCACGAGTTATCCTCTCAGCGATGAGAATGTAGCCGAGGTGGTTCGGGCCGGACGCACCCGCTGGAAAGTTGAGAATGAGAACAACAACACTCTCAAGACCAAGGGTTACCATCTAGAACATAACTTTGGGCATGGTAAGCAGCATCTTTCCTCCTTGCTGGCGACCCTCAACATCCTCTCGCTACTCTTCCATACTCTGCTTGAGTTGCTCGATGACAAGTACCAGTTGCTACGAGCGCACTTACCTACCCGTCAAACCTTCTTTAATGATTTGCGGGCGTTGACCCGTTACCTGTACTTCGACAGTTGGGACCACCTTCTGACCTTTATGCTTGAGGGTCTCGAGTTAGACATCCCACCCGATAGCAGTTGAATTTCCAAAATGAGAATTGCTGGACTCTGGGGGCGATCGCCATCAAAAGATAGCCGATCCCTCACGAACAAAGGTTTGAGAATTCCGGTAAGATCTCAGCGATCTGGAGGGGGTCCCTGATCAGGAACAGCGGACGGTTCAGCCTCCTCAAACTCAGCTTGAAACAGCCGCTGGCGGGCCATCTCCAGCCAATTATCCTCTTCGGGATTAAGTCCCCGAGCCAAGGCATAACACTGTTGCCATCGCTCTAAAACCTCCGCTGGATCTTCATTTTGGGCTTCCAAGGCTTGGGCTAACAAGCAGTGGGAGGCCCCGTCATAGGGGTTAATCTCCAGCGCTTGTCTGAGTTCACTCTGAGCATCAAGGGGTCGGCCTTGCATCAACCGCGCCCAGCCAAGATTCTTTAACAAGGCAGATTCAAGAGCGGGAAGACTCGCCGACGAACAGAATTGGATTTCGACCATGTCGCGATTTTCCAGTTTTAACTGTCCCTGTCTCAACAAGGTCGCCGCTCCAGTGTAATCTCTAGGCCGGACAATATAGAGACGGCCTAAATTGTTATAGGCTTCAATACAGTCTCCGAGCAACGCCACTCGATATTCAGCTTTCGCTTGCTCAAATTCGAGTAAGTCTTCATAAAGATTGCCTAAGCGGAAATGTGCTTCCATATTGTTAGGATCGAGTTCCAAGGCTCGTTGGAACTGAGCTAAGGCTATGGTGGTTTGAAACTGCCGTTGAGCTGCGATGCCTCGTCGGACGTAAAAGCGGGCAATGTTGGGTAAATAGGATTGGAATCCCAATAATCCCAGAAAGACGGTCAGGGCCAGCGTTAATTTGGCTTCATGCCATAAATACTTGGGCAGATTGAACGCTGTCAGCCATCGCTCAATGACCTCTTGGCCCACTTGACTCAGGGGGGCACCAGCGGCAAACAGGGCAATGAGGCCCTGTGAGATAGTAGCAAAAGCACCAAGCGCGTCAGGACCTGCCGCCAAGAAGCGAGAGGAAATGGCAGCAACGAGGGCAAAATTTGAGGCCAGGATGGGAACCGTCAACAGTTCCCAGAGCCAATTGAAGGTATCCCAGGGGTGAATCTCCTTGTCGGGCTGAACATACCACCACCAGGCTGATTCGGGGGGGTCGATTAGGTCACGAAATTTATCTAAGGGAAGGGTTTTGGCAATGAGTCCCCCCTGTTGACTGAGGCGTTCATCGAGGGAAATAAGCCGAAGAACCGCCTGGGTTGAAGGGGAATGCTCTCGGGTGACTTGGCTTTGAATTTTGTCCCGTAGCAGTAAAATCTGCAGGCAGGCCTCGGAAGAGGGCGATCGCTCTGTGTCCTCACCGTCTTCAAGCTCTTGTAGGATTCCCTCGTATTCCGCCAAGGCTCGCTCCAAGGCGCCACTAAAGTCGTCCTCAAATTCTAACGTACTCATCTCCGACTTAAATGGAAACTATTATCCCGTCCACTCTAACCACATAACACCGGAGTGGCGAGAGCTTCATGCAGGACGAATTGCAGTCTACGTAACGTTAGGGTGAGTTTCGGGAGACCATCTCGGCGAAGCTAGCTTCCATCTCACGGGCAAATTGCTGAGGATTCCAGAGGGGGGAGGTGTGGCGAGACTGACGTAAACGCCAGGCGATGTCCTCGCGCAAAGGGCGATCGCCCCCCAAACGCACTCCCCAATCCACATACTCCGCCTCATTCCGGGCAATTCCCTCAGAAATTCCCGCCTGTTGCAGAAACTCATAACTATGGCGGCTGGCGAACTGTTCCCCCCACTGGGTTACTACAGGAATCCCCATCCAAAGTGTTTCTAGGGTTGTAGTAGCCCCATTGTAGGGAAAGGTATCCAACACCACATCCGCCAAACTGAGATTGGCCCGGTGACTAGCTTCCGTGAGATCATCGGGGAGAAAACGCAGTTGCTGGGGGTTCACTCCTTCAGCTTCGGCGAGTTCGGTAAAAAAGGTTTCTAGGGAATGGCGATCGCTGTAGAGGCCCTTAATCAGAAAATAGCTATTGGGAACTTGCTTCAGAATCCGCAGTTGCGATCGCCCATTCTCAGGATGACGTTTCGCCCCCGTCTGGGAACTCAGATACACCACCGCATCTGGGGGAATTCCCAAATCCTCCCGTCGTTGTGTGGGAACCCCAACCTCAAACCCTTCCACGGCGATAAAACTCCCCGGTAGACGCTGAATCCGATGAGAATAATCCTCTTGGGCCGAATCCGGGAGAAGGCGATCGCTCACCAAGAAATAGTCAATCGCCGGTAGGCCCGAGGCGTCAAATCCCAACCACGTCGCCTGAACCGGGGCCGGTTTCAGGGCCAACACCGCCGTCGCTTTCGAGGAGGTGATATCAAGTCCGGCTAATCGCCTATGGTATATAATCCGTGTGGTGGCAGACTAAGGATAAAAGGATAAACGAGCATGGGACGGCGACTTAACCTAGAAGCTCATTTGAGCACCGAAGAACTAGAAAAGCGTTACCGAGCCGCAAAGAGTGGGATTGAGCGGGGTCATTATCAGCTAATCTGGCTGCTGCAACTGGGTAAGACGACGGCTGAGGTCTCAGAGGTGACCGGCTATAGCCGAACTTGGATTTATGAAGTAGTCAGGAGCTATAACCATCAGGGGCCAGAGTCCCTGGGAGACCAGCGGCGACACAATCAGGGCCATGGTCACCTGATTCTCGACGATGAGACTCAATCCTTATTGTGCCAAGCCCTGCAGCAAGACCCTCCCGAGGGTGGATTCTGGAATGGACGCAAGGTGGCCGACTGGCTCAGCGACCGCTTAGACCGTCCGGTTCACCGCCAACGGGGCTGGGAGATTCTCAAGCAGATGGAGTTCTCCCTGAAAGTCCCTCGTCAAGAGCATCAACAGTCCGCCACTGAAGAGGAGCAGCGGCAGTGGGAAAAAAAAGCTGCACCAGCAACTCGCGGCAATCCGACGCGACCATCCCGATGCCGACGTTCAGCTATGGGCCATGGACGAACATCGCCTAGGGCTTCATCCCATCAGGCGTCGCCGCTGGGTCAATAAATGGCATGAGTCGCCCAAAGCTCAGGTTCGCATTCGCTATGAGTGGTTTTGGCTCTATGGGTTTGTCCATCCCCACAGCGGCGAGACCTATTGGTGGCTGCTGCCTCGGGTCAATATCGAGCTGTTTAATCGAGCCTTAGCTGATTTTGCCCAGCACTTTGACATTGGACCCGAACGACAAGTCGTGCTGGTTTTAGACCAAGCCGGGTGGCATGTCTCAAAAGAGGTGGTCTTACCCGAAGGCTTACACCTAGCCTTTCTGCCCTCTTACTCCCCCGAGATGCAACCGGCAGAACGACTCTGGCCAATTGTCAACGAAGCCGTAGCCAACCGAGTGTTTGAGACCTTAGAGGACCTACTCGACCAGGTAGAGCGACGCTGTGTCCAACTGCTAAACCAGCGCGATTTCATCTCGGGGTTGACCCAGTTTCACTGGTGGGAGGCATACCAATGCTAAGTATGGCTAATTAACCGGACTTGATATGAGACTATCGAGATCAATCAGTAAATCTAACCCATCCTGGCGAATCAACTGGGCAATTTGGGGAATCTGGAGTTGAGAACAGTCACGAAAATGGCTCACCGACTCAGCAATCTCCTGTTGAATCGCATCTCCCGTCTGTCGCAAGGAATACGCAAACACCTGCAACTGGGGATGATGGGCCTTCAGCAGCCAACGCACCAGATAGCCGACGGAGTTACGGCGAAAGGAAGCCGAGAGATAGCCAATTCGCCGCAACTGTCCCGATGGCGGCGGCGGTTCCGTGAATCCGAACTGTTCGCGAACCTTCCCTTGTAGAAATCCCGATACCTGAGAACGCAGACGATGCAATTTTTGAGGATTATCCTCCAAATAGGGCAGAAAGGAGGTGACAGCGAACCCTTGAATGATATCGGGGAGTTCCAGGGGGGGCTGTTCCTGAACCAGTTGTTCCAGTAGCCTTTCCAAGGACTGATGAACCCCTCGCGCCCGCTCAAAGCCTCCCCCCGAGGTCAATAGACAGCGTAGCAGCAGATAATGAGCGGCAATTTTTTTGGGGATATCCGGGGCGCGATCGCAAAATATCCGAGCATAATCAACGCCCCGTTCATAGTCTCCCTGTTGCTGATAGAGATTAATCAGGCCCACTAAGACGGGGATATTTCCCGGTTGTAGCTGCTGCCAAAGGCGGGCGATCGCAATTAGACTCTGATTAGGACGTTGTCTCTTTTGCAAGTCCGCCGCCGCCAACTGAAAAAATTGACGCCGCAGCGGCGATTGAGGGGGCGCTGTCTCCACCGTGGTTTGAATCAACTCACTCACCCCCTCCTGAGCAAAATCCAGGGCCCAGAGAGCGGTTAATAGCTGTGACCTTTCATCATCACAAGCTTTATTTTTTTGCAAGTATTCGACATAATTCTTAAACACATCAGCATCAACCTGTCCGGCTTCTGCCAACTCAATCACGGGCCGTAGTGACACCCCTCGCTCCTGACTCACGGACTTCAACTCCCAATACTTAACGATTGACGATAGACTGATACATCTGTTCCACCTCTCGGGTGAACTGACGTGCATTCCAGAGGGGGGCGGTGCGTCGATTGCGCAACAGTTGAGCCGAGACTTGGCGACGTAAAGTCACATCTTGGCCCAAACGCACCCCCCAGTCGAGATAATCCTCATCAGTTAAAGCAATCCCGGCCTCAACTCCAGCATGGTTGAGGAGCGTATAGCCTTGACGACTCGCGAATTGTTCCCCCACCCGAGACACCACCGGAATCCCGGCCCAGAGGGCTTCTAACGTGGTGGTGGTTCCATTGTAGGGGTAGGTATCGAGAACCACATCGGCCAGAGCGAGATTAGCGCGGTGAATTTCCTCTGATGGGGTAATGGGAAGAAAGCGGAGGCGTTCTCCGTCCACGCCTTCCGCCTCAGCCAAGGCCTCAAACTGCTGCTGGAGGGAGGTGGCATCACTATACACCCCTTTGATTAAGAGATAGCCGTTGGGAACCTGAGCTAAAATCCGCAGTTGGCGGCGGGTATCCTGGGGATTGCGTTTATAGCCAGTTTGGGAACAGAAATAGACCACCGCATCGGCGGGAATGTTGAGGTGATTGCGTCTTAAACTGGGAATCCCCATCTCAAAGCCATCCACGGCAATATAACTGTGGGGTAAGCGCCAGAGTTTTTCAGAATACTGTTGCTCAGCCCCTTCTGGCAAGACATAGGAATCCACCAAAAAATAGTCGACCGCCGGTAACCCCGGTGCATCACAGCCGAGCCAGGAGACTTGAATGGGGGCGGGTTTCAGGGTCAGGGTGGAACAGCCGGCATTGGAGGTGATACTGTCGAGGTCTACCAGAATATCAATGTTACCCCGGTGAATCCTCTCAGCCGCCTCTAACCCGGAATAGGGGAGGGGGTGAAACTGAAGTGTTGTATCCTGGGCAAACTGCTGTTGTAGGCGATCGCCCGTTTGAGAGAGGGAATAGAGGTGAATCTCAAACTGTTGGCGATCGTGATAGTGCAAGAGCCAGCGAACCAGCCAGCCGACCGAATGCTGGCGGAAACATTCCGAGAGATAGCCAATTTTCAGTTTATCTCCAGACCCCCTGGGAGACTGGCGAGAGCGAACAAGTGACCCCTAAGCCAACCTTCGCTGGCTGTACAAGACAGACAAAAGGGGTCAAGTCACCGAAGTAACTCAACCCCTTGAGGAATAATCGAAAAGAATAATCGAACTCATCAAGCTAGATCACTAGCCCAAGCCCTATTTCATCGGTTCAGCACCACCAGGGCAGTCAACGGTTCCTTCAGCATTAACACCGGTCGGAGCAGGAGCGTTTCCAGAAGGTTCTTCCGTCTGACAAGCACCTGCCGCAGTCTGACCACCATCAGTCACAAAGACTCCACCGGCATAGGCGAGGAGAACATCAGGATCTTCAGGGGTAGCCGTGACAACGGTTTTAGACGAACTATCGGGTTCGATTTTGTACTCGTAGTTATCAGTCTTCTCAGGCAGACCAATTTTGAGCTCATCAAAGTCCTGTGCAAAATCACCATTTTCCAGACGGTGGGCTTGTTGCTGACGCATCACCGCACCCACAGCGTTTTTCGCTTCAGACTGTCTGGCTTTTGCCGCTTGGTTCAGGAACGAGGGCAGAGCGATGGCTGCCAAAATACCGATAATGATAATAACGACCAGAAGTTCAATTAGGGTAAAACCTTCGTCTTTTCCTTTACGGTTGCTCAGGTGTTGGATGAACTTAGTTTGAAATGCAGTTTTCATGGTTGCTTCTCCTTCAGGCTTGGGGTGAATACTTTTTCCCGCTTCTGGATATAACATACCCAGGTCTGACAGGTTTCATATCACCTCCAGCAAATTTTTTTTTGAAACAGATCCTGAAACTCTCTAAGCCTTATCCGGCTAGGGTTCTAACGACAGAAAAACAAACGAGAGAGATTCTAGACTTTGTAGCAGACCCCGAACAGCGGCAAAGGCTTCGTCGTCCGAGGTGGTCTCACCGGTTACCGGGTTCCGGGGACGAAGGTCATGGAAGAAGCCCATGAGCGTGGAAAAAGGCTGAGAGCCATAGAACAACGGCAGTAGACAAGCGGCTGTTGTACTATCAATCATGACCTTTCCGACTCCAGGGATGGGTAGCTGTTGACTGATATTAAAGGCTTGATAGTGCTGCACAGAGGTTTCGAGGCGACTCCGGGTTGAGTCAGTCCGTAAGAGGGGATGGAGGTGAACTTGGGCCCTGTGCCAGTGTTCGGTGTCCCATTCTACCGGTGGGAGCCATTCCCCGCCCCCATCAGGATGTCCTACCCAAAAGTCTAGGAGACGGTGAATGGGGTTGAGGAGTTCATAGAGATGGAGTCGTTCTTCAATGGAGGTGGCCGGTAAACTCATTCCCAGGAACGCCGGCAACTTGTCCTCCTCGACAAACAGGTCAAAAGGATTCCACTGCCGCCAGTTGAACATACTAATAAATTCTAAGTCGGTCTTCTCAAGCAGCTCAAATAGATCCGGGATGGTGTAACCGCGATCTTCTCGTAACAAGTAGTTGGCTAAGAGTCCCTCGGGGTTATCTTTAATACGGGAGTTCCAAACCTTCTTTTTGAGATCAACCGAGTCTCGCAGAGCCTCCATGGTCTCTTGAGAGAGTTCCATCGCCATCTCATCGCTGACATCATCCTCCATCAGCCCCATCATCTTAAAGAGCTTCTGAGCTCGGAAGAAGTACACCCGTTGGAAGGCACTGTGGAGGTTGCCGCGAAGTATTCCCTGAGGCTTAAGAACCGATTTGAGGGCCCGCAGTCCTCCTTCTGGGTCTGGGAGTAAGTACAGTACCTCATCACAGTTGATGTAATCAAACTCCATCCCCAGACTGGCGATGTCTTCGATGGCCATCGCCTCAAACTGAACGTTCTCAACGCCGTGATACTCCAGACGAGTTCGGGCTAACTTCACGGACTCCTCAGAAAAGTCAATGCCGACAATCTTGGCGCCGGGATTGGCGTAGGCTAGAGCCAATGCCTTATAGCCACTACCACATCCAGCATCTAAAATCAGCTTATCCTTCGGGTCAATGACCTGTTGGTTGCGGTGATAGTAAGCACTGGCAAAATGGTGTCTGTAAAGATAGCTGGGACTATCTTTTGGGGTTTGGTCGAGGGCTTGTCGAGGATAGGGAGACCGTTCAAATTGCTGCCTTACAGCTTCTAAATGTTTTTTTTCTTGCTCATTCATGGCTCATTTTGTTAGTCAATAAAAGAGTGTTTCAACAATCTAAAAGTATCTAATCAAATTCCTCTAATTCCCCATCCTCGAACAGTTCTCTGGCTTTATAGAAGGTTTCTAAGCTATGACGATCGCCCACAAACCGCCAATGCCAGGGTTCATACATAATGTTTTGAGGATTATCACGAGGAAAGGATAACTCAAAACTAAAATAGGCAGCATTCTCTCGTAACCACTTAAAGGCCGCCGTATTCTCAAAATCAGGGGAGAGATTCGTCGCCGGAACATCGGCATCGCCAATATCAATCGCATAGCCGGTATGATGTTCACTATAGCCGGGAGGAGCGCTCACGGCGGCCCGTTGACTGGGCACTTGTCCCCGTTGGGCTTTAATCTCAAAAAAGAGATATTCCTGGTCTTCCACGGAACGAAAGCCGGATAGGGGCATCAACCACACCCCATCGGCTCGGGCCGCCGCTTCCATCTCTAAATAGGCCTCCGCCGCCGCGGCTCGCAGTTGGATGGTATTGTCAGACACAATCGGTCGCAAGTCCTCGGGGGGAGCCTCCTCATAGGGAAAATGCCCCAAGAGATTGGGATTTTCGGCGGACGTTCCGTCTGTGGCTGGGGTCATCTCCTCCGGGGAAGTGGACGTTGACTCAGCTAAGCGGGGACCCTGGCCCTGATTCTGCCAGAGATACCAGCCTAGTCCTCCCAGGGCGACGCTGGCGGTGAGGGCGAAGATTAGGAAGAGAATCGGCATCCCCGTCGTCGCTGTAGAGGTGGTTGGGGTCCCCGAGGGGCGTTCAAGGGGGCGATCGCGTAATGCTTCGGGAATATCATCAACCATGGTGGAGGGAGGGGACTGAGACGATGGGCCAGGCCGCGTTGCGTGTTTCAAAACAACTCTCCTACAATCGAGAGATTCAGAACCTGAGAGGATAACCCCAAGGGGCGATACCTCTCACCACAGTAAAACAAAGAGACGCCAATTGACAGCTTTCATCGCCCTCACCCTCGCCGGAACCCTATTCGCCACGGTTCCCCTGTCCAGCGATCCCCCCTACAAGTTTAAGGTAGTCCGCCGGGAGCCGGGACTGCGGCTGTATGGCAATGGGGTCGATTGGGTTCAGGAACTGGACTTAAGTACTGGGGTATCCCTACAACTGTTTTACCCCCGTCATGTGCAAGATTGGGGGGAGGGAGCGGACGACTTGGGCAACGTTCCTCAATATGATACCGGCGTGAGTGTCTCCATTGACCCCCAACCCATCGAAGTCCATTGGCAGGATTTACAAGAACGTTGGGGCGATCGCGCCTTTTCCGTCACCAATGGTCAGTTTTTCGGCTCCCAGCCCCTACAATTGGCCTTCCCCCTCAAGGCCGATGGAATTATCTACAGTGGCGGTTATGCGGGATTAGGGGAATATCCGGGAGAAAAGAAAATGCTGATCATTCAAGGCCAGCAGGCCCAAATTCTCCCCTTCCCCGAAGTCGGTTATCCTGAGAATCCCTTGTTCTCCGAGATTCCCAATCTCCTCGTTGGCTTAGACGAATGGGCCGACAAAGGGATTAAACGGGCCGTTGGGCGTACCTTTGTCGGCGTGGGCGATCGCAATCAAGACGGAACCTCAGAAATTCTCTGGATTTTCAACTCCCCCGCCGCCACCCAACTGCGAGCGGCCCGGGTACTACGGGCCTTGGGCGCTCAAGGGGTGATGATGTTAGATGGGGGAGGTTCGACACAATTAGTCGTCCAGGGAGTCGAACGCCTGCGATCGCGCGATCGCACTCCCCGAGCCATCCCTCACAGTCTAGGGGTTATTTTGCCGCCGCCGTCAACTCCCGCTGAGCCGGCGGAAACACCCGGGCCGCCTCCTGAGGAATCTCCACCTTAACCCGTGCCCCAATCGTTAACCCCAGCACCTCATGACTGCGAGCGTGAACACAGCGGCCCGAGGGCATTTGCAGACAATAGCGATGTTCCCGGCCCAAGAACTGGCGATCTCGCACCTGAACCTCGCCCGACTCATCCGGCTGCACCCGGACATCTTCCTCGCGAATCATCACATCGCCAACTTCGCCAGAGAGTTCCCCCGCCGCCGCCACCGAAAAACGACCCAATTCCGTTTCCCACTCACTCCCGGAACGGCGGGCCTGCAAGAAATTAGCCTGAGTGACAAACTCCGCGACAAACCGCGAAGCCGGTTCACGATAAATGGCTTCGGGGCTATCCATCTGTTCCAAACGTCCCTGACGCATCACCCCCACCACATCTGAGATGGACATGGCCTCTTCACAATCATGGGTAACAAACACTGCCGTCATCCCGGTTTTCTTGAGAATGGCACGAATCTCATGACGCAAATAGAGGCGCACCCGCACATCCAAATTACTCAGGGGTTCATCCAGCAACATCAACACCGGCCGAGGGGCCAGGGCCCGGGCCAACGCCACCCGTTGCCGTTGTCCCCCAGATAGTTGATGAGGATAGCGATTCTGGAGTCCATCGAGTTCCACCAAACTCAGGGCCTCCGCCACCCGCTGTTTAATCTCCCCTCCCTTCAGTTGCCGCTTCTTTAAGCCAAAGGCAATGTTATCCGCCACCGTCAGATGGGGAAATAGGGCATATTCCTGAAATACCATGCCCAGATTGCGCTTTTCCGGGGGAATCCAGCGTCCCCGGCCGGCGATCGCCCGGTTCTCTAAGATAATCTGACCGTCATTGGGTCGCTCAAAGCCTGCAATCAAGCGTAATAGAGTCGTTTTACCGCAGCCGGAGGGGCCCAACAGGGAGAGAATCTGTCCCTTGGGTAAGGACAAATTGACCGTATCCACCGCTGGAACAGCCGTTTGCGGATAATGCTTAGTCAAACCATCAAGCTGGAGAATGGTGTCAGTCATAGGGGGGCGATCGCAGGAACGACGAGAGGTTGAGGAGGACAAAACTAGAAATGATTATGATTAACATCATGAGTGATTCAGGTCTCCAGACTGCCAGCTCCCGCTTCAGATGACCAACTCAGTCTCCCAAGATTCCTAGAGCCAACATCTCTAAGTCCCCGAATCGTTCAAGATAATCTAGCCTTGCTTATTGAGACTTTATACTATTTACAGAGTCAACCTGTCAAGCCTGTTCCCTGTTCCCTGTTCCCTGTTCCCTTCTTCAAGCCTCCACAACAAAAAAGGGTAGCACCATGGTACTACCCTTCAATCATTTAGTTAGGGATGACGGCTAAACCCTCAATCCCATTGAGACTACGCAGAAACCGTAGACTTGGTTTTAGCAGCCAGTTCGCCGCTGGCATACTTGGCCGCAAACTCATCCAGAGGAATTTGCTTGATTTTAGTCGCATTACCTGCCGTACCAAAGGCATCATAGCGTTTGGCACAGACTTGCTTCATGTACTTGATAGAGGGTTTCATGAAGTGGCGGGGATCGAAGTTAGCGGGATCCTTGGCAGCGGCTTCGCGAATGGCGGCGGTGATGGCCAGGCGGTTGTCGGTGTCGATGTTGACTTTACGAACACCGCTCTTGATACCTTTTTGAATTTCTTCGAGAGGCACACCGTAGGTTTCGGGGATAGCACCACCGTACTGGTTAATCATATCCAGCCATTCCTGAGGAACGGAGGAGGAACCGTGCATCACCAAGTGGGTGTTGGGGAGACGGCTGTGAATTTCTTCAATGCGGCTGATGGCCAAGATTTCACCCGTGGGTTTGCGGGTAAACTTGTAAGCACCGTGGCTGGTACCGATGGCAACGGCCAGGGCATCAACCTGAGTGCGCTCAACGAACTCAACCGCCTCATCGGGATCGGTGAGAAGTTGCTCACGAGTCAAGACACCTTCAGCGCCGTGGCCATCTTCCTTATCACCTTTACCGGTTTCCAAGGAACCGAGGCAACCGAGTTCACCCTCAACACTGACGCCGACGGCGTGAGCCACGTCAACCACCGTTTTGGTGACATTGACGTTGTACTCAAAGCTAGCAGGGGTTTTGGCATCCTCTTCCAAGGAACCATCCATCATGACGCTGGTAAAGCCGTTACGGATTGCCGAGTAGCAGGTGGCGGGGCCATTACCATGGTCTTGGTGCATGACAACGGGGATGTGGGGGTAGGTTTCCACCGCAGCCATCACCAGGTGACGGAGGAAGTTCTCGCCAGCATACTGACGGGCGCCACGGGAAGCCTGAAGAATCACGGGGCTGTTGGTTTCATCCGCAGCCTGCATGATAGCCAGGATCTGCTCCATATTATTGACGTTGTATGCGGGGATGCCGTAACCGTTCTCCGCTGCGTGGTCGAGCAGCAGACGCATGGGGACTAATGCCATAAAAGTTCTCCTTTTTCCTGTTAAATTTTGCTTTTTGTAGCTAGCTTCTCGTGAACTAGCCCATCGGATACAATAATCTTAAGATATATTTCACACTTTGGCGATCTATTTTGATGGCTCAATCCGGTCAAATCTCCAGATGGGCGATCGCCCCGGACCTCCCTCAAAGCGGGCAATCCCCCAGCAAGGGGGCGATCGCGCCTCATAATAATGAACAATAACGCGGATAAAAAATTTTAATAAGCCTCAGGAAAAGCTGATAGATTGGACTTTTCCTGAGTGTTTGCCCAAGCTGAGGTTCAATCATGAACCGTCGGGGGTCTCTTAAGGAACCCTAGACGCGGACATTGGCGCGGTGCAGACTCTGAAGGGCCTCAACTAAGCCCCGCACTGTAGCAATGGCTTCAATCTCACTGTCGAGGCGGTTCACAGCAGACCCAACCCCAACCCCAGCGGCCCCAGCGGCGATGGCCAGAGGTGCGGTGACATTGGAGATTCCCGACGCACAGAGAACCGGAACCGAGACGGCCCGAGAAATTTCAGCGGCGGCGGCCAGGGTGGGGGCGGCTTTCTCAATCAGGCCCAGAGTTCCCCCATGACGGGGTTGGCTACTGGTTCCCCCTTCCGTTTGGATTAAATCTGCCCCAGCGTCCACTAAAGCTTCCGCCAGATGGACTTGTTCATCCAGGGCCAGAATATGAGGAACGGTCACTGAGAGGGTGATCTCAGGGAGAAGGGCGCGGGTGGCCCGAGTCAGTTCCAAGACTTCGGGGGCTTCAAAACGACGGCCTTGGGCGTAGAAGGCGTCGAAGTTACCAATTTCAATCAAATCCGCCCCAGCGGCGACGGGTTCGAGGAAGTCCTCCGCCGCCACCGCCGAGACACAGATGGGTAAGTCAGTGAGGGATTTGGCTAAACGCACCAACTCCGCATCCGCTGCAATATCCAGGAACGTCGCCCCTCCGAGATGGGCCGCTTTCACGGTTCGGGCCACGGACTGGCGATCAAAGTTGGTCAGTCCAGCAATAATTTTCAGGGCTTGGCCGCGATGAAAACTCTCTTGGAGACGTGCAAGCATGGTCATGGAAAAATCCTAATTCAGACAATGTTGACCATTTTGCCATCAAACCCACCCCTGAAGTTGACGGGCCAACTCAGCGACAGCCACCTCCCAGTTAAGACGCTGTTCAAACTCCCGTCTCGCCGCTTGGGCTAGGGGTTGATAGCTGTCCTGGCGCAAGCAGTCTTCAATCCAGGTGCTATAGTCCGCTGCGGTGGCGTGGCGAGAGAAGCGTTGGCCATTCACCCCCTGACGGACAACGGTGGGGATTCCCCCGACATCACTGGTGAGAACCGGAACCCCGAAGGCGTTAGCTTCACAGAGAACATGACCGTAACATTCGGCCCGGGAGGGGAGAAGCAAAAAATGAGATTCGGCTAAAAGTTGGTCTAGGCGGGCTGCGTCTTGGGCCTGTTGACGGTTGAGAAATCCCAGACTTTTGACGAAGGGCGGGAGTGGCTGGGGGGGGTGGCCGCCGACGAGGGTGAGTTCGCTCTTGAAGCCCCGTTGATTGAGGTCTTGGGCGATCGCTAGGGCTAGATCTCCCCCTTTACGATACCAATCCACGCCGATAAAGAGGAGTTTACAGGGCTGTTTGGGGCGCGATCGCCGCCAAGTCTCGACTTGGGCTGAGGTGGGAACTTGGGAGAGATTGGCCCCGAAGGGAATGACATTAATTTTGTCGGAGGGAAGTTGATAGGTATCCTGGGCGATGTCGGCGGCCCACTGGGAGGCGAAAAAGAGTCCCCGACAGCGTTGATAGGCCTGTCTGTCTAGGTCATACAGTTGTCGCCGACTGGCGGAACAGAGGTTTTGATAGCCGGGGTACTGGTCGATTAAACCGGCGTAGGAGGTATCTGTCCAGAGGGCGATGGGGTGTGGGAGGTTGAGGTAGGCGATGAGGTTACTGTCGGAGGTGAGGATGAGATCCGGTTGTAGGCGATCGCAGTGGCGTTGGAGTTGTTGTGCATAGTCACGGGTAAACCGGGGTTCAGTCCAGGGGAGATAGGTTTTGTGAAAGAGGCGATGGTAGCGACGTTTGAGTTTGGGCCAGAGGGCGCGCTGTTCTCGCTGTTTGTTGAGATGATGAACTGAAATAACGCTGTGGTGATGGTTGAGGGCGTTAAAGATGGCTTGGCATTTTTGTCCATGTCCAAGTTTGTTACGGGGTAGGGTTTTGGGGTTCAGTTGGGTTAGGTTAAATTCGGTGAGATAGGCGATTTTCATGGGGAGGGAGAGGGAACCACGGAGACACGGAGGACACAGAGAGGGAGGGGGAGAGGTTAGGGAGAGAGGGGGGTTAGGAGGGTTAGGAGGGATTGGCAGGCGCTGTCCCAGTTGAGGGTGTTTTGATAGTTTTTTCGGGCGTTTGAGGCGAGTTTTTGATAGGTTGTCTTATTTTTGAATGTGTCTAAGATAAGGGTTCCGTAGGTTTGAATAGATGTGTTTTTGGGAAGAGTCCAGCCTGTTTTTTGGTGTTGAATAATGGTGGATATTCCTCCGGTTTGATGGGTTAGACAAGGCAGTCCAAATCCTTGGGCTTCGCAAAAAACGTGACCGTAGCTTTCGGCTTGGACTGGAAGAATAAAGACGTGTGAGTCAAGAAATAATTTTTTGAGTTGTTGAGACTGTTTTGTATCGTATTTGTCTAAATAGCCAAAATAGCGAAGATGGGGAGATGTATTTAGGTGTTTATTGGGGACAATTCCAGCGACGTTTAAGTGAGTTTCTAGCCCCTGTTGATTGAGCCAATCGGTCACGGCTAAGGCTAGGTTTCCTCCTTTACGTTCCCAATCAACCCCGACCCATAATAAGTCACAAGTCGTTTGAGAGCGTTGGGCGATCGCCCTTTGAATTTCGACTTCATCAGGCATCTCTAACCAATTGGCTCCCCAAGGAATGACCTCGACTTTGGATGAGGGAAGTTGATAGGTTGAAATTGCCTGATTCGCCGCCCAGTCGGAAGCATAAATGACTTTAGTGCAACGGTCAAGGGCTTGTTTTTCAAAGAAATAGATATTTTTGCGCGTCTCTCGACAAAGATGACTCATGTAAGGATAGTAATCAATTAAGGCGGATAAGGGAGCATCTGTCCAAAGAACTATCGGTTTTTGGGGGTTTAAGTTGGCGATGGGCAATACATTTTCGGCGGCTAAAATCACATCATAGTTAATTGAGTGAAGTTGAGACTGAACTTGACTGCCATAATCTCGAACAATGGTGGGTTCTGCCCAACGATAATAATCACGTTTTTGGATTTTATTATAAAACTCCCACTTTAACTTAGTTACCAAGGAGCGTTTTTTCTCTAATCCTCCCACATATTCGACGTGACAGCCTAAGTTTTCTAAGGTTTTGGCAATAGCAAATCCGGCTTGACATAATCCTAACTGGGTTGAGGGCCAAGTGTGGCGATCGCAAACATTGTACAGAGTTGTATAAGCAATTTTCATTTTTATGTTTGAGAACGAGGGAACAGGAGTAGAATATGTTCCGGTATCAGGTTGAGTTGTGACCTAGATCTATTGATTCTAAAGGCATAACTCACCCCTACAAAGTTAAGTTAGGGGTAGGAGTAGCCGAGGGGGACTACCACCACCTCGGCTATGGCTCGGTGAACAGAGTGCGTCCTTACGTCTTTTCGACTGCCCATTGCCTTGCCCCCTATTCCCTGTTTGCTTCGTCCAACCCTTCCCGAAATACTAACAAATCCAAAAACTGCTCAACGGTTTGTCGCCAATAGGATTGCGGCTTCATCTCAGGTAACAGACTCTCCCGAAACTCTCCCTGCAAGCGAGGATTCATCCAGTGGGAAAAGCGGCGAAACGTCGATCGCACCGCCCAATCATAATGATCCTGACTGGCCAAAATATCCCCCCGGAAGCGTTGAAAAATTCCCCGAGAGAACTCATCACGCCAGGGCCAATCACAGAGTTGCAACTGGCGTAAACTCGGATGACGCTTACTCATCCTCTGGGGATGGGCCTGGAGATGGCCAAGAATCCAGGCTTCCCGTTCCTCCAGAGGTAAACTATGCAACAGCGTGCGATCGCGCTCCAGGTCCCCCTCCAGTCGCCCCGGAATCTCCAGGCCCAACAAACATCGCGCCCAATCGCGATCCTGATGAATCATAGCGGCGATCGCCCATCCCTCCCACAAATACTCCCAGAGAGGATGCTCCCGAGCCAACCCCAACCACACCTCAATCTCCTCCCCCTGGGCCCAAACCCGAGGCGGAACCCGGGCCAACTGTTGTAAAAACCACCAAGGTTGACGAGGAACCTTTGCCGGAGGCTTCTCTCGCACCCCATCCCGTCGCATCTCCGGAGTCATCATCTCTGGAAGGGTCACCTTCAACCCCTGGGGCGATCGCTCCAACCGCCCAGCCAGCCACTGCCTCACCCGTTGCACAAACCCAGACTCCGGCAACCGAGTCAGCAACCTTGCCGCCATCTCCCGCACCTGCTGACTCTTATCCCCCAGGGCCCCCTCCAAAAACGGCTCATCCGCCGCCGTTAGTCCCAGATGGAAGCATTTGAGGTATTCCGTGCGATCGCCCGCCTTATGAGCCTCCCAGACCCCGCTAACCCACTCCCGAGCTTGGTCAGGGTCAGCCAAACGCATCTGACGCAACCAAAACAAACGAGTCGGCAAATTTCCCTCACCCCAGCCCTCCTCCGGTGTCACCCCCACCACCGCCAACGCCGCAAACTGCCAATCCGAGTTTTGCGCCGCCAGCCAATAGCCCCGATAACCCAACACCGGCAACATCAGCGATCGCAAGTTGCGCCCTTGCCGGCCCACCTCCAACACCTGAGGCAAACACTCCGCCGGAACCCGCACCCCCGCCTCCCGGGCCCATCCCAACCACAACCCCAAGCGTTCCTCAACCTCCTCCCCCTGCAAACTCTCATGCAGCAGCCGACTCGCCGCCAACGAACAGCGAGGCAACCGTTCCTCCGGCGCCACCTCAACCCTCCCCTCAGCCACCCCCCGAGGCAACACCCGCCCCGCCCGACGTTGTACACTAGCGATGGCCAACACTTGCAAAATTTCCACTTCTAAGCTATCACCATCAATCAGAGGTTCCATCTCCTCCGACAGCGGCACCATCTCAGCCAACGGTCGTTGTCCCAACCGTTGCGTTCCCAACAAAACCGCCTTAACCAGCGCCTCCCAAACCACGCAACCCACCTCCCAAGCAGCCAACCATGGACCATTAATATGGACTATTAATAATAACGAACAATTAATCTAGCCAATTGCCTCAAAAAGCGGTGCGTTCCGGCAGTTTCAGGTTTATCGCCTTCAGCTAAACATTAAATGAAGCCGGAACACACCCTACCCCCTGTTGCCTCTTGCCTCTTGCCTCTTGCCTCTTGCCTCATTAACCATGTTCGATCGCCCTCTCGGTTCCGTCATCCAAGGTTCTCTCAGTCACGGCCTAGAAATTCGCCTCCATCCCGACGTCTCCGTTGAAGAAATGCGCGTCGGCAAATTCCTCGTCGTACAGGGAACCCGGGCCCGCTTTTTCTGCCTCCTCACCGACGTCTCCCTCGGAACCGCCAGTCAGCGCGTCTTCGCCAACCCCCCCCATCCCGAAGATGACTTCCTGCAAGCGGTTCTCGCCGGAAGTGGCACCTACGGAACCTTAGAACTCACCCCCATGTTGATGTTAATGACACGGGATGCCGAAGAACTCGCCCGCGTCATGTTACAAGCCAGCGGCCAAGGGACCCAGCAAAACGGACGCAAAGGCAAAAAATCCAAGAAACTAGCCTCCTTTGAAGCCAATACCAGCGCTGACTTAGAATTACTGCCCGTCAAAACCATTCCCAGTCACTTTTCCCAAGTCTATGAAGCCTTAGAAACCGATTTCCGCTCCGTCTTTGGTTGGGAAGATGACCCAACACGAAAAAACTTTGCGATCGGCAAACCCCTCGATATGGATGTTCCCGTCTGTATCGACCTCGATCGCTTCGTCGAACGCAGTAACGGCGTCTTTGGCAAATCCGGAACCGGCAAATCCTTTTTAACCCGCCTACTTCTATCGGGAGTCATCCGCAAAGATGCCGCCGTCAACCTCATTTTTGATATGCACTCCGAGTACGGCTGGGAAGCGCAATGTGAAGGCAAAAATATCAATACCGTCAAAGGCTTGCGGCAACTGTTTCCTGGCAAGGTGGAAATGTACACCCTCGACCCCGAATCCACCCAACGGCGAGGCATTCGCGATGCCCAAGAATTATATTTAAGCTATGACCAAATTGAAGTTGAAGATATCAGCCTAGTACAACGAGAATTAAACCTTTCCGAAGCCGCCATCGAAAATGCCATCATTCTCCGTAATGAATTTGGTCGCAACTGGATTACAGAATTGTTGGCCATGGAAAATGAGCATATCCAGGTTTTTTGTGAAGAACGACGGGGCAACAAATCTTCAATCATGGCCTTACAGCGTAAATTAATGCGCCTGGATGAATTAAAATATATCCGCAACACCTGTCCCCAGAATTATGTCAATCAAATCTTAAATTCTCTGCAAGCGGGGAAACACGTTGTCATCGAGTTTGGGTCTCAGAGTAATATGTTGTCCTATATGTTGGCAACCAACGTCATTACTCGCCGCATTCACCAACATTATGTCAACCAATCGGAGCAGTTTTTACAGAGCAAAAATCCCCTAGACAAACCGCGCCAATTAGTCATCACTATTGAAGAAGCCCACCGCTTTTTAGATACCGCCTCCGTCCGCAGTACCATTTTTGGGACCATTGCCCGAGAAATGCGCAAGTATTTTGTCACGTTGTTAGTGGTCGATCAGCGTCCCTCGGGCATTGATAATGAGGTGATGTCCCAGGTGGGAACTCGGATTACGGCCCTATTGAATGATGACAAAGATATTGATGCTATTTTCACGGGGGTATCGGGGGGGCAGAATTTGCGATCGGTGTTAGCGAAGTTAGACTCCAAGCAGCAAGCCTTAATCCTGGGCCATGCGGTTCCCATGCCCGTGGTGGTTCAGACACGTCCCTATGACCAAACCTTCTATACTGAAGTAGGGGATTTAGATTTAGATCACCTCTCCGATGACCATGTGGCGGAAATTTCCGAAGCCGCCAAGTTGGATTTAGGATTTTAGGCAATCGAGAATAGGGTAGGGTGCGTTCCGGCTTTACAATGTTGGGCTAAGACCGACAAACTTAAAACTGCCGGAACGCACCGCTTTTTGGGGAGAACCACGGAGTCACAGAGGACACAGAGGAAGAGAGGAGAAGAGGAGGAGAGGAGTTTATGGTGAAAATCTCAACACAACTCAGCTTAGAGGAATTTCTCACACAACCGGAAACTAAACCGGCCTCTGAATTTATCGCTGGGGAGATTCTACAAAAACCCATGCCGAAAGGACGACACAGCCGCTTGCAGGGAAAGCTTTGTCAGGAAATCAACCAACTGACGGAAGCTGCCCAAATTGCCTACGCCTTCCTGGAACTTCGCTGTAGCTTTGCGAATCGCTCCCTGGTTCCCGATGTGGCCGTGTTTCTCTGGAATGAGATTCCCTTTCTAGTGAATGGAGAGGTTCCCGACCGATTTGATATCCCCCCCAGTTGGGTGATTGAGATTCTTTCCCCGGAACAACGACCGAATCGGGTAATTGGCAATCTGTTACATTGCCTAGAACATGGCAGTCAGTTAGGCTGGTTTATAGACCCCGATGATGCCAGTATTTTGGTCTTCCTTCCCGACTCTCGACCGATTTTGAGGCAGCATCAAGACCCGTTACCCACATTAGAGGCGATTCCCTTAAGCCTGACCGTCGCTGAGGTGTTTGGTTGGCTGAGAATGGGAGGTTAACCTTAAAGAGTTAATCCCATTAATAGAAAGAAAATGAACAACTTAAAACGCCTTTTCGGACTGGGTTTAGTTCTGGCACTAATTTGGACCCTCAGCAGTCCGATCGCCCTCGCAGAACCCCAGTCACCCGCCACGCCAACTGTCCAACTCGCCAAAAGCACCTCGGACCGCAACCCCCCTCACGTCCCCGTGCGATCGCCCAAATCCGGGAGTTGCCAATGTCCCTACGACACCGACAAAGCCGGCCGTTCCTGTGGTAAACGCTCCGCCTATTCCCGGCCCGGCGGCGAGAGTCCCCGCTGCTACAAAGACGATTAAACCGGCGCTGTCTCCTGAGAATCCCGAGTTTCCACCAACTCGGACCCCTCACCGCGAACGGCGCGGAACATCCCAAAGCGACATAACCCGGCCCCAAACGCCAGCCGCATTAACACCAACGTCGGCACTTCCCGCACCGACTTGAGAAAGCCAGACAACCCGAACTGCATCCAACCCTGGGGCCGGACAATCCCCACACGAATCGAATCAATCCAAGATGGGAGGGTTTCTTGCGTCCAATCCGCTGTCACCACCTCACCCTCAACCAATCCCGTCTCTTGCAACAGTTCCGCAAACCCTTCAATACTGGAAAACGCCGGATGGGACCATTGATCCAACAATTGCCGCATCACCGGACGTTCCCAGACATTCAAAGGAACCTGGCGGTCATCCCGCTGATTCCAATCGGCCATCACCAAAACTCCCCCCGGCTTCACCACCCGCATCAATTCGCGGGCAAACACTGCCTTATCGGGCATATGAGGCCCTGCTTCAATGGACCAGACCACATCAAAACTACCATCGGGGAAGGAGAGATTCATCGCATCATCCACCGCAAACGTAGCATCGACGCCGTCGGGGGTTAACTCTTGGGCCCGTTGCACCTGTTGGGGGCTGATGGTAATCCCCGTCACGGAAAAGCCGTAGTCTTTGGCCAGAATGCGACTACTCCCACCAATACCACAGCCGACGTCTAACACCGTCGTTCCCGGGGGTAGCTTGTCTAATCCCCCCCAGCGGACCATTTCATGGACAAAATCTGACTTGGCTTGCAGGAAATCTTTAGACTCTGGTGGGGAACCGTAATGGCCCAGATGGATATGTTCACCCCAGTAGTATTCCAGGATGCCGTCTTGTGTCCATTCGTCGTAGGCGTTGGCGACGGTATCGGAGGATTGGTATTTACGGGCGGCGTTGAAATAGGCAATCAGGGCGATCGCCAGGCTCACAACTAAGACCAGGATAAGAGTCGGGGTCATCGCAATTTAACGAGCAACTTAGAACGAAATCGTCAGATATTGGTTTTGAAACTTGGCCCCTTTGACGGGTTTCCCTTGCAGGGCCGGGGGCAGATAAATGTTATGCCGTTGTTCTCCGGCTTCGACAGTCACTTCTGGCCCGGACTGGATTAATTTTACATCTTGTTTACTAAATCCCGGTAGGAACAGACGCACCGATTGGGCGCTACGATCCACCTCCATGGGTTTAGGGGCGCTGGCAATTTGACTGCCGAAGTTGGGCAAGGCATCGATCAGCGGCTGCCAATCATCTCCAGATTTGCTGGGAATGGTCGTAACCGGGAGGGGGTCAAACTCAGTCCCGATCGCCCCGCCATTACCCCGATTCACCAGGATTCCACCAATGGTTAAGCCGATTTGTTGGGCTTCTCCCCAACGGTATTTGGCAACAGCCAGGGAGGCGGCGTCATCCCCACTCACCAGATAGCCGGCGATATGGGTGGCATCGCTGAGGGCCGACTTGCCCTCGTTGAGAAATTCGTCGATGCGATCGCTACTAAATTCCGTCTTACTCCAATCGACATTCAAAACCGCCCCACTCATCGGTTGCCAGAACGGGGACAAGGCCCGCACAATATCCGAACCCTCCAGAACTTGCTTGAAACGGCGCAGATACCAACCGCCAATTTCAGCAATTCCTAACATTCTCAGGGTTTCGCGATCGCCCGTCCCATCATAGACAATCACATCATACTCACCGCTGCGATCGTACTCCCGCACAGCATTGAGAGCAAAGGCGGCATCCATTCCCGGCAACACTGCCAACTCCTGACCATAGACTTCCTTAAAAAAGGGAGTTTTCAGATATTGGGCTTCCAGTTTTTTCACCTCTTCCCAGGCTTTTTCCAGGAGATAGGGGGTGTTAAACTGCACCACCTTCAGATTCGCGGCGATGTCTGTCGGTTCCGGGGGCGTGGGCAATCCTAACAGTAGGGACAATTCCGGCCCCGAACCTTGACTGGCTAGGAGAACCCGTTTGCCTTGACTGGCTTGTTGCTTGGCGGTGGCGATCGCCACTGTGGTGCGCCCAATACCACCTTTTCCTAAAAATGTCAATATCTGGGTCATTGAACCATGAACCATCGAAAATGGACAATGAAGACGAAACGAAATACCCCTTGAAGCGTTGAATACATCCTAATTTTATCCAGCCACTCTCCAGAGTTCAGAGTGGGAGAAGGGCCCCGAGGGGATCTCCCACCCTGAGGGAGTGCCGAATTAAGCCAGCAGTTCCAGTTCGTCTTCAAAGAACCAGGTGGAAAAGCCACCTTCAAACTGAACCACAGCCCCGATGCCGCTACCATCAACCATTTTGTAATCGGAAATGGTACCGACGGGGTTTTGCTTAATTTTACTGACCACATCATCGGAGACGCGATCGCGAATGCGGCGGACTTTGACTTTTTGACCTACTTCCATCTCAAGCTGAATCACAGTGTTTGGCTTAGACCACCCAATCAGTGTATCAGGGTTTCGTCAGTGCGTTTCCCACTCAAGCGGATTCCGAATAATCCGCCAGGGCCAAGACATAGATGGCGTGGGCCAGCCAAATCGCAGCCCAGGTTCCCGTCACCGGAGTCAGCCAGGGGAGATCCCAACGATAGAGAATGGCAAAAAACCAAATCCCCGAGTTGATGGCCGAGAACAGGGCCAGATGGAAGGCTAAGTTAATGCGATCGCCCAAGCGACGGTACTCTGGGTCATTGCGATCGGGCTTTCGAGACCATTTAGGAGGCATATAATTAAAACAACCGGGTAAAACAACTAGGGTGAACGAGAAATCAATAGGTTAAGTGTAGTTAACAAATCACCCTGAGTTCTAGGGCGATAGACTTCACAAACCACAAATTCTCTTGATACAATGGGAGCGGCGGTGAGGGGTATGACCCCTCACCGTTTCAAAAACTAACTCACCATAGGCTCCAAGAAACCGAAGCGTCCAGCCGCCCCGATTGCTTGGGGAATAAACCATCATGTCATCTGTACCGGCTCCATCGTGGGATACCCTAGAAACTGTAGCTCGGTCAACAGAGGTTGATCGTCCCATGTATAACCGTTCCCACTCTAAAGGCATTATTGCCACAGTCGAGCGACGAGACCGCCTGAGCGGGGAGGGTCGGGTTCAAGAATTTCCCCCTTCAGTACGCCTTGACTTTGAAGGCTTAACTCGCTTTGAAGTCGTGTCCGATCAGTATAAACGTTGGGGGGTTGAGTTTGATAATGCCATCGCCGTTAGTCCCTCTAATCCGGCCTATCCCACCCATTCCGGTGAGATGGTGCTCATGGCTGCGCCCAAAAGTGGCTTTTTGGAATTAACCTTTGACCGTCCTGTACAGTTTGTAGCCGGTTACGTGACCAGCTCTCGTTTCACCGCCATGTCGGCCTACAACGACGGTGGACAAACCATCACGCGAGCCGAACTCCCTGGGGCCAACTTAGCCAACTCCAATTCCTCCGTACAACCGAACCAACAACTAATTGTGCGATCGCCCAACATTCGTCGCGTCACCTTTTACGCTTTTGACGGGGAACTGGTGGTGGATGATATCAGCTTCGGATATTAACTCCAATTTCGTGATAAATTAGTCACAACATTCATCCGTCCCCCTATTAAGTCCCACCGACCTCAGCACCGTGGCTTCAGCTTCTCGTCCTCGCTCTCGCCGTAAAGCTCCCCAAGCTAAATTTCCTCGCTCTCAGACGTCCCGATTGCTGCGATCGCTGCCCCTGCCCAAAATGCAACGGGAGACCCTGGCTTGGGGAACCGCCGCCATCCTCGGGGGGACAATGCTGCTGTGGAACTGGAAGCTCTTTGTCGCCACCGGGACTGGCATGAGTGCGACCCTGGGGGTTTATTTATTACTGCAATCCAAAAGGCGATTGCGTTGGGGAAATCTACGTCGTTGGTTCTCTGGTCCCCAAAAACCTATTGTTCTAGCCACCACCACAGGCGGACTCGCCACCCTGTCCATGTACATGGCCACGGCCATTTGGGTTAGCTCAGACAATCACTGGATAGCCAGTGGCTTTATCCTAGAAGGACTCGCTACCCTAGCTATTTTAGGACTCCTGACCTGGCAAACCCTACATCGAGTCTTAGGACGAGATAAAGTCGATCTCAATGCCATGGTCAGTCAACTGAGTCAGGACGACCCTTTGAAGCAAGTGATCGCCCTGCGTCAACTGGAACGATGGATCTTAGCTGACCTGGTGGATGAGCAGGAAGAGCAGACCATTTTGGACTGTTGCCACGTTTTACTCAGTCGCGACCTCGACAGCGTTGTTCGGGAGGCGGCCCTGGCCCTGCTAGCGAGCCAGTCAACGCAGGAAGCCACGAGTCTCCTATCCAACAAAGGGGGGTTGAACCTGAAGGTGGCCCGTCGAACCGCCAAACGCCGTCAAGTTTAACCCCTCTCCCTTGCAAGTCCGCACTACCCTAATTAAGGGGTTTAACACATTGGGCTGCCTGAATCCAACTCACCACATCGCCCCGAGAGGGACAACCCGACCTTTGGCGGGTCGCTGAAACACACAGACGCATTAACTGAGGGTAGAACTGCTGAATCTGGGTTTGTCCGAGTTGTTTGGGAGAGACGACGCCACAGTGAAGGACGAGACCACAATAGCAACACCCCACTCCAGGAATGCGGGCTAAATCAGCTAAAACCGCCCATTTCTTGACATAGTGAACCGAAATCTTCAATCGAGCCGCCAACTCTTCCACACCCTGGGGTTTGCGAGTTTGGTTGAGCAATTGATAGGTTGTTTGGATGCCACAATCCTTGAGGCGATCGCACTCAGCCGGTTTCAACCCCGGTAGTTTAGCGATCGCCCAGTTTCCAGATGACCGTGAATCAGTTGACCTCGTACGAACCATAACGCTAAAACCGTTAAACTTAAACAACAGGGACCCCAACCGCTCACCAGAACGGCTCCTCGGACTAGATGACAATAACTGAGATGAAAGACCAACTTAGCCCTGAGGCCATCACACCGCCCCAGTTCTAGGAACTGGCAATTCTCCCTGGGGATGGGCCTGTTCCTCAGTGTACACCACCCGATCACTCTCCAGCATCAGTAAAATGGAGAAGTGAATGATTAATAACCTTGCGTATTTTTAAAATCCCATCACGTCCTCTGATGCCCTAAGAACCGGCTCAGAGCGAAGACGTATCAACCCTAAAATTAACTCTCTATAAACCCTCATGGTAGATAAATCCGTCAATCCAACCCCATCCGGAAAACCTCCAGCCGCCAAATCTGGCAATCATCGACAACCGCTACCCCCACCCCCCCAGCGTCGAGTTGCCAATCCGGCCAAACCGCCAAGCTTTGACACCTCAGTAGAGAAACTGGTGGTCACAGCCCTTGAGAAAAAAGCCTCAGACATCCACATCCGCGTCGGTCATAAACCTCGCATCCGTATCCGGGGAGAAATGATTGAAATGAGTCAAGAAATGCTCACCACCAGCGACATTTTTGACCAGTATCTTCAGGAAATCATCTCAGAATCACAACGAAAAAAATTTCGGCAAGAAAAAGAACTCGACACCGCCATCTTTTACCCAAACGTAGTGCGTTGTCGGGTCAACTGTTTTGACTCCCTCTCCGGTGGAGCCATGGTCTTGCGGCTGATTAGCCTAGATATTCCTAGCATTGATAACCTACGACTTCCCCAAGTCATCAAAAAAATCGTTCAAGCTCCCCAGGGTCTAATCCTGATTACCGGGCCCACCGGTTCCGGGAAATCCACCACCATGGCCGCCGCCATCGATCACCTCAATAACAACTTCCACAAACACATCGTCACCATCGAAGACCCTATTGAATTTGTACATACCTCCAAAAAATGCCTGATTAGCCAACGGGAAGTGGGGTTACATACCCTAGAGTTTCACCAGGCCCTGCGAGCCGTCTTGCGGGAAGACCCCGATGTCATTCTAGTGGGCGAAATGCGCGATCGCACCACCATCAACACCGCCCTGCAAGCGGCCCAAACCGGACACCTCGTCATGGGAACCCTCCATACCCGTAACGCCATCGACTCCGTGAACCGTCTCGTCAACCTCTACCCCCCCGACGAGCAACATGTCATCCGCATTCAATTGGTTGAATCCCTCGTGGCCGTCGTTGCCCAGCAATTGCTCCCCACCACCGATCGCCAACGGGTTGCCGTTCACGACATTCTCATCAACACACCCACGATGAAGGACTACCTCATCCGGGGTGAAGAAGACGAAGCCTTCCATCTGATGAAAACCGAGCAAATTGAAGGGATGCAAGTCCTCAATCAAGCCCTATATCGTGAAATCCTCGATGGACGCATTACCATTGAAGATGCCCAGGGAATTTCTCCCGATCCCGGAGAACTCGAACGTCTCATGCGCACTGGAGGTTACGATGCCTCATCCTCCCCACGAGAGTGGCAAAATTAGAGGCACATCGCCATCAGGGTGCCTAGGTTTGCCCTAAGAACACCCAATGAGGAGGTCCATTGAATACCATGTCTATTGAAAATGCTGAACAGTTCTTAAAAGATGTCCTACATGAGCCTGACCTACGCAATGCTTTCACCAAGAGTGAAAGCCCTGAGCAGTTTCTCAACATTGCTCAAGGCCTAGGCTATGACTTCTCCAGCCAAGACCTAGAAACTGTGGTTGCACGCCATAGTCAAGGCGTCAACACTCGGCGGCGCACAGGAATTTGGCAGTGGCTGAGAACGGTTCCCTGGATTGACCGCCAGGAAGCCCGCCATTAACCCCTTGACCGTTAACGGGTATCCACCCGTTATGATTAGGTCGTTAATGGGTTTGGACTCAGTTGTTTGCACCCATCGCTCCCCCTAACCCAGAGGTGAATTGACCCGTGGTGACTCGTTCTTGCTTTATGTCAGCCCAACGCTGGTATGCCCCCCTCCTAACCACAACCGTCCTGGGACTCAGCCTTAGCCTGAATCAAGCCCAGGCCCAAACCCTGATTCCTAGCAATGATGGAACCGGAACTCAAGTTATCCCCGAGGGCGATCGCTTCGACATCGATGGGGGGAGCCTCTCAGGAGATGGTCAAAATCTCTTTCATAGCTTTGACCGCTTCGATCTCAACAGTGGTGAAACTGCCAACTTTCTCACCTCTCCCGAAATCCGGAATGTTCTTGGACGCATTGGCGGTGACGCTTCCCAAATTGACGGACTGCTACAACTAACGGGAAGTCGCGCCAATCTCTATCTTCTGAACCCGGCCGGGATTCTCTTTGGGCCCAACGCCCAACTCGATCTCCCAGCCTCATTTTTGGTTACCTCCGCCAGCGCCGTCACCTTCAACGGTGGCATCTTTGACCTCATCAATACTCCTGACTATCAAGCCCTAACCGGAGACCCCAGTGGCTTTCGATTCAACGGCGGTGGAGCCATTACCAGTCTGGCACCCTTACAAGTTCCTGAAACCCTAGCCCTGCTTGGGGGAGAGGTCAATGCCGGCAATCTCACCGCCGGACAACTGTTAATCCATGCTATCCCCGCAGAAGCTAACCTACGGATTAGCCAACCGGGATTTGTTCTCAGTCTTGACCTCTCCGCTCATCCGGATCGCTCTACTGATATTCCCGGCCTACTCACAGGAGGAGAAGCTGATGGCGGCGAAGGTATTTTAGATACCTCGGGGGATGTCCCTCGCATTCAATCCGGTAATGTCAGCCTGGGGAACCTGACCCTAACGCCAGCCAGCCCAGACACCCCAGCCGAGGTCGTCATTGAAGCTGGGGGTAGCCTTAGCAGCGGCAGTATTAACACCTCCCCAGGGGGAGGGTCTATAGATTTACAAGCCCAAGGGGATATTAACAGTCAAATCCTCTTGTCCGGAGGTGGAGCAATTCGCCTCGACAGTGCCTCAGGTTCCATTCAAACCGAGGACATTATCGCCACCGGGGTTAATGGTGGCGAGATTCGCCTCAACGCAGCAGAAAACATCAGCACCGGGAACCTTGACAGTGAAGGCTTAGGAGGAACCGGGGGCAATATCACCACGATGGCTGGTGGCCAGACCGAGATCCTCTCCCTGGATGGTCGCGGAACCGCCGGTGGGGGAAGCCTTTCCCTGAGTCAATCACGGCTGCGGGTTCCTGGGGCTGTAGCTTCGGGTCTGATTATTGAGGAGGATATCTCCGTTGCGACCTCCGAGGGGGGACGTATTCAGGTAGAAATGACCGAGTTTGGCGTTCCCTTTGAGGTGGGTAACCCTACAACCAGCGGTACATCCGGCAGTTTGACCGCTGGGGGCGATCGCCTGGATCCTCCCTTCACCTCTAGTCCAGGGGTTTTTAGTCAGGGGGCCATTACCGTCATCTCCCCGGAAGCCCCGGACCCCGTCCCACAGCCTGGAGACCCTGAAGTGGCGGAGGATATTGAACGTTTACAACGGATTCCCGGCCCAGACCCTGACTCGCTGATGGTCTTAGAGTCGAGTCTGGACTCGGAAATTCGCTATACCGACGACTTTGTCCAGTTTCTTGATCTTGATGCGACACCGACGGTCAGTTTAGATGACAGCCGGGCCCTGTTATCTGAGATTGAAGAGGAGACTGGAGAACGACCGGCCCTTATCTATATTCAGTTTGTCTCTAATGTCCAACTGAGTCTTAACCCCACCCCTCAGAAACAAGCTAGCTCTGGGGTATTAAAAATTGATGACGATCCCCTCAGTGATGGCTTAGAAATGCTCGTGGTAACCGGTGCAGGGGATCCGGTTCGAGTGGTGGTGGATGGGGCCACGCGAGCGCAGGTTATGGAGGCCGCCTTTGAGTTACGGTCCAACCTCACGAATCCCCGTCTGCGCCGCAGCGATCGCTATCTGGCCTGGTCGCAACAACTCTATGACCTCCTAATTCGTCCCCTAGAAACGACCTTGGAGGAACGGGAAATTACCAACCTCACCTTCATCTCTGACGTGGGCCTGCGAACTCTCCCCCTAGGGGTTCTTCATGATGGGGAACAGTTCCTCATCGAACGCTATAACCTCGGTTTAATCCCCAGTTTGAGCCTCACGGATACCCGCCGGGGCAATCTGCAAAACACCCAAGTTTTAGCCATGGGAGCCTCAATCTTTCCCTTTAATCCAGCTCTTAGCCCTCTCCCGGCGGTTTCAACGGAACTGCAAACGATTAGCGAACAACTTTGGCCAGGAGTAAACTTTCTCAACGAGGAGTTTACCGTTGAGAACCTACGGCGACAACGACAACAAACTCCCTTTGGCATCATTCACCTAGCAACCCATGGCGAGTTTGTCGATGGAGATGCCAGTAACTCCTATATCCAACTCTGGGGTGAACGCCTGAGCCTCCTGGAAATGAGCCGCCTCAATCTCAACCGCCCCCCCGTGGAGTTATTGGTTCTGAGTGCCTGTCGAACTGCTGTCGGTAGCACTGAAGCGGAGTTAGGCTTTGCGGGATTGGCGGTGGCCTCAGGGGCCAAGACAGCCCTGGGGAGTTTATGGTACGTCAGTGACGATGGCACCTTGGGTTTAATGACGGAGTTTTACCGGCAACTTCGTGAACAGCCGACCCGTTCAGAAGCCCTCCGCCAGGCCCAAATTTCCCTCTTAAATGGCGAGGTTCGGGTTGAAGACAGTCAACTCATTACCCCTGAGTTGACCGTCTCCCTGCCCCCTGAATTGGCCGCACAAATCCCTGACCGAGACTTTAGTCATCCTTACTTTTGGTCTGCGTTTAGCTTAGTCGGCAATCCCTGGTAAGGGGGAGTTGGAATGGCCCGAAGCCTAATCCGTTTCCGGAGTTGCCATGGCTTGGGCGATCGCCTCCTGACTGACGGTTTGATAAACCTGTTGAAAATAGGCTCGGACTTGTTCTAAGGCAGCGGTTTGGGCCAAGGAACTATTCCCTGTTTGAGCTAACAGAGGAATCGGTCCGAGTACATCTAACACTGTTTCCTGAGTGGGTGGGGGAGTGATGACCACTAAGGAGGGGTCTAGGGGGTCATCATAGGTCCAAAAGTCTTCCACCCTTAGGGGAGATCCTTGGGTTGAGTCTTCTGAGGTGGCCGGGGTGTTAGGGGTCTCTGGGGAGTCTGATGGCAGAGCCTCAGCTAAGTCAGCGCGGCGTTCCCGGAGTGCAGCGATAATCTCCTCCTTGCTGCGACCGCGCAGTTGAAAGAGTAAAAACGGATCTTCACCAAAGCGATCGCCCAGTAAATGATAGACGGCAATAATATGTTTACAGGGATTGGCTTTATCGGGACAGGAACAGCGCGATCGCACCTCCTGCAAACTAAAGGGAAATAACCGCAATCCATTGGCGGCAAAGACATCTTCAATGTTGGTGGGCATTTCTCCGGCTAACAACTTAGCCGAATGCAGGGCCTGTTCCGACAAAGTATCGACAACATATTGCCAATCTTCGTCACTAAACGCATCAAGCCAAATCGAAAGTTCATAGGGTTGATCTTCGCTTCCCTGTACCTTTGCTAAGACTTTTTTGTCCCGAAACTCAATGCCTAAAACATTGCCTTGTCGCGCATAGTTTCGCCCCCGCTCCAGACGCTTTTTAAAGCGATATTTTTGCAGTAGATCCAACCATTGCTGAACCCACCACTCCTGTTCTTGATTAGGATTTAATCGTTCGCCAGAATAGACCATGATGCTCTGATTCCTTGTTACCACCGCCTAGACAATCATGGGATTGAGACTCGACGCTACTAGATCTAGGGCTAGTTGACCGATGTTCCCCAACCTGCCCCTTACGTTCTAGCATACCCTTGAGAGCGGGCCAGATCTGCGGATCACCCAGGAACTCTAGAGAGGCGGATGACGTCGCCGGGGTTTAGCCCCTAGCTTCTCTGAAACTGCCCCTCAAAGCACCCCAGAAACCACTTAAATGGGCTGTTTTTGTCGATTTGAGACCGGTTCCCCAGCCCGGGTCTTAGGGGAATCGGGAAATCTCCGGGAAATTACGGATAGGAATTCGTAATTCTACGGGACTACAATAAAGCTAGCTACCACTCAAATCTTGCCATCATGGTCTGCCATCTACCCGGTGTCAATACCCTCCTCAGGGCGTTTGCCACAATTCATACATCGGCTAAAACAGGAAAACTGAGCATTACCGTACGGGGGGAGCAGTGGCACTACTACTTTCTCCAGGGTCGATTTCTCTTCGCTTGGGGAGGACAACATCGGGTTCGTCGTTGGCAACGAGCCTTAAAGCGTCACTGTCCCCATTGGCGATTGGATGTTCGGGGTGCAACGCCCAAAGGATTATGGGAGTATCAACTGCTCCATCGTGCCGTTTCCAATCAATCCCTGGAACTCTCAACGGGGAAAGCTGTGTTAGGGGCGATCGCCGCCGAAGTGCTCTTTGCTACCCTAACCCCCAAAGATCTCATCTGCAAATGGACGGACTCCAGACCCAACGCCCCCCATGAATCTCGCCTGGCCCTATCCCCTAAAGAATTTCAACGGCTGTTGACCTCAGTGCAAGATCTCTGGCAGCAATGGCAGGGGATGGGGTTAACCTACATTTGCCCCGACCAAGCCCCCCTCTGGACGGGTAAAACCGCCGATCGCGATCTCTCCCTAACCTCAAGTTCCGCCCGAACCCTCTTTAACGGTCAATATACCCTTTGGGACATCGCCCAACGCCAACGGCGATCGCTCAGCAACCTAACCCGAACCCTGCACCACTTCGTAGAACAGGGAACCCTACAATTGCGCCAAGTGGATGATTTGCCCTCCCCCTTTGAACAGATGCAAATGGTAGCCGCTGCGGTTGCCCCGCCTCGTCGCACCATTGCTTATATTGACGATAGCCCCACCGCTGGAGAATACTTGCGCAAAATTATTGAGCCTCGGGGCTTCCGGCTCATGTTTATTCAAAATCCTTTACAAGACCTACCCCTGTTACTCAAAGAACAACCGGAACTTATTTTTCTGGATCTGAATATGCCCTTAATTCACGGCTGCGACTTTTGCAGCTTTCTGCGCAAAACCTCCGTCTTTCAGGCCACTCCTATTGTCATCCTCAGTCAAAGTGATGGAACCATGGAGCGCGTCCGAGCTAATCTCTCCGGGGCCTCAGACTTTCTCAGTAAACCCCCTCGGGCCGCCGATGTCATGCAGATCGTGGAGAAATATATTCAATCCCTACCCCTAACCTCCGCCCACGGTCAACGCTTGCGTAGCTATCACTCCTCCAATCGGTGAAATCCTCGCCTACAATACTCCTGAAGCCAGGATTCAGGAGACCGGGAGTTATGTCTGTCGAGTTAGACCTCGATCGCATCATCGTCAGTGCGGCGGAAATGAGCGCCATTGAAACTCGCCTCTTTGACGCGGGCTTCCCCGTGGCGGCGTTAATGGAAAAAGTCGCCGGACGCATCGCCCAATGGATTCAGCACTGGCTCAGCCAACAGACCCCCAACCCGCCTCATCTGGGGGTGTTAGTGGGTCCCGGTCACAATGGCGGCGATGCCCTGGTGGTGGCCCGAGAATTATGGTTTCAGGGCTATCCCATCTCTATCTATCGCCCCTTAGACAAGGCCAAACCCCTCACCCAAGCCCATTTTGATTATGCCACGTCCCTGGGGATTCCCATCCTAGACAGGTGGCAGGACTTGCAAGACTGTCAGGTCATTGTTGATGGTCTATTTGGCTTTGGACAAACTCGCCCCATTGAGGGGAAACTCGCCGACCTCCTCACCTGGGTCAATCAACAGCCCCAGCAACGGCTCAGTATTGATATTCCCTCGGGGATTCACACGGATACGGGGGAGGTGTTGGGGGTCGCATTTCAAGCGGATGTCACCCTCTGTTTAGGACTTTGGAAACGGGGACTCTTTCAGGATGCCGCCTTAGATGTCTTGGGAGAGGTGCAACGGCTCGATTTTGATATTCCTTGGGCGGATGTGGCGGCGGTGTTGGGGCCGGTTCCCCAATGGCAACGCATCACCCCAGAGAGCGCCCGCAGCGCCCTGCCTCTGCCTCGTCCTCAGTTTACTCATAAGTATCAACAGGGACAACTGTTGCTCATCGCTGGGTCCCGTCAATATGGCGGGGCTGCCAGTTTAGCAGCGTTGGGCGCTCGGGCTAGTGGTGTGGGGATGTTAACTCTGGCGGTTCCCGAGTCTCTACAACCGTTGTTGAATCAGCAAGTTCCTGAGGCCCTGGTTCTGGCCTGTCCCGAAACCCCCCAGGGTGCGATCGCCCAATTGCCCCGCGACTGCGACCTCAACCGCTATGATGCGATCGCCCTCGGACCCGGTTTAACCCAACAGACGCCAACCCTATTAGAGCAAACCCTCCAGATAGACAGCCCCTTAGTCCTCGATGCCGATGGACTCAACCTCCTCGCTGCCGATTCAAATTGGCAAGGGGGAGAGGCTAACATCACCCCTTGGCGGTCTTCCCCTCTCATCCTCACCCCCCACCCAGGAGAGTTTCGTCGCCTCTTCCCCCACCTATCTGCCCCTCACCCCGCAGAGGCGGCCCAACAGGCGGCCAGCCAATCAGGGGCCTTGGTCGTCCTCAAAGGCGCACGGGTAGTCATTGCCCGTCCCGATGGGTCCCTGGCCATCAATCCCGAGAGTACCCCAGCCTTAGCCCGAGGGGGGTCTGGGGATGTCCTAACAGGGCTTATGGCGGGGTTGGTGGCGATTGCAGCCTGTCAGAAGCGGGCGATCGCTCCTCTAGTCCATAGCGCCGTCTGGTGGCACGCTCAAGGGGCATTACGGGCGCAACAGCAACGGGGGGTCTTGGGAGTTGATGCCTGGACCCTCAGTCAAACCTTACCGTTGGTTGTCGCCGGTCAGGTCTAAATCAAAATGGCTAACATGGGGACGATTCCCCTATTTGTTAAGAATCGATGATATTAAAATCCCTACACGGCCCTGCCATTAGTGCCTTAACCCTGCTGAGCTTAACCCTGGCGGCCCCAAAAACGTTAGCCGGGGACGTTGAGGCTTTAATTGAGCGTTGGCAAAATCTGGAGCTTAGCTGGGAAGAGCAATATTCCGAGTATTTCGGGGTTCCCTTGAGCGATCGCAGCCCCGAGTTTGAGGAGATGATTAACACTCTGGCCCAACAATCCCTGGCCAATCGTCAAACCTCCGCCATTCTCTACGCCATCCCCCATGAAGAGGAATTAGAACTGATTTTAGCCACCTCCAACGGACTGGCATTTCAAGAGCAGGTGGCCGTCACTCAAGAAGAACTCCTAGAAACCGTTGCCGAGTTTGAAAATGAACTCACCAATCCCCGACGGCGACGCAGCACCGCCTATCGTCAGGTGGCCCAACAACTCCATGAGTGGCTCATCTCGCCCCTAAACGAGCATCTGGAGAGTGAGGGCATTGAACATCTGATTTTCTCCCTGGGAGAAGGATTGCGAACCCTACCCATGGCCGCCCTCCATGACGGCGAGAGGTTTTTAATTGAACGCTATAGTTTGGCTCAGATTCCCGGATATCTCCTCATGGATAGCGGCTCGAGATCGCTGCGAAATGCCCAAGTTCTAGCCATGGGTGCGTCTGAATTTCAGGATGCCGCCCCCCTCCCAGCCGTTCCTCTGGAATTAGCCTCAATTGTGCCTCGCCTATGGCGGGGCCAAAGTTTTCTCAATGAAGGCTTTACCCTCAGCAATTTACAAGAACAACGTCAACAACAGGATTACACCATTATCCACCTCGCCACCCATGCCCAGTTTCAACCGGGAGATGCTGACGCCTCCTATCTTCAGTTTTGGGATCAGCGACTCTCCCTAACCCAGCTACGGGAGTTGGACTGGCAAGATTCCCCAGTGGAGTTGTTAGTCTTAAGTGCCTGTTCGACAGCACGGGGGGATTTGCAGGCAGAATTGGGCTTTGCTGGCTTAGCGGTTCAATCGGGCATTCCCACGGTGTTAGCCAGTCTTTGGGCCGTCAGTGATTTGGGAACTCTCCTACTGATGAGTGAGTTTTACGAGCAACTCAAAACTGCTCCCACTCCTGCCGTGGCCCTCCGTCGTAGCCAATTGGCGGCCCTGCGGGGTGACTTAGATTTTACCCCGCCCCCCTTGAGTGATAATCTGCCCCCCGGAACTCTGGTGGGGTCTCCCCTACCGGATCGGGTTGAGCGCTTGGATGTCTCCCATCCCTACTATTGGTCAGCGTTCACCAATATCGGCAATCCTTGGTAACATCAGGGGTTAGAGAAGATTCTCTCCCAATTCAGTGGACAGTTGAGAACCTGGCCTCTTGACAGAAGACCAACCTGGGTTAAGGATTAAAGTTGTTCACTGATTACCGATTAAGCGATTAACAAAATTCTGACTAAAGTGGTCTTGACAAAATAGAGGAGTTGTGTATGTGGACTGCGATCGCCGTTGGCCTTTTGGCATTTATCTTTTCGAGCTTTGTAGAGTATTGGGTTCATCGCCTGATGCACCATTCCCCCCGCTTTGGGGAACGTCACCGAGATCATCACCGCCGCAATGAAGGACAAGGGGTGTTATGGGAGTTTCGCGATTACGTTAAAGGGGCAGCCATTGCCATGGTGTTGCCCTTCGCCATTTCCCTAGAGGTGGGGTTAGGCTGGCTGATGGGGGCCTTAGCCTATGCCCTTTTTTCCGCCTACGCCCACCAGTTGCAACATGAGAATCCCAGCAAGTGCTTCTGGATGCCCATGCCCGTTCACTATGTCCACCATAAATATCAAATGTGGCATCATAACTTCGGTTTAGCCGTGGATTGGTGGGATTACGTCTTTGGAACCTACAAAAAAGTGGATTGGCTAAGTGAAGAGGAACGTCAAGTTCCTCAACGGGGCTATCTGGAATTGCAATGGTGGTAATCGGTGCTATGGTAGTCAAAATCTAGCCCCGATTTGTTTACGGAGTTCTATCCCATGAGTATTTTACAAGAGGCCAAAGACCACTTTGTGGCCAGTCATCAGCACCCCATCAATCAAGGGTTGCACCATGTCACCAACTTTTTAGCCTTATCTGCCATTGTTTTGCTGTTCATTAACCCTAAAATTAGTCTCATTTTTCTGGTGATTAGCCAGATTTCCGCTTGGGGAGGTCATGCAGTATTTGAGAAAAATCATCCCGCCTTTTTTAAGTATCCTGGGGTGACCATTCTTGCCTCCTTTTCCTGGTCTTTTGAACGTTGGTTTGGCTTGCGGCGGCTTTTGATGAAGGGCGATCGCACTCCCGTTTAAGCCCTGACCCGAACCCAGACCCCGCTAATCCTGTGCCAATCCAAAAGATGGCACAAACCGAAGACTAAACTCAGCCCAATTCTGAGCAAAAGCGATGTAAATATCGAAACCTTGTTATCTGCTCAAAAGTTCGCTATCTTCAGATAAGCTTTTGGCAAAACCAGGCTTTATCTTATCGCCAGAGCCAAAGAGCCAGCATTTATTTTCATTCATTGCATTGTCACTGGACAGAACAACCTATGTATGACGGACTTTTAGTCATCGATGCCGACGCACACAAAGTCGAGAATCCGATGATTTTCCGGGACTATGTGGATCCCGCCTATCGTAACCGCATTGGCATGATTGTCGATCGCCTCGGCGACCAGCGGGCCCGAGTGATGGACTACAACCCCGTCACCGGAACCACCGACTTACCCCGGATTTTCCCCAAACCCGAAGGATTTGGTAAAGGCGGCTTCCGCACCCTGCACCCGGAAACCACCCTCGGCGCCTTGTTTAACAGCCGCCGCATCGAAGACATGGACCAAGAAGGGGTTGACGTTCACGTCATTTACGGAACCTTTAACCTCACCTTCTCCAGCATCTTCGACAAAGACCTAGCTGTCGCCTTGTGCAAAGCCTACAACGACTACATGGCCGAAGATTGCCGTAAATGGGGCGATCGCCTCAAACCCATCGGCGTCGTTCCCCTGCAAGACGTGGATGAAGCGGTCAAAGAAATGTATCGCTGCGTCAACGAACTGGGTATGGTTGGGGTGGCCACCTCTCCCAACATCCCCATTCCCCATCCAGCGGCCCCCAATGCGTTCCCCGAAGTGCGCACCTGCAAACATATCAGCCACCCGGACTTCTACCCCCTCTTTGAAGCCGCCGTCGATCTCGACATCGCCCTCGGCTTACATGGTGGGCCCGGTTCTGACATGGTCGGTGGAATCGCCGATCACATGGAAACCTTCGTCCTCAACCACATCTTCGTCCAGCGCAACCAGCAACAAATGGCCATGGCGCGGATGGTGTTTGATGGTGCGTTTGAGAAATTCCCCACCCTGCGCATTGGCTTCGTCGAAGGCGGTTGTGGTTGGCTTCCCGACCTCTCCCACTCCTTCCACGAACACTGGGAAAAACGGATTCGTGACTTCGACCCCAAAAACCCCTACCAACCCTCTCTCAAAGAAGTCACCGAACTGATGATTAAAGAACGGGGGAACAGCGTCAACATCTTCAGCCAGGTGAAAAACCTGTTTGATATGTTGTGGACTAAGGAGAAAGACCCCCGCAACATCGACGACGCCAGTCTCTACGAACACTACGATTTACGTCATCGCGACCCGATGGAGTATTTTGAACGGGGACAAATCTTTGTCACCTTTGAGTCTGACGACCCCGGTCCGGCCTATCTTGCCCAAGCCATGGGTGACGTGGGTAAACGAGTGGCTTGTTTCTCTGGGGACTATGGTCACTGGGATGGTGTCCTTCCCAACTGTGTCCGCGATGCCGCGACGGTGGCGGACTACGATCGCGACCACTTAGCGGCCCTTCTCGGTGGAAATGCCTTGGCCCTGTATGGCGATCGCCTCCGCAACTCCATCCCCAATTTCCAAGAAGCCACGGTGACCGCGTAAGTTAACGCTTTAACACCACAGTTTTTCAGTTTTTACTGAATCATCCCTCTCCTCAACTCAGGGGAGGGTTTTTTTCGCTCTTCCCCAGTCTCAAAACATCAACAACTCAAACACTTGGTTCACAGAAATCTCCCAACTGCCGAAACAGCTTAACACCGGCACAATCTCCGACTCCGCCTTAACACTGGGGAGGCGATCGCCCCGAAAGACCATAATTAACCGTTCTTGCGGATCGATACACCAACCCAGTTCCGTACCTTGATTGAGGCAAAAGATAATTTTATCCATCACCCGAGTCTGATTTTGTCCAGGAGAGAGAATTTCAATCAGCCAATCGGGGGCAATTTTAATCTGATTCTCCACCTCTCCCCGCTCATCTACAGGAATACGAGACCAATTAAACACCGAAATATCAGGAACAAGAGAACGCCCACCAATCGTCACCCTCAACTCCGGAAACGCATAAGCTAATTTTGCAAACTTACCCCGTTCATTGATAGTAGATGCCAACTCAATTTGTAGCTTACTACCTTTCCCCTGGGGCATCTCTTTCTGATAAATCTTCCCATCAATATACTCACAAGCCGGTTCTGTCTCAGGTAACTCCAAAAACTCAGCCAAAGACAAAATTTTCGACGAATCTAAACCCCAAATCATCTCTCTCTCCTCCTCTAACTCCGTGTCCTCTGTGACTCCGTGGTTCCCCCTCCCCTCACCCCCAAACACGACCCATCAACCATCCCAACAAAAGCACCATCAGCAGCAATCCCAGCAGCAACAGCAGGACCCCCCCAAACACCACCAACAGCACAAATTTCAGACTCACCGTCCGACCCGGACTCGGACTGCCAATATACCCCTCCAATAACCGCATATTGCGGATATTCCCCTTCCAAGTCGCATCAAAAATGTTTCCCAGAACCGGAATCACCCCAATAATCGTTTCCGCCAAAATGTTATAAATCATGGTGAGCAGAACCTTCCGAGACACCCCCAACTTCACCGCATTTAAGATAATATACCCCGACAAAATCGCCCCAGCGACATCCCCCCAAACCGGCACTAACCCCAAAATTGGGTTAATCCCAATGCGATAGCCAGTCCCCGGAATAGGAATGGAATTATCGAGAATGTAACTGACACGGTGGAGGCGATTGACAATGCGGCGGTCATACTTCAGATTGTCTGTTGGCCGAGAGTCGGTGGAATGAGTCATGGGGAGGCCCGGTGAGATGCTGAGGGTATCTATCCTCTACTGTGCCATAGATGAGTCTGGACAGCGGCCCTGAGCCATCTCATCCCTGGCCCTGAGTCCGCTAAGTTACAATCGGAAGGTTCCAGCTTACCCAAGAATCAATGTCTATTTTTGAAAAAATTTCCAGTGCTTTTAACGACCCCAATTTACAAGCCAATGTGGGCCAGGTGACCAGTATTGTTAGTACCCTTCAGCAAAGTGGTAGCAGTCAGGGACTTAACGCCAACACCAGTCAGGTTCTGCTGTCGTTGGTGGGGAAACAGGTTCAGTCTAGCCTCAAGTCTAAATGCGACAAGGAAGGAACGGGAACCGTCCAAACTCTCATTGAACAGTTTGGGGGTAATAATCCCAACCTGCAAGCGGTTCAAGCCTTACTCTCTCCCCAACAACAGCAGGAGGTGGTCTCGGAAGCTAGCCAAAAAACGGGGGTCAATGCCAGTCAAATTCAGGCCCTGCTGCCGGTTTTAGTGCCCCTGGTCCTGAATTTGCTCAAATCCGGCAATTCCTGTAAGGACGCCAAATCTGGCACTAACCCCGTTTTGATGGACTTCCTCTCTGGGGATGGGGGAATGAATGTAAGTAATGCGATTAGTCTCGCCAGTCAGTTTCTCAATCGTTAGCCGGGATGATGGCAAAAAATCCCCCCAACTTTGGGGAGTTGGGGGGATTTCGTCGAAGCGGTTTAAAAGCGGGTGACGCGATTCGAACGCGCGACATTCACCTTGGCAAGGTGACGCTCTACCACTGAGCTACACCCGCAGGACGCTCACTTGCGTTTGCGTGATTACCATCATGGCAAATCTATCGGGAAATGTCAACCCCTTTGCTCAATTTTTTGGGCAGAGGATTGGTCCTGGGGAGCGATAGGGGCCTGAGACCAGACCGCTCAATGGAACTGTTGGGCATAGAATTGGGCGTAACGGCCATTGGCGGCTAGGAGTTCGGGGTGGGTTCCTGACTCAATCAATTGTCCCCGTTCCATGACAAGGATGCGATCGGCCCGGCGGACGGTGGCGAGGCGGTGGGCGATAATTAACACGGTGCGATCGCAGGTAATCCGTTCTAAGGCTTCTTGCACTAAGGCTTCAGATTCGGAGTCCAGGGCGGAGGTGGCCTCATCTAAAATCAGGATAGTGGGATTGAGTAACACGGCCCGGGCGATCGCCAACCGTTGCCGTTGTCCACCTGAGAGGGTCACCCCCCGTTCTCCCAAGAGGGTAAAATAGCCATTGGGCAGGGCCGAGATAAACTCATGGGCATTGGCCACCTGGGCCGCCTCCATCACCTGCTGAATATCAAACTCCTCCTGGCCAAAGGCGATATTCTGGGCCACCGTCCCGGCAAACAAGACCGTATCTTGAGGCACAATGCCAATTTGTCGGCGTAAACTCTTGAGCGTCACCTGACTCACATCCACCCCATCCAAGAGAATTTGACCCCGTTGGGGTTGATAGAAGCGAGGAATGAGATTGACGAGGGTGGATTTGCCCGCCCCCGACGCCCCCACCAGGGCAATGGTTTCCCCGGGGAAAATCCGTAAATTGAGCTGATCTAAGACCCATTTGGGGGTCTTAGGCCGGTCACCGGTGGCAGACTCATAGGCAAAACAGACCCCCGAAAACTCTACTTTGCCCGTCAGCGGGGGTAGGGCGATCGCCCCAGGGGCCTCCTGAACCGAAGGCTGAAGCGTGAGTAACTCAAAGATGCGATCGACAGACGCTTCCCCCTGTTTAAACTCATTGTAATTACTGGTGACCAAGGAAATGGGGTCAATCAACATGGCCACCGCCGCAATATAACTGACAAAGCCGCCTCCCGTGAGATTTCCTTGGGAGATTTGCCAGGCCCCGAGAAAGAACAGCAACAGCACACTCATCGCTTCGAGGAATCCCACCACCACAAACTGAAGGGCCTTCAGTTGTTCCGCCCTGTATTTCGTGCGTCGATTGAGATCCGCCGCCTGGGAAAAGCGATAATTGGCAAAATCTTCCGCCGCAAATCCCTGAACCAAACGCATTCCCGCAAACAGTTCCGTCAAGAGGGCCGCTAAATTCGAGATTTGCTGTTGACTGCGACGGGACACCTGCAAGAGGCGATCGCCAAACCAGCCAATCAACCCCGCCATCACCGGGGCAATCACAAACGTCGCCAGGGTTAACTGCCAATTCAGCCAAACCATATAGCCCAGAACCACCAGCAATTGCAAGACACTGGGCAGAAACTGGTGAAACACCTTATTCACCACTTCCCCAATGCGATCGACATCCTCCGTGAGGCGATAGGAGAGGTCTCCAGTTTTAGCCGTGGCAAAATAATCCAGACTCAGGCGTTGTAAATGGGCGTAAGTTTGACAGCGGACATCAAACGCCGTAGCGAACGCCGCCCTAGCCATTAACGCATCCTGGCCATATTGAACCAGCCCGCGCAACAAAAAAATCAAGGCACTCCAAGCCGCCAACCGGGCAATTCCTTCTACATTGCCCTCCCCAATATATTCAGCCACCCGTCCCGCCAGCCAGCCGAGGAGGGGCCAAAAGAGAGTAAATCCTAACGTACAGGCGATCGCAGCGGTAATGGTGCGGCGATGAGGACGTAAATAGGGCAGTAGTTGCCGGTAACTCGACGGTGGCGCAGATAAGGTCAAAAGAACGGTCAACCCCAGGAACATCCCCTTAAGTTTATTCCACCGTCTGCCGTCGCGTCATCTGACAACTACTCAACGCCTCAGATATCGTTTTCAGACTCACCGGCTTGGTGACAAACCCTATCATCCCCACCGCCTCACAGGCCTCCTCATACTCCGGGAGGACATTAGCCGTCACCGCAATCACCTGAGGACGTTCCGGGGGAGACCATTCCTCAAAAATTCGTTCCGTCGCCTTAATCCCATCCATCTTAGGCATTTGAATATCCATCAGGATGACATCATAGACCCTGTGGCGAACTGCCTCCACCGCCTCTAGACCATTATTTGCCACATCAGCCTCATATCCTAACCGTTTCAACAACCGCAACAGCACCTTCTGATTGACGAGATTATCTTCCGCCAAAAGTATACGCAATGGGTGTTGCTGGCTAAAAGTATCATCCATCATTGGGGAAGGAGTCAAAACAACCATGGCTTAAAAAGACAACTCCTACTGTACACCAATTGTTTAGTTCCTCTGGATCAGTCTGCCAACTCCCAGAGAACGTATCTGCTAAATTGCTAGCAACCCGAAGCCACATTTGTGAACTCACCTAACTAAACAAAAACTCCGTATTTTCTAGCGCCGCCACATTTCCCACCACCAGGGGAGTTTCCGGTGCCGAGAAGTTATCCCCCACTCGTAAACTTGGGATATCACTGGTTGCTGCCGCAACATAGACTGAGAAGCCTGGAGAATCTGCCGCAAACACATTATCTAACAACTGAACCTGATCCGGATCCGGAATCTGCGTCCCAGCGGTTAACAATAATGACCCAGTGAGATTATCGCCACTAAAGCCACTCACCGTATTTTCCCGAATCAGCAAGTTTTGGAAATTGCCCGTCCGTAGGGTAATTCCCCCATCCGTGCGTCCTCGACCAGCCCCTGACTCTCCCATAATCGTATTACCCGAGAGCGTAATATCCTCTAGAGGATTACCCGCATCCCCCGTCCCTGAGAGTTGAATACCCGATCCGCCCCCAGCTGCAACATTGAGCCTGTTATCAGAAATTGTACTGCCAATTAATAAATCGGCCACAATCCCATCACTATTAGCCTCTGTCCCCACAACATTGACCCCATTCCCCGTTACCCGAGCATCGCTTAAATTGCTTAAACTGATGCCAAAGACCTCAATGGCATTAAACTGATTATTGCGAATTTGAGTGCCACTGCGGATTTCCCCGGGACGAACTGAGAGTCCCACTTCTTCAAATACATTGTTGAGAATGCGCAGATTGTTACCGGTATTGTCTCCATTCACCCCTTCGGTGAACCTCAACCCATCAAGGGTTACCCCATTAGCATTCACCTGAACCGTTGCCGTAATCTCCGACTCATTCCCTCGGTTCGCGTCTCCTGGGGTTCCCGCGTTGGCCCCTCGTAAGGTCACCGACTCAGATAACAGCAGGGGGTCATCATAGGTCCCCGGGGCAATGCGGATGGTATCCTGACCATTGCCGACACTAATATCCTGGGCATTGCCAATTTCGGGATCCTCTAACGCATCAACAATGCGACCATAAACCCGCACCGTACCCGAGTTCCCGGCATCCGTCTCAATGCTGATGTCTAAATAGGTGCTGGTATTATCAAACGCACTTACCCCAGTACTGGTTAGGGTAATGTTGCCCTGGTCGTCAATGGTAACAGCATCCTCAAGACTGTCACCACCATCTGTTTCCACACCGATGACACTGAAGCCAGCTGCATCTAGGGCCGCCACCTGGCCAATGACTCCGGACCTGTTGGCCACCAGTAACTCTGCCCCTCGCAGTTGAGGCGTTGTGGTTAAATTGGCATCAGGATCCGTCTCCTCTGGGTCATCATCATCGAGTCCATTCCCATTGTCAATCTCATCAAAAATAGGAAGGTCACCAACCGCCGGGGCAAAGACAGCCTCGGTGAGGTTCGCGATGGGAACCCCTCGCAAAATGGCGATGACGGAATCGGAGCCTCGCCGAGTAATCACGGCATCATTAACATTCAGCCCCGTTCCTTGGCGGATGTCGATATCCTCAAAGGTCAACAGTCCCCCCAGGAGTAAGCGATCCTCTTCAGCACTGTTGAAGTCAAGAATCACGTCAAAGCCCGGTTTATCGATGAGAACAAAACTATCGGCCCCGGCCCCACCATGGAGCGTGTTATTCCCTAAACCTCCCACCAGATAATCATTCCCCTGGCCGCCCGCTAAGAAATCATTACCGCGATTGCCAAAGAGGGTATCATCCCCTTGATTGCCAAACAGGACATCATCCCCTTGTCCACCATAGATAATATCGTCACCATCCCCGCCGGCAATGGTATCGTCACCGGCATTGCCAAAAATGGTGTCATTGCCGTCATCCCCAAAAATGGTATTGCGGCCATCGCCACCAAAAATCAAATCACTGCCCCGTCCCCCAAAAATGACGTTGGCCCCCGACCCCCCAACAATGGTATCGTTGCCAGCATTGCCAAAAATGGTGTCATTGCCGTCATCCCCAGATAGGTAATCATTGCCAGGACCTCCCACAATGACGTCACTGCCTCGTCCCCCAAAAATGGTGTCATCGCCATCACCCCCAACGAGGGTATCGTCACCGCGATTGCCGGCAATAAGATTATTCCCCTGGTCTCCATAGATTAGGTCGTTGCCACTGCCGCCGCGAAGTTGGTCGTCTCCCAGTCCGCCAAAAATCGTATCACTGCCCCCGCCGCCAATAATGACATCTTGACCGGGACCCCCAGCGAGAATGTTATTCCCCCCAGTGCCGAAAATGGTGTCATCGCCGTCAGTCCCTCGGATAATATCGTCTCCACTCCCACCCACGAGCGAGTCATTGCCTGAGCCGCCGATGATGGTGTTTTGTCCCGACTCCCCGAAAATGACATCATTGCCGCCATCTCCAGAGAGGAGGTCGTTCCCGGGACCGCCGAAGAGGGTATCATTACCGCTGCCACCGAAGAGGGTATCATCCCCTTCGTTACCGAACAGAACATCATCTCCCGGCCCCCCTGCGATGACATCGTTGCCAGCTAAGCCAAAAATGGTATGGTTCCCGGCACTACCGACGATGGTATCGTCGGCGTCGGTTCCGCTAAACAGAGTGTCCTCTTCCGCTAGGGCAATATTCAGTCCAGCCATGTCCAATACTCTCTCACACTTGGTGTCCCACAGGTCTGTTGTCGAGGGTGTCCCAATGGGTCAACGCACCGGGGATACAGATCCGGGGCGGGGAACCCTAACACGTTAACACGACGTGCTACATTGCTGTTGGGTTGCCGATCGCCGCAATGAAATTCTAACCTGTTCTTCTTCTGTTGGGGATGTCACAGGGATTCTCAACTCTTCTAGGGGGTTAGGAATCGCCTAGAATTTGATTGATTAAGCTTTAGCCGTCTGAGTGAGGGAAATTGTAGCTGTGTCTCATCCGACTTCTATGCCGTTTCATGTTAATCCGATCCACTTTGGCACTGATGGTTGGCGCGGAACCATTGCTGCTGATTTTACGTTTGAACGGGTGGCACAGGTGGCCCCAGTGGCGGCGGCTGTGTTAGAACGCCATTATGGTCACTCGGCGCGATCGCGTCAGGTGGTGGTGGGGTATGACCGCCGCTTCATGGCGGAGGATTTCGCGCAATTGGCGGCAGATTGTTTGCTGGCCGCCGGCTTTGATGTGTTACTGTCTGAGTCCTATGCCTCAACCCCGGCCTTTAGTTGGGCGGCCCATCATCACGGAGCGTTAGGGGCGATTGTGATGACGGCCAGTCATAATCCGGCTCGTTATTTGGGCCTAAAGGTGAAAGGGGCCTTTGGGGGGTCGGTATCGCCGGAGGTGACTCAGGAGATTGAGGCCCGCTTAAACTCTGGGGAGGGGGTGACCGCGCAACAGCCGGGAACCTTAACCCGCTTTGACCCCTGGACTGACTTTTGTGCCGATTTACGGACTAAGGTGGATATTGAGGGGATTCGCCAAGTGTTACAGTCGGGCCAGTTGACGGTGTTTGCTGATGTGATGCACGGGGCCGCCGCTGGGGGTCTGGCTAAGATTTTAGATGCCCCGATTCAGGAACTCAATAGCGATCGCGACCCCCTATTTGGCGGCGGGGCCCCGGAACCCCTGCCGAAAAATCTGGCGGGGTTATTTGAGACTATTAAGGGTCATCGTCTCAATAGTCAGGGATTAGCGGTTGGCTTAGTCTTTGATGGGGACGGCGATCGCATTGCCGCAGTGGACAGTGAGGGGAATTTTCTCAGTTCCCAGGTTCTCATTCCCATTCTCATGGAACATTTGGCGGTGCGCAAGAACCTCTCGGGGCAGATTGTGAAAACGGTCAGTGGTTCGGATTTGATTCCCCGTTTAGCTAAACTCTATGGGTTGCCCCTGTTAGAAACCCCCATTGGCTTTAAATATATTGCCGATATCATGCTCACCCAGGATGTCTTACTCGGTGGGGAAGAGTCGGGGGGAATTGGCTATAACACCCATATCCCTGAACGGGATGCCCTATTGTCAGCGTTATACGTCCTAGAGGCGGTGGTGCAATCGGGTAAGGGACTGGGATTACTCTATCGGGACTTACAGGAGAAGGTTGAGTTTGTCTCTATGTATGACCGTATTGATTTGCCCCTCGCCAGTATGGCCGTGCGTCAGGCGTTAGTGGATGAGTTGGAACAGCATCCCCCTGAGGAGATTGCCCAAACAGCCGTTGAAAGTTGTCAAACCACCGATGGCTACAAGTTCCGTTTACAAGATGGCCGTTGGCTGTTGGTGCGCTTTAGTGGCACGGAACCGGTGTTACGTCTCTATTGTGAGGGGCCAAGTATGGAACAGGTGCGTCAAACCCTCAACTGGGCCCGGGATTGGGCCCAAGGGATAGAAGCCTCGATGGCTTAGGGAGTCGATCTGGACCGGGATGGGCCCTGGGTTTTGGCTAACGTGGCCACTCCCGCCACGGGAATCTGATGCTGCTGTAACAGGGCGATCGCCTCCCGAGTCGTGCTTCCGGTGGTGTAAATGTCATCGAATAGCAACACTGGATGACGGGGAGGCCGACGTTGAAATGACTCCCCCAGGGCGATCGCCCGCTGTAGGGTTTGCTGCCGCTGTTGGGGAGTTAAGCCGTAGAGGGCTTGGGTATTTTTAACTCGTTTCAAGCCCTTCGGCGCCAAAGAAAAGCCCGTCAAATGACAAAAATATCTCGCCAAGCATTCAGCTTGGTTAAAGCCCCGTTGACGCTGTTTTTCTGGGTGCATGGGGATGGGAACAACCACCAGGGACTTGGGCAAACCGGGGGACTGCTGCCAAGTTTCCCCCATGCGATATCCCAGAGGACGGGCCAGTTGAGGCTGATTCTCGTATTTGAGGGCGGCGATGGCTCGTTTTAGGTCTCCCTGATAGATTCCCCAGGCAAATAAGGGTGGGGTTCCTTGCCATTGCTGAACACTTTTGGGCTGTTGACAATCATTGAGGCGGCGTTGACAGGCCAGACAGAGTTCATCTCCCTGAAGGGGGCGATCGCACAGGGGACAATTAGAGCGCAAAAATAGGTCAAGAACTGAATTAAGCAGACGCACCCTATTTAACTCCGCTAAGTCGGCTATCTTGAGTGATTGTACGCCTTAGGGGGACATCCTTAAAAACGCAGATGGGCGATCGCCCCAAAACAGCGATCGCCCTTCTACCTAACTCTCAACCAACTAGCGGCGCTGGCGTTTGCGGGTAGCCACTAAAGAGCCAGCCATGGCACCTAAACCTAGGATGAGGCCGGGTTCAGGAACATCCTTCCTCATCCGCACATGAACCACCATATCTTGATAATCCCAGTCTGCATATCGGCGACCCTCTTGTAGGTCTTCAAAGGCAATCAGGAGGTCACCCGGAAGAAAATTGACCTCGCTGCCGTTAATGTTAAAGGTCGTATTGTTACCCCCATAAATCACGGCATGTTGATTCCCCTTGATATTCAGAGCATGTTCTGTATAGAACGTTGTCCCGTTTTTGTTCGTGAGATAGAAGCCAAAATAGCTCCCTAGACTAGCTATCTCCGTTTGAGTCAATGCCTTCGCTAACACCCCACTGTCAGAGCCACTAAAAATTTCAATCAGGTTGGTTGGTCTATTGTTCTCATCCCGCTCATCCCGAGCATAGACCCCAAAACTGTTGTAGTCCTTGAATCCAGCAATTTCAAACATGAGCGTTGAGAGAAGACTGCTGGTGGGAAAGTATTCCTGGGCTAAAAAGTCGTAAACATCAATTCCGGGACCGTCGGTGGTATAAAAGTCCAATTCTGACTGCAAACTACACTCAGCCGTTTGGCAGTCTTTACCAGAGCCTTTCCCGAACTCATCATTGGTCGGACCAAAATCATTAATCGGGTTAAGAGGGCCGGCAATAGCTGGGTTAGCTCCCAACACTAATCCCCCCAGGGCGATCGCGGCACCAGCCGTTAGGGTCAAGGTTTTTTGGCTTAAGGTTGTCATCGTTTTCATAATAGGCTCCTTGTTTAGACTTACGCAATTACACTGATATGCTGATGAGTCTCACTATAACCACTGTCCGGAAAACTAGGGAGGTTTTACGGAAAGGTTTACCAAGTCTTTAAAAAAAACCTGAAAATATCCGTCCTATAGCCAGTTTTATATAGGAAGTGTGAAGCCCATCGGGCCCCACTCCTCTTTGTAACGTATCAGTAATATTACTGAACTAGGTTTCTACTGCCATTCGAGCCAAAGAGCAAGACAGCGCTACAATCAACAGGAAAGAGATCGCCAAACTTCCCAATTTTGTGGCCGACATTTTTCAACTCACTGCCTCCTCAGACGTTCCCCGACAGTGGTTAGGCGATCGCGCCTACCACCTAAGTCAGCTCGCTGCCCAGCAGGCGCCAATTCTCCCCGGTGTGGTCGTCTCAGGCAGATTGCTACGAAACATCTGGGAAGAAACCCCCTGGCGTGAACCCCTGCTGGCAGAACTCTCCCACAGCACCCTACATCTCAACCCCAAGGATGCCCGTCAACTTCAGGGCCTAGCCCAACATATCCGTCAGGCTCTCGTAGAAGTTGAACTGGCGACGGAGCATCTGGAGACTCTCGTGGAGGAAACACAGCAGCTCAATGCCCAATCTCTCATCTTCCATCCCTCCTTATATATTGACGACCCCGAGAACAGCCAAAGGTCATCGCGGCTGTCATCGGAGCTAGTTGCCCTGTTCGACAGTCATGGGAGTGGCGGCGATCACGATAACGGCACGCGGCACAAGCCAGACCAGCTCAGTCAGACCCTAAAACAATCCTGGGCAGAACTCTTCCGGGCCCGCAGTCTCTTCTATTGGCAAAGGGCCGGGATTTCCCTGGACCAAATCTATTTAGCCATTCTCATCCAACCTCTCGAACCCACCCTAGTCTCAGGACATCTCCATGTGCGATCGCCCTTGATGGAGGTGACCGCTACTCGTGGTCTCCCCCAACCCCTAAGTCAGGGCTGGACTCATCCTGAACGCTGTCGCCTAGAAATTGATAGTGGTGCTATTCGTCAACAGGACTGTGCCAGTTCCTTCTGCTATCATCAGCTCAACCCCAGTTCCAGTGCGATAGAACTCGTGGCCATCAACTCCGAGGAACACCCAGGCTCTATCCTTGACCCTGAGCTATTACAGCGGTTACATCAACAGGGTCAACGCCTGTACACTCACCTCAAAGAACAGGCGGATCTCGAATGGGTCTTAACCTCCCCTAGCCCGGAGGTGGAACCAACCTGGTTTATCAGTCAATATTACCCCCAAGGCTGTTCTAATTTGCGTTGGCCAGATGTCAGTCCACCCCTGGGCGATCGTAGCACTCTGCCAACAACTCGCCGCCAGGGCATCGGGGCCTCGACTGGCCAAATCCAGGGGATAGTCTGCCTCCTGAAGGATGCTGTCAAACTGACCCACACCCAGGAGCAACGGACCAACCCTTCCCCTCAAATCTTGGTCGTTCCTGACTTTGAGCCACAACAGTCTCCCCCCTGTCATCAGATTGCTGGCCTCATTACAGAACAGGGAAGCCGCACCAGTCATGGGGCAATTTGGGCCCGAGAGTTGGGCATTCCTGCGGTAATGGGAGTGGCGGGGATTACCGCTGAGGTGATCTCGGGACAAGGGATTTATTTGGATGGCGATCGCGGTCAGGTTGAGATTAACCCCCCACCAACCCGTTTGCTCGGCTCAGCCTCCTCCGGTTTACCCTCTCCCCTAACTCTGATGTCCCAGGCCTCTCCCATTCATGGAACTCAACTATTCCTCTGCGCTAGTCAGCCCCATCTGGCGACCACTCTGGCTCAATTTCCCGTCGATGGTGTGGGCCTCATTCGTTCAGAATTGCTGGCCCAGGCCCTCTCTCTAACTCAAGGGTCCCCGCAAGAGCGTCCCCAATGGCTCAGCGAGGGATTACTCACCATGGCTAAAGCCTTTGCTCCCCGTCCCCTCTACTATCGCAGTCGGGATGGGGGGCGGCCGGGACAGGCCCTGGGGTTGCGGGGGACTCTAGGATACCGCCATGATGCCACAGGATTTGAGGAAGACCTCACGGCCCTGGTGCGAGTGCGGGAGGCCGGATATGACAATGTTCATTTAATTTTGCCTTTTGTCCGTTCCGTAGCAGAGTTCAAGGACGCCAAACAACGGCTTCAGCAGCGAGGCTTGGATGGCTCCGATGGCTTTCAATGTTGGCTGATGGCGGAAGTTCCGTCGGTGGCGGTGTTGCTAGAGGACTATGTGGCGGCGGGGGTGCAAGGTGTGGCCATTGGGAGTCATGATTTAAGTCAACTGATTCTGGGGGTCGATCGCGATGACCCTCAGGTGGCGGATCTGTTTGATGTCACTCATCCAGCGGTGTTAGAGGTGATCGCCCGTTTGGCCGCTTCGGCGCGGCGGCTTCAGATTCCCTGCACCCTCTGTGCGGATTCTCTACCCCCTGAGTCCCGCGATCGCGCTCTGGAGGCGTTTGTCCGTTGTGGGGTCACGGGGTTGTCCGTTAGCCCTGAGCATTTGCAACGTCAGGCCTGGGCGATCGCTCGGGCGGAACGGCGATTGCTTTTAGATGGGTTTTGGGGGGAAGAAGGCAATAGGCAATAGGCAATAGGCAATAGGGGGAAGAAGGCAATAGGCAATAGGCAATAGGCAAAGGCATCTGGGGGCTAGATGGCTCGTTTGTTGGCTTCGATCGCTTCGGCGTAGCGGCCGAGTTTTTGGAGGACGATGCCTTTGTTCATCCAGGCTTGTCGATCGTCGGGTTGATGTTCGAGAATCGTATCCCAGGTGCTGTTGGCATCTTCCCAGCGATGTAGCTGTTGTAGGGTCTGGGCCCGGAGGCGGTAGGCTTGGAGGTCTTCGGCATCTAGGTCTAGGAGGCGATCGCAGGCGCTTAGGACCTCTTCAAATTGTTCGAGGGCCTGATAGTTTAAACTCCGTTCTCGCCAGAGTCGGGCATCGTTGGGGTTGAGGGCGATCGCCCGTTCGAGAAAGCGTAGGGCAGCATGATAGTTTTGTGTTTGTGCCTGGTCTTGAGCCTGGCGGTACAGTTCCTCCAGGGTCTGTGCGTCAGTGGCACTATCCCGGGGACGATTGGGGTCTGGCTCAAGGACAGAGGCTTTGAGATCCCCTGAAGCGGCTTTGGGCTGTTTACCTTGCTCTAAGCCTAGGGCGCGATTATTAGCTTCAATGGCTTCTTCATAACGACCCAACTTCTGGAGGGCAACCCCTTTATTAATCCAAGCATCTCGGAAATAGGGATTCAGCTCCAAGGCCCGATCCCAACTGTCGATCGCCTCCTGCCAGCGTTCTAAACTGGCCAGGGCCACGCCACGACGAAACCAAATATCAGAGTCATGGCGATCGAGTTCTAGGGCTTTGTCCCAGGTGGCGAGGGCGTCATCCCAACGCTGAAGTTGTAAGCCTAAGGCTACCCCTCGATGAATCCAAGTCTGGATATCGTCGGGGTTGATGGCGAGGGCCTTATCCCAACTCTCTAGGGCCGCTTGGGGGCGTTTCATTTCATGTTGCAAATCTCCCAGATGACTCCAAGCTTCGGCGGAGTTGGCATCAAGTTGGACGGCTTGCTCGTAGGCCAGCAAAGCCTCCCGAAACCGCTTCAGTTCAGCCAGGGCATCGCCACGATAAATGAGGGCCCGTAGGTTCTGGGGGTCTAAGTCTAAGACTCGATCAAACCCTAGTAAGGCGGCTTCGTTATTTTCCTGATTGAGTTGTTCCAGGGCACGCTCCATCCAGCGTTGAGCTTGGGCTTGATGCTCCTCTGTGGGGGTGCTGAGGCCTGGTTCAGGTTGGCTCTGTGAGCTGTGGGGGTCTGAGGGGGGGGCTGAGTCGTGGGTTGGTGTGGGGGCAGAGGTTGGGGTGCTCGTGGATACCCCGGCTTGATCACAGAGTTTCCGCCCAATCTCCCCAGCTACCGTGGCCAGATGCCGTGAACTGACTTGACTCAGGGCCACCAGTCGCTGGCCGAGTTCCCCTTGGGGGCGACCGTCGAGCTGGCGGGCCTGGTCGAAGCGGTGCAACCAAGCAATCCAATGGTCATCGGAGGCGCGATCGCCCAACACTTGGAAAAATCGCTCCACTTTAACCCCCGTCCAGCCCTGATGGACCCCATCGAGAAGTTGCAGGAAGTAGTATTCACATTCGCTGTCGCTCAGGGGAGAGCGGGACGGTTCGGCAGGTTCTTGAGAGGCTGTTTTGCCGAACAGGCCTCGAAAAAAGTTGATAATCCCCTGTACAATCCGCCTCAGCATGAGTTTTCTATCTCGTGTAATCTAACTTTCATTGATTTTAGGGGGGATTTGGACGTTGCGATCGCCCGATTTACAGTCGTTGCATGGGTTCGTGTTTGGGATCGAGGATTTTCTGGCCGGCCCGGGCAAACTTCACCGCTAAGGAAAGTTTGGGGGCTTTGCCGAAAATCATGGAGACTTCCCCTAAGCCAAAATGCTCATGGACAATGCGATCGCCCACCTTCCAATCTTGGCTCAGTTGCGCCCCCTTCAACGAGCCAGACCCTTTACTCCGGACTGAGGATGCCCGTTGTCTGGGGGCGGTGTTCCCTTGAATAAACTCCCGTGGCAGTTCCCCCAAAAATTGCGAGGGGGCGGCGGTTTGGATTTGTCCCCACAGACTACGACTGAGAGCATGGGTGAGAAAGAGTTGTTCCTGGGCTCGGGTAATTCCCACATAGCAGAGTCGCCGTTCTTCTTCCAGGGCCCGAGGATCTTGTTGACTGCGATAGTTGGGAAACAGGCCATCTTCAAGTCCCACCAGAAAGACCACAGGAAATTCTAAGCCCTTGGCCGAGTGCAAGGTCATCAAAGACACTGCCGCTTCCCCCTCGTCAAGGTTATCTAAATCTGAGGCTAAGGAGGCACTGGCCAGGAAACCACTGAGAGAGGTGTCGTCACTGTCTTCGCCATATTGCACTAGGGCGTTGTACAGTTCTTCCACGTTCTGACGACGGTTGTCGGCTTCGTCGGTTCCTTCTTGTTTCAGGGACTCGATATAGCCAGACCCCTCAATCACCGCCTCAAAAATTTCCCTAGCCTCGATTTGGTCGATCTGAGCCTGTTGCTCTTGGATCAGTTGCACAAATTCTAAGATGCGCTTAGCCCGAGACCCCGCCACGGTTTTAATGGAGGTTTCATCACTGATAATGTCCCAGAAGGGAACGTTCAGTTGTTGGGCTACGCTGTCGATTTTGCTGAGGGTGGTCTTGCCGATGCCCCGTTTGGGGACGTTAATCACTCGCTTGAGACTGACACTATCAGAGGGGTTGACAATGACGCGCAAATATGCTAACACGTCTTTGATTTCCCGGCGATCGTAAAACCGTAAGCCGCCAATCATCCGATAGGGAATTTTGCGCTGGACAAGCAACTCTTCAAAGCTGCGGGATTGGGCGTTGGTGCGGTAGAGGATGGCAAAATCACCCCAGTTGAGTTCGGGATTTTCTCGAATGAGGGTGGCCATTTGCGAGGTGACAAAATCCGCCTCTTCGCGATCGTCATCGGCGCGATAGATACAAATGGGTTCCCCCTCGCCTCGGGTGGGCCGTAGAACTTTATCAATGCGTTCGCTATTGAGTTCAATGAGGCTGTTGGCCACCTCTAGGATGGTTTGGGTGGAGCGATAGTTTTCCTCCAGTTTGACCATGGTTTGGGTCAAATCGTCCTCTAAGCCATCGCCGAAATCATCCTGAAAGTCTAAAAGGATGGTGAAGTCGGCCATGCGGAAACTATAGATGGACTGATCCACATCGCCGACGACGAAGACGGAGCGTTTTTGCCAATCTTCAAACTCGCGGGGGGTTTGACCGTTGGTGGCCAACAGACGAATCAGGTTGTACTGGGTGCGGTTGGTGTCTTGATATTCGTCAACCAGGATATGGCGGAATTTATCATGCCAGTATTGCAACACATCGGGGTTCTGTTGGAAAAGCTCCACGGGAACGCGGATGAGATCATCGAAGTCGAGGGCGTTGTTGGCGGCCAGTTGGTCTTGGTAGGCGCGGTAGACTTCGGCGATGGTGCGTCCTCGATAGCCGGGGTCGTTTCGTTCGAGTTGCGCGGGGGACCAGCCTTTGTTTTTGGCGTTGCTGATGGCGTAGCGGACGCTTTTGGGGTTGAATTTGCGATCGTCGAGGTTGAGTTGGTTGACGACAATTTCTTTGACGAGGGCGTGAACGTCGGATTCATCGAAAATGGTAAAGGACCGCGTCCATTGTCGGCCGTTCTCGTCTCGATATTTATTGATGTCAAAGCGCAGGATTTTGCCGCATAGACTGTGGAAGGTGCCAATCCAGAGGGGTTTGATGTAGGTGCGCCAAACTCGCGATCGCAGTTGGGTTTGTTCCGCCGCCTCCAGGACTTCTAAGGCTTTTCCGTGGGTGTTGGCGGCTAAGGTTTGGGCGAATAGGGTTTCGACCCGGGCTTTCATTTCTTTGGCGGCCTTGTTGGTGAAGGTGACGGCCAAGATTTGCTCAGGGTCGACCCGATGTTTGAGAATTAAGTTGGCGACACGATAGGTCAGGGCTCGAGTTTTCCCTGATCCGGCTCCTGCAACCACCAGAAGAGGGCCCCGATGATGTTCAACGGCGGCTCGTTGGGAGGGGTTGAGTTGGCGCAGAAAGTCAGAAGTCGCAGTCATAGTGGCAGGGTGGAAGGGGTCACAGGGGGGAACGCTGGGGAGAGGTTAGTCGATTAAGACTTCCTGTTTGTTGGCTCCGACGTCATCTTGCCATTCTATCTCGGGCATTTCTTCAAAGGTTTTACGGACGGATTCTTCCCAGTAGCGGCGAATGGTTGCCAGATAAGGGCTCCCAAGTCGTAGCCGCAGTCGATGGTGAATCTCAAAGCTATCTCGTTGGTACATCAGCACGTTGAGGGGCGGCCCCACGGAAATATTGGATTTCATGGTGGAGTCGATGGAGAGAACGGCGGCTTTGACAGCTAGATGCAGGGGGGTGTCGTAATGGAGGACGCGATCGAGAATGGGTTTGCCGTATTTTGTTTCGCCGATTTGCAGGAAGGGGGTTTCTGGGGTGGCTTGGATGAAGTTCCCTTGGGAATAGACAAGGAAGAGTTGCGGGTCTTCTCCCTGAAGTTGTCCTCCAACGAGGATATTACATTGAAAGTCGATGTTATCCCGTTCTAGCCAGGGCCGATCAATCTCTTGGATTTCCCGCAGGGTGCTGCCAATGTAGCGGGCTACTTCGTAGAAGTTGGGTAGGGTATGGAGGTTACGATCTTTGTTCTGTTTGATATCTTGCCGTAGATGGTTCATCACCGCTTGGGTGATGGACAGACTCCCACTGGTGCAGAGGACAATGGTGCGATCGCCCGGAATGCAGAAGTCAAAGAGTTTTTGATAGGTAGAAATATAATCGACCCCGGCGTTCGTGCGGGAGTCAGCCCCAAAAATCAGTCCATGATGGTTAATAATTCCTAGGCAGTAGGTCATAGATGGTATTGGTATAAAGACTTGAGGTTCTGTGGCGGCCGCTTGCCGCTCCATTTTACCGTCAACGGTCTCCCCCAGGTCTTCGCCTGGAGCATTAGCATTCCCTGACAAGCTGAGGAGACTGCCAATTCTGAGAATTTCCTGACGGGATGGCAGGGCCCAGTTCGGGGTCAGCAGCGCAAGAAGCAGAGGCTGCAACCCTGACTGAATCAGGAATTAGAGCCATTAGAGCCAAAATAGGTTGCCGAGAGATTCGGTGATGGACTTCATCTATGTCATAATAATTAACAGATTTTTAAGACTTGGCTGATTCACGTTAGCTGACAGACCCCCTTGCAATTGCGAAGTCATGGATACTCAAGAGTCCAACGAGCTGCAACCTGAACAGGAGGCACAAACGGAACAAACGGAGCAACAAGCGTCTCCCCCAGAACGCGATCGCTACGAATGTCTTGCCTGCGGCTATGTCTATGAGCCGGGCCTCGGTGACAATAACGGGAACATCGCCGCTGGAACGCCGTTTATGGAGATTCCCGAACGTTGGCGTTGTCCGGTTTGCGGTGCGCGTAAACAGTCCTTTGCCAATGTTGGGCCTAAGGGGACTGCCTCTGGCTTTAAGGAAAACTTTTCCTATGGCTTCGGTGTCAACACCCTGACACCAACGCAAAAAACCTTACTGATTTTTGGCGGTTTAGGTCTAGGGGTCTTGTTTATGTTGAGTCTCTATGGCTTAGGTTAACGTTCCCAAGGGTCCTTGTGATTATTGAAAAAACTGCGACGACGATGAATGCTATGCTGCACCGTTTGAAATCAATCGCGATCACAATCGCGGTGGTCTTTTTGCTGGCAGGCTGTCAGTCTCTCCCCGGCTTAGAGGTCAATCCTTGGGTGGTGCAATCTTTGCCAACGGAATCCACCTTCGCGGATGTGGCGTTTACGGACGACTTATCCCGAGGTTGGTTGGTGGGAAACAAAGGAACCCTGTTTGAAACAACCGATCGGGGTCAAACCTGGAAGGCTCAGGCTTTGGAGTTAGAGGGTGAGTCCGTCACCTTTGATTCCATTAGCTTTTATGGCAATGAGGGCTGGATTGTTGGGGAACCGGCAATCTTACTCCATACCCTGGATGGGGGAGACCACTGGAAGCGCGTCCCTCTGAGTGATAAGCTGCCCGGAAGTCCTCGTACTATTGTAGCCACAGCCCCCCATTCAGCGGAGATGACTACCAGTGTTGGGGCGATTTATCGCACCAGCAATGACGCTCAAAACTGGAAAGGATTGGTGGAAGAGGCCCTGGGTATCTTTCGTAATATTTCCCGCTCCCCCGATGGAAGTTATGTAGCGGTGTCCTCGCGCGGTAACTTCTATTCCGTCTGGGATAATGAGAGTCAAACCTGGCAACCCTTTAACCGTCACAGTGCGCGACGGTTACAGAATATGGGCTTTACCCCTGATGGCAACCTTTGGGCGTTGGGACGGGGTGGAATGCTTCAATTCGGTGATGCTCACGATCCCGAAGCCTGGGAAGACCCCCAATATCCTGAGTTTTCTACCAGTTGGGGACTGTTGGATCTGGTTTATCAAACTCCAGAGAAGGTCTGGGCCGTCGGTGGAAGTGCCAACTTGCTCTATAGTAACGATGGGGGTGAAACCTGGCTCAAGGATCGTCAGGTCGAGAAGGTTCCCTCCAACTTCAACCGGGTTAAGTTTATTCAGCCGGATCTAGGATTTGTCCTCGGACAACGAGGAACCTTGCTGCGCTATGACCCTAGCCAAGAGATGACGTGATCCGTTCAGGCAACCGTTCCTAAAGGACTGGGTGCGGTTGCTTGTAGGTGTCTCGTTGTTTTTGTATCATAGATCGTAGATTTTTTTAACACTGTCGAGAGGAGGATTTTAACAAACATGGCAGGTACTACTGGAGAACGTCCGTTTTCAGATATTATTACCAGCGTCCGCTACTGGTTGATTCATGCGGTAACCATCCCCATGCTCTTTATCGCGGGTTGGTTTTTTGTGAGTACCGGCTTGGCCTACGATGCTTTCGGAACGCCTCGTCCGGATGAGTACTACACCAAACAACGGCTGGAATTGCCGATCGTCTCCGATCGCTTTGAAGGCCGTCAGCAAATCGAACAGTTTATCAAATAACTGCATTCCTGCTTTTTTTTAACGAGAGGTTTTTAACCATGACAAATCGCTCCCCATCTGAACCCGTTACCTATCCCATTTTTACGATTCGCTGGGTTGCTGTTCATACTTTGGCAGTTCCTTCAGTCTTCTTCCTCGGCGCGATCGCCGCGATGCAGTTCATCCAACGTTAGGATTTAATAATGCCAACTCGTCAAAAGAACCCGAACCGCCAGCCAGTCGAACTCAATCGTACATCCCTGTACTTGGGTTTACTTCTGATTTTTGTGCTAGGTGTGTTGTTTTCGAGTTACTTCTTTAACTAGATCCAATCTTTGGCTCTAGTGAGTTCACTCATCAAGTTACACGACGTTAAACCAGGAGAATTGATTATGTCTGGAGATGCAAGAATCCCCCTCTGGGTTGTGGCCACGGTGGCTGGAACTGGGGTGTTAGCCGTTGTTGGACTCTTTTTCTATGGCGCCTATGTGGGCGTTGGTTCCGCGATGTAGAGTTGAACGGGATTGGCTCAGGATTGACTGATTTAAATCCCGATTTAGACTTGACAAAAAAGCCCTCCTATGATAAGGAGGGTCTTTTTTTACTGGGTTAACTGTCGGATTTACCGGTTAGGGGCAAACTGGGGAGGCCCGGAGGTGCGACACACCGGGCGATCGCCACTTTGTAACTTTCTCGCTCCCTATCCATATCCACAGCGATGGCCTCAAACTGTAGGTGAACCCCTCCCTTCGGAATGGTTAAACGAATCATCGATTCAACCAGACCATCCTCTACTGGGAAAAAGTCCGTCAGCCAACGGGGACCATCGAGGAGCTGTTGATTTTGGCGATCGTGAATCCAGAGTTTCACATAAACCCGTTGGGGAGTCTGTTGCAGCCGCACTCGAATCAGAGCCGGACGACCCACCGCCAAGGTATGGGTGGGAACAATCAACTCAGGAGTGGGAACTGGGGTTTCGGGAGAGGGGGAGGCTGCCAGTTGGGGGACCGGTGGGGGCGGAAGGCTCGGCTCGTCATCCACGACCACTTCTGAGGCTTCCTCTAAGGAAGACTCAAACTCACGCCCGAGACTAAAGGGGTTCGTCTCATTGACCTGTTCAGCGTGAGCAGTGAGCCATTGCGAGAGATCTTCGTTCTTGGCGATGTCATTGAGCCGGGAACTGAAACGACTGGGGGCCAATTCTGCCTCTAAACTGGGGGCGATCGCCTCAGCCGAGGCGTCAGGGGATGGGTTGGTTCCTTCCAAGGCCTCCTGGGACTCTGATTCCAGGTTAGAATCCAGTTCAGCATCAGCTAGGGGGGCCGGGTTCAGGGGTTGCTGAACTGGCATATCGGAGGAACTCGGCGGTAGCAATTCGCCGAAGGGATTTTCCAACGTATCGGGGAGAGGTTTGCCAAAGCTGGGGAGATCCAGAGGCTTTTGACCCGAAGATTGACCGAGATTCAGACGGGGAGGAAGGGCTTTTTCCGCCTTGGCCGGGATAGCAGGATCCCTGGCGGCTGCGGGGGGGAGAGGACGCTGACGGGGGGGGACTTGAGGCTGCGATCGCTCAATCAAAGAGCGGTCAATCTGGCCATCGGCCAACTGATCTAATAGGGTCTCTAAACGAGTGGTCACCACAAACGACTGTTTCGCTAAGACCGTGGGAACCACATTACACAGCACCACCTCCCCTAGAATCAGACGGCTGTGACAAGATTCAGGAATGGTGACCGGGTAGGAAAAGTCAATTGAGCCAGTTTTTGCGGGCAACAGGCGTTGTAGGGTGGTGACGACATGGAGACTCTGGGGTTCTCGCAGACGAATCCGTAGGTGTAAACCGCAGAGGGAGACGGAGTCATCAGAGACTGAGGAGATACGCCCCGATAAGACTAAGGGTTCCCCCGTCTGGAGACGATAATTGTCTTGGGCTAATTTTAATTGGAGCTCTAACGCTTGGGGTTCGGGGCTGAGGGCATTGCGGCTGGGGGCGGACTCTTCTATGACCTCTGGGGTTCGTGACTCGGGGAGTTCGGCCACGGGAGGTTCAGGATGGGCCTCAATCTCGGGATGTACATGAAGACGCACCTGTCCTTGAGGCGGTGCATCGGGACGATCGCGCCTCAGGGCCGCCAGGGAACAGGAGAGGGACCAAAGCCCCACTTTTAAGTCAGTGGCGGGTAAGATTAACACCGTTCCCTCGTCATCGGTTTGGCGAGTGCTGCGATAAAACTGGCCCGCTTCCTCGGACTCAGGAGGAGACTCGTAGCGAACACAGACCTCGGTGAGCGCGTCCCGAGCTTGCGATCGCGCCACCACCCGGTAGCGTCCCGGACTGAGGCGGGTTTTTCCGTCCGCTAACGGAAGCCAAATGCGATCGCCCTCTCGTTGAATTAAAAAGTCCCACTGTTCCATAATCTACCTCCCGCTCACAGCTTGCCTCAACGTCAACTCGTAACCCCTCAGTCTTGACCGCATTCTAGGACTCATCTGCCACGTCCGGGCAATTGAGAGGGGGTTGAGTGCCCTCGATTCCCTGACGCGATCGCCGCCAAATCCAAGCGGCGGCTAAACAAACGGTGCAATTCCCTACAACCGTCATTGACGCTTGAAGGGTCACTAGCCATTCTAACCGTTGCGCATTATCAAAAAAGTGCCAGGTGCAGGCACACATTGCCCCCACCAAGGCCGGCAGCATCGCGACCGCTAATCCTTTCCAGGCGGGATTGCTCAACTGTTCCCCATAACGCCAAACCAGCCAAATGGCCGCAATCCATTCGATAACACTCGAAACATGAACCATCCAGGTAGGAATTGAAAGGGCGTGCATAGGGCAAGTTAAAGACAACGTTAAATCTTGCTTAGTTTAAGGCAAAATTTAATGGAGTCCAAGGCAATGTTATAAGTCGTTTCACGAGCCAGGGGGCCAGGGTTCCCCCAGTGAGTCTCCGGGAGGGACAGTCTGCCGTCTGCTTCTGAGTTTGTTGTAGGCTAGGGAAGGCAAGGCGTTGACCCCAGCCTGGGGCACTCAACCCCTCTCGACGATGCAAGACATGGCAACTGAACGAGCCGTCCTCTGTGGCTACTATGGTATGGGAAATATGGGAGATGAAGCTCTCCTGGCTTCCCTGTTAGAGATGTTACCCCCTCACATCACGCCGGTGGTGCTATCGGGGAATCCCCAGTTTACCCGCGATCGCTATGGGGTCGAGGCCATTCCTCGCAAGGCGGCGTTTGAGATTTTACCCAACCTCCGCTCAGCCGGGAGTTTTATTTGGGGGGGCGGAAGTCTGATGCAGGACAGCAGTAGCGCCCTCAATCCCTTTTATTATGGAGGCTTGATGGGCTTGGCTCAACAGTTGGGCTTACGCACCATTGCCCTGGCCCAAGGTCTCGGCCCCCTGCGGCGACCCTGGACTCAAGCCCTGACTCGTCGCTGTCTCCTTGGTTGTGATGCTGTGACCGTGCGCGATCGCACCTCAGCCTCTCAACTCCATAATTGGGGGATTCCCTTCACCCTGGCCCCCGACCCGGTCTGGGCCCTGGAGTCGCGATCGCCCAAAGGCTTCTGGGATTTACCCGCCCCGCGAGTGGCGGTGGTGTTACGCCCCCATCCTCTGTTAACCCCCAGCCGCTTGGACCGGCTCATTCAGGCCCTGGCCGCCCTACAAACCGCCACCGATGCGGCGATTGTTTTAGTTCCCTTCCAACCCAGTCAGGATTTGCCCCTCGCTCGCACAATTTACAGCCAACTCTCGGAAAAATGTTATCTTTGGCAATCCGACGACCCCCGTGCCTTAAAGGGGCTATTTCGCGGCGTTGAGATGGCTATTTGTATGCGACTCCATGGCTTAATTGCCGCCGCCTCGGAAGGCTGTCGCTGTTGGGGACTCAGTTATGATCCTAAGGTGAGTCAGGTCTTGGCGGAATTTGATCTCCCCGGTTGGGAACTTGCCGATTTGCCCCAGGAGTCTACCACCATTAGTCAGGCCTGGCTTGAACACTATGCTAACGGAGATCCCCTCTCCCAAACTCGTCTTCAAGCCACCATTGACCGGGCCCGATTGCATCAGGAAGCATTGGTTCAGGCACTACTGTGAAACCGACTTGGTAACGCTTTTGGAGAGGGCTTCTTATGCTGGATATTCGTGAATTCTATCGGGCAACCAATCCCAGTCGGACGTTGAATGTTGCCGATGCCAATGACCGAGATCTCTATATTGATTTTTCGGCGGTTCGCTGTGGCTCAACCATTGAGGAAATGCGGGATAAAATCAGCTTTTTCTCTCCTGATGAAGCCACCGTACAACTGTTTACCGGACATTTAGGCTGTGGTAAATCTACGGAGCTGTTACGATTAGCCCATGAATTGCGAAAACAAGATTTTCATGTGGTTTATTTTGAATCCTCCCAAGATTTAGAAATGGGAGATTTAGATGTTAGTGATATTTTATTGGCGATCGCCCGTCGCATTAGTGAAAGTCTCAGCGAACTCAAACAGCTCGAACTCGACGCCCCTCGGGGATTACAACGACTCCTACAAGGGGCGGCCCGTATCTTACAAACGGAAATTGATCTAGCTGCTGAACTGGACGTGCCGGGGTTGGGAAATATCCAAGCTAACACCGAAGGAAAAGGCAGTTTTTCGGCTGAAGTGGGGATTCCTGGATTAGGACAGGTTCAAGCGGATTCTAAAGGCTTATCCCTGGTGGCCCTCGGCATTGGTAAAATCTCCGCCAAAGCCCGCCATAGTCCTGAATTACGGGGCAAGTTGCGAGATTATTTGGAAGTTCGCACGACGAACATTATTGAGGCCATTAACGAGGAGTTGATTGAACCGGCGATCGCCCAACTCAAAGATTTGGGAAAACAGGGGTTAGTGGTCATTGTCGATAACTTAGATCGGGTGGAGAAAACCATCAAGCCTTGGGGACGCACCCAACCAGAATATCTGTTTGTCGATCGCGGTGAACAACTGCGACAACTCCAGTGCCATGTGATTTATACCATGCCCCTGGCTCTGCTCTATTCCAATGACCTCAATCCCCTAACGAGTCGCTTTGGAACTGATCCGAAGGTGTTACCGATGGTTCCTGTTCGCCATCGGGATGGAACTGATCGCCTTGATGGCTTAGAGAAAATGCGCCAGCTTATTTTAACCCGGGCCTTTCCCGGGCTATCGGCGGCGGAACGGCAAGGGCGAGTCTTAGAACTGTTTACCTCCCGAGAGGTGTTTGATCAGTTATGTCGCATCAGTGGTGGCCATGTGCGGGAGATTTTGCGGCTTCTCAATACTTGGATTATGAAAGAGCGACAGCTCCCTCTGTCCCCTCAAGGATTGGAGGTGGTGATTCGGGAACGACGCGATCGCATGTTATACGCCATCACCGATGAGGAATGGGCCTTGTTGCAACAAGTCCATCAACGGAAACAAGTGGCTGGGGATAACAGTTACGACCTGCTCATCAGCAGTATGTTTGTCTATGAATACCGGGATGAGGTGGGGTCTTGGTTTGACCTCAATCCGGTGTTGGATGCGATCGCCCGTCAAAATTCATAACCGACGCGGAAATGAAAGCCATCATCTTGGATATTACGGCCGCGATCGTCTAAATTCACTAAGGGCAAACCATAGTCCACCCGTAGCGTCAACCCGGGAGTGGGTTCCCAGATAGCCCCCAATCCCAAGGAGGCTAAAAACTGTTGTCTGGCTTGGGGATTAGGATTATTACTATGGTTCCAAACGACCCCTAAGTCAGCAAAGGGCAACACCTGGAGCGTGGATTGTCCCGCTGCATTGCGGATTAGGGTAATGCGATCTTCGACTGAGAAGCGAACCCCATTATCCCCGGCCCGCACATTCTGACGATAGCCCCGCAGGGATTGACCGCCCCCTATGACAAACTGTTGGGAGGGAAGCAGGGGATCGGGGGAAAATTGGGCCGCGAGACGGGCCACCAATAAATGATCTCGATGCAGTCGTTGCACCCGTTGAGCTTGTAGGCCCCAACTAAAGAATTGTCCATCGGGAATATCCCCGGAGTTGTTGGTGGCGTTAAAGAGTCCCGTTCCGAACCGTAGCTGGGATTGCAACATCCAGGCCCCATCGACTTGGCGGTGAATATAATCTTGGCCGAAGGTGATAACACGGGTGCGGCTACGTCCAGATTCATTAGGGCCAATCCCGAAGGGTTGGGGGCGATCTAAAAAGAAGGTTTGACTATCTTGCCAGGCGAAGCCTAGGGAGAGGGCAAATTCTTCTCGGGGAGTTCGTTGGAGGGGATGACGATAACTCAATTCGTAAAGACTGGATTCTCCCCGGATATCCAGTTGATCAAAGGGGGCCTGGGTGACTTCGTTACGGGTGGGGGCGACTCGTAATCGCAGCCGGCCATCTCGCGAGTTAACGGGAATCTCATAGCCGATATCGATGAAGTTTAAGCCGTTGCCATAGGTGAGGTTATAGTCGACGCTGAGGCGATCGCCCACCCCGGCTAGATTACGATGGCTAAAGCCTAAGTTGAGTCGTTCACCGCCAATACTGGGGGGAGAATAATTATCGCTGCTGATGCTCAGTTGGATGGGGTTGGCTTCACGAACTTGAACCCGCAGGCGACTTTCTCCGAGGCCCTCACCGGAGCGTAGGCTGGCGGAGATGAGATCGAACAGAGGATCGGCTCGCAAGAGTCGTAGTTCGTCTTCTAAGCGAGCGGTATTGAGGGGAAACCCGGCGGCCCGTTGCAGGCGATCGCGGATCACGAAGTCTTGCAGCCGCTCATTCCCCTCAATGTCAATCTCCGTTAAACGTCCCTCGATGACGTCAATCACCACCACCCCATCGAGGATATCCTGCCCGGGGACCATGGCCCGAGAGGTGAGATAATCTTGACTCAGATAAAGCTGGGTGATTTCGTCGGCCAGGGCTTGTAAGTCCTGTAAGCTTAACTCCCGGCCCTCATAGGGGGCGGCGATCGCTCGTAGTTCTTCGTCCTCAAAACGGCTACTGCCGCGAATCTCAATGCGTTGGATGAGAACTCGGGACGCCTCCTCCTCTTGGCTGAGTTGAGGGGGTTCCTGACTCTGGACAACGGGCCCACTCACAACCACCAGGGCGGAGGCGATCGCCCCAAAAATCCCCGGGCCCCACCTTGAACCGGTCATAGTTTTCACAGCCGCCTCTCTTCCTTTCTCAAGATTTTTGTACTCAGGCATTGCCTCTCCATCCGTGGGGTAAAATACGAATCCCCTTAACCCTGCTGCAAGTTTAGGAGAAGAACAGTTGCACATACTACTGCGTCTGGCGCGATATGTGGATCGACTAAACACGGTCATTGGTCGTTTGAGCGGTTGGCTCGTGTTATTGATGGTTTTGGTGGGCGGATTTAACGTGATTGGACGTTATCTCGGCAATGCCCTCGGACAAAACCTGAGCTCTAATGCCCTGATTGAAACCCAATGGTATTTGTTTAGTTTAGTCTTCTTGTTGGGCGCGGCCTATACCCTGAAAGAAAATGCCCATGTCCGCATGGATGTTCTCTATAGTACCTGGCCTCCTCGTCGCAAGGCTCTGGCCGACTTCGTCGCCACCTTGGTGTTTCTGCTCCCCTTTTCTGGCTTTGCACTCTGGTTCACCTGGACTCCGGTGCTGAACTCTTGGCGGATTCGCGAGGGTTCCCCCGATCCCGGCGGGTTACCTCGCTACCCCATTAAAAGTTTTATTTTGGTCATGTTCATTCTACTCATTGCCCAGGGTATCTCGGGAGCCATTCAAAGTTGGGCCATCTATCGCGGGATCTCCCCGCCAACGACGGCTGAGTCGGACTCAACGCTGACGCAAGAGGCAACTGGGGAGGACAACGACAATGCTTGACTGGTTAGGAATCCTCATGTTTGCCGGGGTGTTCGTCTTACTGCTTCTCGGCTATCCGGTGGCCTTTACCCTGGGAGGGGTAGCGGTTCTCTTTAGTCTCCTGGGTTCCCTGTTGGGGGTTTTTAATCTGGCTCTGTGGGGAACCCTACCCTTGCAGGTGTTTAACACCATGTCGAATTACACCCTCCTGGCGATTCCCTATTTTATCTTCATGGGGGCGATGTTGGAGAAGTCGGGAATTGCTGAACGACTTTTGGAGACGATTGGCATTCTCTTTGGACGAGTGCGTGGGGGACTGGCCTTAGCGGTGATTATTGTTGGGGCGTTGTTGGGGGCAACGACGGGCGTTGTTGCGGCAACCGTGGTGGCGATGGGATTGATTTCCTTGCCGATTATGCTGCGCTATGGTTACAACAAAGAACTCGCCACAGGGGTCATTGTAGCCTCAGGAACCTTGGGACAAATTATTCCCCCCAGTGTTGTTTTAGTGGTCTTAGCAGACCAATTAGGGATTTCAGTTGGGGATTTATTCGTGGGGGCATTTTTCCCAGGACTCTTGATGACTGGAGTGTTTGCCCTTCATGTTTTTGGAATTACCCTGATTCGCCCAGATTTAGCTCCAGCCTTACCAGAAGAGGTCCGAAATTTGCGCGGGCGACATCTAATGAGTCGTATTTTGGGGGCGATGATTCCACCATTATTGCTGATTTTTTTGGTCTTGGGGAGTATCTTTTTTGGCTTTGCCACACCGACAGAGGCGGGAGCATTGGGGGGGATTGGAGCAATTCTGTTAGCCTTGATCAATCAACGTTTGACTTGGACAGCATTGCGCCAAGTTTGTGATGTAACCCTGCGAATTACGAGCATGGTCGTGTTGATTTTGATTGGCTCAACTGCGTTTAGTATGGTTTTTCGGGGTTTGAATGGGGAAATCGTCATGCGAACCTTTTTGGCAAATTTACCTGGGGGAGAGTGGGGCTTTTTAGCCATTAGTATGCTTATCGTTTTTCTTTTGGGATTTTTTATCGATTTCTTTCAGATTGCTTTTATTATTGTGCCTCTGTTTGCTCCAGTTGCCCAGAGTTTTGGTCTGGATATGGTTTGGTACGGTGTTATTTTAGGGGCAAACTTACAAACGTCATTTCTCACGCCTCCTTTTGGATTCGCTCTATTTTATTTGCGAGGAATTGCCCCAGATTCAGTGAAAACATCGGAAATTTATCGGGGAGCTACTCAATTTGTGTTGCTGCAAATTTTGGTGCTAATGGCAATTATTCGTTTTCCGGGAATTGTGACGTGGTTACCGTCTTTGGCTCAGTAAGTTCGGTTTAACGATGACGAGAATGGGCAATCACTTTATGACCGAGGGCTTCTTGCTGATTTAAGAGCTTAATTGTCCAGGGATTTTCTTCACTAAATGGGGAGGGTTTGTCTTGCCAAATTTCTCCCTGTTCATAGGCTCGAATGAGGGATCGCCGAACTTCTAGGGGGGGGACTTCTGAGAGAATACAATAGCGCGATCGCATCTGTTCGGTATAGTATGCACTATGACGACCCAAGCGAATAATAAAGTTGAAGACTTCGGGAATGGCTACCTCGCCAAATTCCTCTAAGAAATGCTGATAGGCATCAATCGCCGCATTGGCGTAAGCATAGGCTAAGCCATTACTCAGAGTTTGGCTACAGGAGACGAGACAGCGATCGCGGCGGTAATCTAACGGAGGAAACTCCTCTCCCCAAAGCTGCACGGCCCAAGGAAACTCCCGGGAGAGGCTACGGCGATCGATGACACTGGCGAGGGTATTATTAACAGTTACGATAAAACGGGCCTCTTCCGCTTCTGCCAGTCGTCGAATATCAAGGGCTTTACAGATAATCATGGTGATTCAGGGTGATGATGGCGGGGAAAGGGTGGGGTGTTCCGGTAAAACGCTAGAATAAGATTCTCAATCGTAGTCTAGTCAGATGACCCTATCTTCAATTTTGTGGCAGGCTAATCAGGACTTAGCTCAAGCTTGCCTTCAGCATCCATTTGTACAGGGAATTGCCCAGGGAGATTTACCTCGTCAGAGGTTTAGTTATTATGTGGGACAGGACGCCTTTTTCCTACGGGCCTTTGCTCGGGCCTATAGTGTAGCGGCTGCAAAATGCACCGATTGGGAGACATTCCAGGTGTTTCACCGTTTGACACAAGGGGTACTTGAGGAACTCCAGCTACATGACAGTTATAGCGAAGACTGGCAGGTCAATCTAACCGCCGTAGAAGCTGGGGTCTCAACACGACGTTATACCGATTTTCTCCTAGCTACAGCGTGGCAGACTGATGTAGCAACCATCGCAGCCGCGATGTCTCCCTGTATGCGGCTCTATCTGTTTCTGGGCCGGGAGTTGGCAAAAGATGGCATCCCTGATCACCAATATGCTGATTGGATCTGTACCTATGGTAGCGACGAGTTTGAGCCGTTGGCAAGACAGCTCGAAGAGGTGGTCGATCGCCAAGGATGCGATAGTCCCCAATTACGGCAAACCTACCGCTATGCCATGGACTGTGAACTGGCCTTCTTTGAGGCTGCCTGGACAAGTTTTGGCTAGCCAACGAATAAGTAATATACTCGTAATGCCGGAGTGCTGCCTCTCTCGGTCCGCGCCAATTTTTACCCGTGTTTTTGCGTATGTGCCGCCACAGGCTCAGAAAGTCGCATATTCGCTATTTATAGTTAAATATACGCACAATAAATGTCCTTATCTTGACTAAAACACAATTTTTGCGTATAATTACACAATTTTTTCATGGCTCAAATGTAAATTTATGTGACGATTTTGCTAAAATGGGTTCATGCCTTCTAGCCAAATTAAGTAAAAACACGTATAAAAGAGGACATCATCTTCAGTTTCAGGGAGCATCCTCTTGCATGTTGGAAGACAGTTGGGCATCGGGAAGTGTTGACTCGAACGATGTGGTCACAGCAACACTATCCTCACTATCCTCATCAGATCTGAGCCAGTCAGGCATGGAATGGTTCAACCAAGGACAACGTTCTGTCGGTCATGGAGATTTCGGTTGGGAGATACCGAATCAGGGCCGGAGGATTGTCGGAACCCAGTCAAATGATCGGCTGATTGGGACTCGGGGTAATGACACAATTCTCGGTTTAGGAGGCAATGATGTACTTTTCGGCGGAGCTGGCAATGATGTTCTGATTGGGGGAGAAGGGCGAGATACTCTCACCGGTGGTGGAGGGGCCAATCACTTTGTTCTCTCCCGCTCACCCCGCGATCGCGATGTCATCACTGACTTTAATCCCGACCAGGATAAGATCCGTTTGGAACAGGGAGTCTCCCTCTTCAGTTTGACGGTGACGCCTCAGTCGGATCGAACCATCATTCACCAAAATGGTCGCCCCTTATCCATCCTCTTAAATACGGACACCGACCTATCTCGGGATGACTTTCTCACCGTCAACGATGTACATCGCTACGAACGACAAATTGCGACTAGTCGGCGACGGATTGAAACCTCCTTTTGGGCTGATCCTCATGCCTATCATCAATGGGGTGAGGCCTTAGCTGGCTTGGGATATCATCGGGAGGCGATCAGTAAGTACAACACGGCTATTCGCTTCGGGGGACAGGATAAGTCTAAATATTACCTAAGTCTCGGGGATTCTCACCTGGCCTTAGGTAATACCTGGAATGCCATTGAGAGTTATAACAACGCTCTCTCTGAGGCCCGCAGTTGGCGACTTGGGTCTACTGTAATCGATGCCAATATGGGATTGGGACTTGCCTATGCGGCGCGAGGTAATCACTCTCGGGCAATTGACCACTACAACCGCGTTATTCGGTCTCGATGGAACAACGATGAAGCCTACTATCAACGGGGTTTATCGCATCTGGCTCAAAGACGCTATGACTGGGCCATTAATGACATCGCCCAGGCCAGCAACTTGAACCCCAATGAGGTGTCTTATCACATGAAACTGGGCAAGATTCATGATCGCTTAGGACAACCTCAGTTCTCAGAATGGAGTTATAGCCGAGCCATTAGTCTCGATAACTTCTCGGCCGATGCTTACTATCAACGGGGTCTAGCTCGCCGACAACTGGGTCGCTTTGATGCACGATTTGATTTTGAAGAAGCCGCTCGGTTATACCGCTCACAAGAAAACTGGTCAGCCGGATCACGAGCACTCCAACAGAGCTTCCGTTCTGGTCCCCCCATACGTCCACGACCCTATGATCCGTTCTACAATCCCTACCGTAACCCCAGTGCCGGACAACGTTTCTTCTTACCCTATGATCCCCCCTTCTATCCAGCTCCCCCTCGCACATCTTGGCAAGCTCCATGGTCAACTTACTATAACTTTAATACACCTCGCCCTAATCCCTGGCGTGGCTAGGTTCTAGTTTAGGGAGTGTTTCAGCATCGGCTCCCCAGAGTCCGAGAACATCTGGGGAGCGATGGGTTTAGGGGGCCGCGATGGCTGCGGCCGGTGTAACTGACGGAATCCAAGGTTGAACCTGGTCTAACAACGTCTCAACGGATGCATTCGTATCTAAAAAGGAAAAGAGATGTTTATATCGCAGTTTTCCTGTGTCATCCAGGACAAACTGAGCTGGCAGAGGGGCCCCTAAGGCTTGTCCAACCCCATAACGACGAAAGACATCGCAATCGGGATTACTCAGCAGGGGCAGTTTTAAGCCTAAATCCCGCACCACAAGTTGACTTTGGCGTTCGTCGGTGCTGGTGAGCATTAAGACTTCAACCCCTAAGTCAGTAAAGCGGTGATAGTTCTTGTTTAAGGCCACAATGTGGGGTAGACAGAGGGGACAATACTGCTTTTCGGTGAAAATGCGAGTAAAGGCCAAGATGACCGGTTGTTGGCCTCGATAGTCCCGCAGGTGAACCCGTCGTCCGTTGGTGATGTCCGGTAACTCAAAATCAGGGGTCGCCACGTCGTAGTAAGACTGATTGGTGGCGGGAATGGGGAGAAAGTTCTGCAAAAAACGGCGGTTCAGTAGGCCCCGAAAGTCTTTGGAGTACAGCTGCATGATGGCACCATGGAGGTCAGAATGAACAGAAAACAGGGAGAACGCTGTTGTTTGGAGGGAGCGACAGGTCTATTGCCCATACTGTAGCAAAAAACCCCCTAGACTGAGTTGTCGAGGGGGCGCGGTGGCCTAGATAAGACCCAGGACTCAAACCTAGGCTCCATTAGATGGCGGCAAAGTATTCTTTCGAGGCGACGGGATCGGGTTTCATGGTTTTTTCGCCGGGAGTCCAGCCAGCGGGGCAAACTTCGTCGGGGTGTTCCTGCACGTATTGGATAGCTTGCAGGGTCCGCAGGGTTTCATCGACGTTGCGGCCAAATGCCAGGTTATTGATGGTCGAATGTTGGATCACGCCATCCTTGTCGATGAGGAATAAGCCACGCAGGGCCACGCCAGCATCGGGATCTAAGACGTTATAGGCGGAACTGATTTCTTTTTTGTAGTCGGAGACGAGGGGGTAGTTGAGGTCGCCGACACCACCGGATTTGCGATCGGTTTGAATCCAGGCTAGGTGGGAGAACTCACTATCACAGGAGACGCCGAGAACTTCCGTGTTGAGTTTGCTAAACTCTTCGTAGCGATCGCTAAAGGCGGTAATTTCCGTCGGACAAACGAAGGTGAAGTCTAAGGGGTAAAAGAACAACACCACATACTTACCGCGATAGTCCGACAGTTTGACGGTTTTGAATTCCCGATCAACGACAGCTGTTGCTGTGAAATCGGGGGCGGGTTGACCAACTCGTAGACATCCTTCTTGGGTCATGAATCTGTAGATCTCCTTATTACTGTCGTTTTCTCTCGGTTTCTCCTGCTCTCCACGGACGGGTTGATACCAACAGCCTGGAAATGCTCGGGAGAAATCTAAACAACTGTTACAACTCTATCATAGTCATAACGAGTTTGAGATGCGAATGAGAGGATTGCCCCTTCAGCTAAAGCATACCCCCGTCTGTGATCGCCAACATCGGCCACAGGGGATACTTCGGTCAAAGACAGGGTGACCCTTCATTCGTTCTAATGGCTCGGGTCGGATTTGAACCGACGACCTTGGGCTTATGAGTCCCCTGCTCTAACCAACTGAGCTACCAAGCCGTGCTGTTTTTTTCAGCTTTTCCAATTTAACAGATTGGCTAGGACGAGTCAAGATAAATGTCAAATGTAACTTTAGGTTAAGTTATGCTTGTCATAAGCAGAAGCTATGCTAATTTAATATCAGACACTGTAGAGCAAGACACAACAACTTGACTCGAATCGGCTCCGGGACATCGCCCAGTGTCATATGGCGAATCGGTCCCCCCGTCTAATCTTCTGCCTGTTGCATCACCCCATGAGGCACGCCGGTAGGGTTCCTAAGGACTCCTAGCCGTGTTAAGCCTTACCCAACGTCTGGAAAGACCTGATGTGTAGGACTCTGAGAACGATTAACGGTGTTTCTGTAAACCCTTGGTTTAGCGCCTTTCGTAACGTGGCGATCGCCCAAGCTGTCATGATTACAATAGCCTCGTTGACCGAACTCGGTCTGGTTGTCTAGGGCAGCGGAAGTGACTCGTCAGTTCCATTTCACCTTTTCTCATTACCCCCATGGGTCTATCCATGACCCTGAAGTGCCGAGCAGCATTGCTTCGTTTCTAGTTTCCACTGCTGTTTCATAGATTGTAGTTTGATTGTCACACTTCGATTGTCGCACTCGGCATTACGGCTAGATCATCAAGCCTAACGATTGCCGGTAATGGGATGTTTCGATAGTTCCTGGCACTCCGTTATGACAGTGCCGACTGTGCGGTGGGCATTCCGTACAGTGTAACCCTCGGCTTAGCCCCTTGTCTGATTGTTGTTTAGGATTGATGGCTGTCCACAGGCAGGGCTGGGAATGATGTCACTTGTGCCTCTGAAACATTCAGAGAACCTTATTTGAAAACCGTAGATGTATGCTGTTGAGCCTAGCCCCTAACGCTAGGCTCACATTCGTTTTGGGGAACATTTTGCCAAATTGTCCGGAACCCCCCGGGAGAGTCCAGGAGAAAGGAATGGTAGATGCACCCTGATGGCAAACCCTGGAGCGTTCAGCGTTCCAGGGTTTTTTTTGTCTTCTCTAATTTTTACTACCTGATCGCCAAATACTAAACACCAGCCATAACCCTAACAGACAGGCCGTCCAGAAGAGGACATTTCCCAACCAGGGAATGCGGTGAGTCTGATCTCGGGAAACCACGAGGGCCCCTGCCAGAATCAGAGCCGCAACCACAATACTCGAAGAGAGGCGGTTGGCCGATTCATCCAAACTTTGACGTAAATCCGTCAGTTCACTGACCTGGACATTCCATTTCAACGTCTCGGTGGCGACCCGTTCCAAGAGGAAATCCACCTGACGAGGGGACTTCAGAGAAAGGTTTTTAAACTCTAAGGTGGCCCCAAGCAGTTGTTGTAGGGGATTGTCGCCAATCAGTTGACGGCGCATCAAATCCGTGGTTAGGGGTTGAATCTCATCGAGAAGGTTCACCGTAGGATTAAAAGTACGGGCCACCCCTTCCAAATTGGCCAAGGCCTTGGCGTAAAGTCCCATGTTACTCGGCCAACGCAGGTGATTGCGTCGCGCCGCTTGTAAGAGTTGGTAAAAGGCTTCACTGAAATTGACCTGGGCTACACTGAGGTTGTAGTAGCGCCGTAGTAGGCGATCGTAATCATTCTCCAACTGAATGAAATCCACGGGCCGAACTGGATGTGCTAACTGTAGGCTTAACTGAGCGCAACGTTGAGCATCCAGGGAAATCATCGCTAAGATGGTTTCAACCAAGAGTCCTTGAGTGCGGGGGTCTAGGGTTCCTGTCATCCCCACGTCCAAAAAGGCCACTCGTCCATCTCGCAGATAGAAGATATTACCGGGATGAGGGTCAGCATGGAAAAATCCTTCCACAAACAGTTGTTGGAGGAAAGAACGGAAGAGTAAGGTCGTAATGGCATCTCGTTCCGCGTCGGCGTCCCCGTTATGTCCCTTTCCCGTCAGTTGCGCTGATAACAGGGGTACACCGTCGAGCCATTCCATCGTTAGGAGCTTCTGACTGGTGTAGTCCCAGATAATCTCGGGAACGGTAATCTGGTTCACATCAAACCAGGAACTTTTAGATAAACAACGTCTAAGGCGTTCGGTATAGTGAGCCTCTTGGGTGAAATCTAATTCGTCCCGTAGTGCATTGCCAAACTCCTCTGCTAAGCCAGTTGCATCGTAATATTTACCAAAATCTGTTCCTGAGACAAGTTCAGCAATATTCGTGAGCAGTTCAATGTCTCGCTCAACAGTTTCGTCAATTCCTGGACGCTGAATTTTTAAGGCAACCTCCCGTCCATCGAGTAGAATCGCTTTATGGGTTTGAGCCAGAGACCCCGCCGCAACTGGGGTCTGATTGATATCTTGGAAAATTGTATTGAGGGGCCGCTTTAATTCTCCCTTGAGTTGCGCCTCGATTTGACTCCAGGATACCGGGGGAACATCGGCCTGTAAGGAACTAAGGGCCTCAATATATTCTGGGGGAAGCAGTTCCGGCCGGGTACTCAGGAGTTGTCCAAGTTTCACATAGACGGGCCCGAGATCGACAAAAATTCGTTGCAGAACCGTTGGGGGGGGAAGTTCAGGTTCTTCAGCTTCATTGCTGCTCAGTAGTAGCCTCATGTAATCCCAGCCATGTTTGAGAACCACTTCGAGGATTTCTCGCTGGCGAGAGTTCGGTTTGGCAATTTTGGTGATGGAGGTTCCGGCCATATCAACAGAGGGAGAGACAATAAGGGACTCGGTATACAGGGCTACAGAAAAACCGGGTTGGAGATTCTCCCATCCCGGTTTAATGTAATCGGTAGGACTTGCAATCTGATGCCTACTTCTCGAATTTCTTAGAGGCATTTTCAAACGCACCGGTCAAATCTGACCAGGCCGCTTCAAAACCTTTCTGTACTTCTTCCCAGGCATCAGTCCCGGCTTTCTGTAGCTCTTCTAGCTTAGCACTGGCCGCATCTCGCTTGGCATAGAGTTCTTCCATTTGGCCATGGTAGTCAGTTTTGACGTCGGCTTCGGCTTGAGCGGCTTTAGCTTTCAGCTCATCGAGTTGCGCATTGATTTTGTCCAGTTGCGCTTTCACTTTGGCTTGATATTGTTCTTGTTGAGGATTCGACTCAGTCATAGTTATAGATGGTTCCTGTATGTTGTGGTTTGAGGTGGAGTCAGGTGGGTTTAAGAACCTGAATGCACTGGAATTGTGACCAGCGGGATTGACTTGGCTCCCCAATCTCCTGTCTCTGATGCCAGTTTAGTCCATTTGATTGCCCAGATCCTCTACCGCAGGAGCGATTCTTCCTATTTCATTCGGTACAGCACTGGGGTCACGATGACGCTGCGATCACCTTTGGCTCAGACCCGACGGCGATGCTTTGGGTTAACGTCTGGCAATAATCCAAACAGCATGAATCACACCCGGAATGTAGCCGAGTATGGTTAAGAGAATGTTTAGCCAAAAGTGTCCGGTTAAGCCAACCTGCAAGAAAACACCCAGTGGGGGCAGGAGAATGGCGGCAATTAGGCGAATAATATCCATTGGTGACTTAGTTTTCCTTAGGTTGTGACACGGCTTGCTGCGTGCTACTATCGTATTTAAATTAACTGCAATTTTTTAGTCTTGTCATCTATCTCAGGGTAGATTTTTGTTACATACAGTTAGATGTGTCTCTAACAAAAGCTTGACGTTATGTGACATTTTACTGGGTTAGCGTGACTCTCTTTGAACCTTAGGCTGATTGCCCTCAATCTTATGGCTATTCAGAGGTTGACCGTGAAATAATTCAACGAATGCTGAGGTTCGGGACGGTCTTTGAGGTCAAACAAGGGAGATGTTCGTAATATTTGCTGACACTCAATGTAAATCTATGTTAGGTTATGGCTTACTTGTTAATATTTGGTTAATCTAATCTATAAAAATTTATAGACTAATTGCAACGTTCTCTGTTACTTTGGGCAATAATTGTCTAGTCTAGCAACAGGAGACGACCCTTGAGTCTATCTCTGGGGATGAGTCGGATTCTTTAGCCTGGGATGGCTGAACGGTTGGTTCCAGAAAGCGACCCCGTCACGTTTGTGCGAGGTGAGAAGATCGGCTCAGGCTAGTTGATTATTTGGAGAGGTTAGGACGATGAACGCCACTATTCTACGTCAGCTTTGGTCAACGGTTGAAGAAACCCAGACCCAAACCTTAAACAGCTTGGATGATGCCAGTTTGGTGAACCAACTTTTGGGGGATTTGCAGGAAAAGAGACTCCTACAACGGGATGATCTCGAGGAACTCGGGGACTATATCCGATCGCACCTCACCTTAATCCGTGAGTTAGCTGAGGGCCGTCTGAGGACGATGGCATAACCCCAACCTGAGGAATCGGCAAAAAAAAACCCCGAAACCTCCAGCAGGTTTCAGGGTTTGCCATCAGGGTGCATCTACCATTCCTTTCTTCTAAGATGACTGGGGGTCATCCGGAGACTTAGCAACTTTTTCGGGCAAGTCGGTTGATGGCTCAAGAATCGCCCCAAGTTTGGGCGATCGCTTTGCCGAGGGCCATGAACTCTCGCAGGGAATAGGACAGCATCGAACGATGGCGATACACTCCCCAATCCGGAACCCCATACCCCACCACATCCAGTCCAAGTCGTTGGGCGATATAGACGGCTCGGGGCAGGTGATAGCGTTGACTGACTAGGATCGCCTCACAGATGCCATACTCATCTCGGGCCCGGCGACAGGTCTCATAGGTACTTAATCCGAGGCGATCGCCCCAAATGGCCCGTTCTGGAACCCCAGAGGCTCGGGCCAGTTGAATCATGGGATCTACCTCGTTATAGTCTGGAGTTTGGTTATCTCCAGACATCAGGAGTTGTTGCACGTTCCCCTGCTGGTATAACGCCACTCCCGCGAGGACGCGATCGGCCAACATAGGACTGGGTGTGCCATCCTCCCAAACGCCAGCACCAAAAACGATCGCCACCGGACGAGGGGGAACAGATCCCAGGGTCTTGAAACGACGAGCCCGGGTGGCATACATCACCGATAGGCTCAGCAGCAGTGAGGTTAGGAGGACAAGGGCGATCGCCCCCCCAACCCAAGGTAATACCATCAATTAGGTATCATAGACCCGAGCTTCAGGAGCATCGGGGTTGTCCTGGCAATATTCCTCAAAGGCAGTCTGATGCAGACGCTCTGCTTTCTGATGTGCTGCTTCCGCTTGCAGTTCTTCCACCACATCCCAAGCCGAAGCACATTCAGGCGATCGCGGTCCCTTCTCAGCACAAGTGGCACGAGCTTCCTCAATGGCCTCTTGAATCTTATCTTCGAGCAGCAAGCTGCGGGGGCGTTCCACAAAATCGCCCTTGGTCAAAATGTCGGAGACCGACACCGTCCCTAGCAGAGTATCTTTAATCACCGGAGCAAAGTGAATCCCTGTATTGGCAAACAGGCGAGCAATATACTCAACACAGAGGTCAGGATTGACCACAATGCAGGGTTTGCTCATAATTTCGTACACCCGCATGGCTTTGGGGTCTAGCCCAAAGGCCACAACCTTATAGGTGACATCCGTCTCCGTAACAATGCCATAGGCATCATCACTCTCACGACGCTCAACGATGAGCGCACGGGTTTTCTTGTCTTTCATCAACTGCACTGCCTCAGCAACGGTGGTGCTGCCACGCACCGTCACGATGTCAGTGGTCATAATATCTGAGGCTTTCATAACGTGTTTCACATTCCCAATCAAAACCGTTCCTAGGGTATCTCGTTCAGGCCCCTTGGATCCAGCATCTGAGCCAACCGGCTCGACTCGACCCAGTTTTCCTGATTGTTTAACATTCAGGGTTATCCCCCAAAACAGTATAGCGAATAACCCCTGAGGATTGATCAACACAACATAAACTTAATCAATCTCCTCAATTTTCAAATCATCTATGTCTAAGGGTTCGCAAAGCTTTATAAAGCTTAATACCTGGCTAGATTTGTTTTTATAAACCTCTTAAATCTGTTATACTAACCCTATAGAGTCAGCCTTAAACCTTATCAAGTTAAGCTCGACGACTTCCAGCACCAAGCATCCTAAACGCGAGGATCCCTAAGATGAGTCAGTCAAAACAACTTCTGGACGAGTACCAAGCTGGACAACGAGACTTTCAGGCGAGCAATTTAATTGGGGCAGAGTTACAACAACTCCAGCTTAAAGAAATCAACCTGGCAAACTCCTATCTAAACTCAGTTGATTTTAGTCGTGCCAACCTAGATTATGCGAATCTTTCTGGCAGTTTTCTGTGTGGTGCGAACCTCAGTTATATTAAGCTTGATGAAGCTGATCTCAGCCATGCCGACTTAACCAAGGCCAAACTTCAGGGAGCCTCTCTCGTGGGGGCCTCCCTCGTCGGAGCTAAGCTCAGTGGTGCCAGTCTGAGTGGGGTCAACCTGCGTCGTGCTACCCTTTGTGGCGTCAATCTCTGTGGGGCCAACCTGGCCGGGGTCAACCTCCGCAATGCCGATCTACGAGAAGCAAACCTCAGTTGGGCCAATCTCCAAGGAGCCCGGCTCAGCGGTGCCAATCTCAACGGTGCTAATCTCAATGGAGTCAATCTCAGTGGCGCTTGGCTCAATGGAGCTGACCTTCAAGGGCTAGATCTCGATGGCGTCGATTTTCATGAGGCAAAACTCAGTGGTGCTAATCTCAGCAAGGCTAACCTCTGTGCGGCTAATCTCAGTGAGAGTCAATTGCGGGTCGCCAGTCTTCGGGGGGCTAACCTACGAGCCGCGAATTTAGAAGCGAGTTTGCTGGTTCGGGCCAACCTCGTGGCCGCTAACCTAATGAAAGCGAACTTGCAACAGGCTGATTTAACGGGAGCAGACCTAACGGAAGCCAATTTGAACTTGGCTAACCTCGATGGTGCAAATCTTACAGATGTGATCTTCCGACAGGCTTATCTTTGGAAGGCTAGCCTGGCTCAGGTGAATGTCCTTGGCAGTAACTTTAGTCATGCAAGTTTGCGGAATGCCACCTTAGAAGCCGTAAATTTCTTAGAGGGCATCTGGACAGGAGCAACTATGCCAGATGGTAGTTTGTACCATTGAACAGAATTATAAACTGAATGAAACCTTGGCATTTGAGCTGGGCGACGGGTTCATCACGATTTCATCATCTCTATCTCTATTTCCTTGAACCTCGACGACTGGCCCTGATTGAAGCAGGATTCATTGGACTGGTCTCAGGATTGGCGGCGGTCATTCTGCGTCAGGGGATCGCTTGGCTCGGAGGCTGGCGGGTTCAGGAATTTCTCGGGTTGCCTGTGGGCCTAAAATTGCCTCTATTTGGTGCCCTAGGAGGGTGTTTAGCAGGCTGGTTAATTCAACGCTTTGCCCCGGATGCTACCGGGAGCGGGGTTTCCCATGTCAAGGCAGAACTGGGGTCATCGCAACGGCTACAAAAGGCACTCTCTCTCAATCTCCGGTTGGCGGTGGTAAAACTGCTGAGTACCATGCTGGTGTCTGGGTCGGGAATGCCTCTCGGACGACAGGGGCCCACGGTGCATATGGGAGCGGCTTTAGCGGCCTCCATGAGTCGCTGGATGCCGACCTCCCCCGGCTACCGTCGTCAAACCATCGCAGCTGGTGCGGCCGCTGGATTAGCCGCTGGGTTTAATGCCCCCATTGCGGGGGTTTTGTTTGTGGTGGAGGAGTTGTTACAAGATGTGTCGAGTTTAACCCTGGGCACAGCGATTTTGGCCTCCTTTATTGGAGCCGTGGTCTCGGGCCTTTTGGGAGGAGGACCCTGGGATGTCACTCTCGATCCCAATACCCCAACAGCCCAGTTTTCTCCGATGGATATTCCTAGTTTGCTGTTTTTAGGAGTCATAACGGGAATCTGTAGCGGCTGGTTTAATCGAGGGATTCTGGCTAGTCTCACCTGGCAACGCCGTTATCTAGCCATTGGCTTACCGGGACGAATCGCGTTAGTGGGATGTCTCTCGGGGGCAACTATTTCTCTGTTACCTCTGGAGTTTCATGACAATGCGGGGTTACGAGACTTTTTGACAACGGGTGAGGCCGGTTTGGGCCTGATTGCCATTGTTTTGGTCGTTAATTTCGCGTTAACGCTTTTGGTCTACGGGTCTGGCGCCTCTGGGGGGTTATTTGCCCCAACCCTGGTTCTTGGCTCGGCGTTGGGGAGTTTGGTGGGGTTAAGTAGTCAGCTTCTTTTTAATGTCGGTGATCCCCAAACCTTTGCCTTGGCGGGGATGGGGGCTTTTTTTGGGGCTGTTGCTAAGGTTCCGATTACGGCCATTGTGATTGTTTTTGAGATTACCCGAGATTTTAATTTGGTCTTGCCTTTGATGATTGTCTCGGTGTTGGCCTATGTGGTGGCGGAACAGGTATCGGCGGGGTCTCTGTACGATCGCCTATTGGAATTGCGCGGTTGGGAAACTCCCGCAACGGAGGATAATACCTCCGGCTTGTTGAAGATTCGCGTTAATGATGTGATGCAGCGCCAGGTGGAAACGGTGGAGAGTGATTTATCGATTGGGGAGGTGCTGCAGGTGTTTCGACGATCGCCCTATGGCGGGTTTCCGGTCGTGCAGGAGACTCGCTTAGTGGGAATGATTACGGAAACAGATTTAATGAAACTCACCCAAACCCCCCTATCTGACGATACGCCAATTTCTGAGTTGATGATGCCTCAACCGGTGATGGTGAGTTCTGAAGACCCTCTAATGCAGGCGTTATATCTCCTAGAACGTCATCAGATCAGCCGCTTACCGGTGGTGGATGGACGGCGTTTGGTGGGGATCATTACCCACAGTGATATTGTCCAAGCTGAGGCGCGGCAGTTGACGGGTCACGGTCGTTCTCAGAAGTTGGAACCCTCTTATCCGGTCTATGTTACCCGAGCGCCGGCTACAGGTCGTGGCCGCCTGTTGGTCCCGTTAGCTAACCCCAAAACGGCTCCCTTGTTATTGCAGTTTGCTGGGGCGATCGCCGCTGCGAATGATTATGAGTTGGAATGTCTACAAGTAATTCCTGTCCCTCGTCATCGTAGCCCCTCTGAAACCCCGGTACGCATTACCCACAGTCGCCGCCTTTTACAAACAGCATTACGGTTGAGCCGAGAATGGCAAATCCCTGTCCATACTCAGATTCGGGTGGCTCATGATGTATCGGCAGCGGTATTGGAGACAATTCAAGAACGGCATATCAATAGCTTATTGATGGGTTGGAAAGGGGGAACTCATACTCCAGGGCGCATTTTTGGGGATGTGGCGGATACACTACTGCGGCAGGCTCCCTGTCAAATGGTCTTGGTGAAATGGGGGAGCCAGGTTGTGGAGAACGCAGAGCCGAGGCAACCTCAATTGCAACGCTGGCTGATTCCCCTTGGGGGTGGGGTAAATGCTTTGGCCGGGTTGGAGTTATTGTCAGCGTTAGTGACGGGGGGCGATCGCTCGTTTGTTCAGTTATGTCAGGTGTTCCGAGATCGCGAAAGTACTGAAGAAATCACCTTTTTGAAAAGCACGGCCCGGTTGTTAGAACGGCGTCTCCCCTGTCCGGTGACCGCCACGCCTATCTATGGCAGTTCCGTGGTGGATGCGGTCTTGGAGGAGACCCGAGGGCAAGATTATGATGCCATCTTGCTAGGGGCAAGTCGTCAAGGCGTGTTACAACAGGCCCTACATGGCAATATTCCTCGGGCGATCGCTCGCGGGAGTAACTGTACGACCATCGTTGTACGTCATGGGACTTTAGCTGCTGGAGAGATAATGCGATAATAAAGCATTCAAGCCATCTATTGGTTCCATTGCTTTTCAAATCTCCCTTTAACGTTATCCCAGATTCAAACAAGCTATGAAAACCTTTGTTACTGGCGCAACTGGATTTACCGGATCCCACCTGGTTCGCCAACTCTTAGAACAGGGCCATAGTGTCAAAGCCCTAGTTCGCCCCAACTCGAACAATAAAACTCGTCTATCGGGATTAGATATTGAGTTTGTCGAAGGCGATCTGACCGACTTAGAGCTACTTCGTTCCCATCTAGCCGATATTGACTGGGTCTTCCATACTGCCGCCTTTGTGGAATTAGGACTCGTAGATGATGCCTTGATGGACCGAACGAACGTTGACGGCACTCGGACGATTCTAGAGGCTGCCAAAAGCGCCAATCTCTCTAAGTTTGTCTATTGCAGCACCATTGGCGTTTATGGTGATACCCAGGGACAAACCATCGATGAGACCTTTCAACGGACTCAAAAGAATTTTTCCTCTGCCTATGACCGCACCAAATATACCGCCCAACAATTAGTCAATCGGGCCGCAGATCAGGGGTTAGCCGCAGTTAGCGTCATGCCTTCGGGAATTTTTGGCCCCGATGATCCCCATTTTGGCCCAGTCATTGATAACTTCATCAAGGGCAAGTTAACCGTTTGGGCCGGGGGCGATCGCATCACCGGTATCGTCCATGTGGATGACCTAGTCGACGCCATGATCCGAGCCGCCGAAAAAAGTCCCCCTGGAGAGCATTACATTATCTCCGCCGGAGACCTGACCACCCGTGAGATGTTTGCCATCTTAGGGGATGCCGCCGGCGTGGCCCCTCCCCGAGAAATTCCTCCCCCTGTCGTTCGGCTCAGTGGCAATGTTCTCGACGTTATCGGCCGACTCACCGGCTGGAACCCCCCCTTAAGTCGGGAACGAGTTCACTATATCTATGAACGCTGTGTGCGGGTTGATGGTAGTAAAGCCAAACACCGATTAAGCTGGCAACCCCGCTCCGTTGAACAAACCTTACGGGAAATTGTCGCCCAGAAACTCAGTCAATCGGCATTCAATCCTGAGTCCTGAGCCCCCAACCCATAGGCAAAAATACCCCGCTCTAGGGGTGTTTTCGCCCATCGGGTAATGTGACCCCTTTTAAAATAGCGCCATCGAGATTCGCTTGATGTAGATTGGCCCGTGACAAATTAGCTCCCGTCAAATTAGCTCGCACGAGACTCGCTTCCGTGAGATTGGCCATACTGAGATTTGCCCCTGCTAAGTTTGCCCCAGTTAAATTCGTAATCCGTAAACTCGCTTCCCGTAAATCAGCTTGAGCTAGGTTCGCAAAGCGTAAATTAGCTAAATAAAGATTCGCACCAATAAGATTTGCACCAATAAAACTAGCTTTTGTTAAATTAGCGCCCATCAAGTTAGCGACACAAAGATTTCCTAAACTTAAATTAGCGCGATAGAGATTTGCATGACATAACGTCGCACCGACAAATTGAGCTAAGGAACAAACCGCAAAACTCAGATTCGCATCTCGCAAATCCGCTTCCCCTAAATCTGCCATCGTCAGATCAACCTCCCGCAGGTCGGCCCGAATTAACTCCACATCAGACAAATCCGCTTGACGGAGATTCGTCGTGTACAATCGTGCATCGGTTAGGTCAGATCGGTTCAGTTGGGCTTGTTGAAGGACAGCTAAGGACAAATCAGCTTTAACGAGGCTCGCTTCCGTCAAATCCGCCCGCGTTAAAATGGACTCTTTCAAGGAACTGTGGCGCAAATCTGTTGTATACAAAATCGCCTCAGTCAAATTGGCTCGGTCAAGTTGCGCCAGCTCTAGGTTTGCCAAGCATAAATCCGCTTGAGTCAGATTGGTATCGGCTAAGTTACAAGAACTAAAGTTAACCTCTCGTAGATACCGTTGCTCTAAATCCTCCCCCTGCAAGCTGGGTTTCACGAGAGGCTGTTCTTCCCGCCAACGGTTCCAGGAATCAGGTCCGCGTTTGAGGATGTCACTGGCTGATAGAGATTGAAAAGTTCCCATGGATGGCCCGGAAGAGTCCCTCCTATTTTAAAGGGTGAATACCGCAGAAACACGCAATATCTCTGGCCAAGCCCCATCCAAAGCCCAAACCTAAAAAACTCCCCCGGATAACCCTTAAGCTATCCGGGGGAGTTTTTCAAATATAAACCTGGCACTGAGCTATCTTCCCAGGGGGCAACCCCCCAAGTATTTTCGCCGCAGAAGCGTTTCACAGCCGAGTTCGGGAAGGGATCGGAGTGGTGCCACCTCGCTAGAAGCACCAGGAAAGAACAGAAACCTTGAAGACTGCACAGTCAACCTAATCAGGGAATAAAGACATCAAAAGAGGTCAAGCGCTCGGTCTGTTAGTACGCCTAGGCTTCATCCATTACTGAACTTCCACCGGACGCCTATTAACGGATGTTCTTTCCGTGACCTTACTGGGTTGACCCCAACAGAGAACTCATCTTGAGGTGGGCTTCCCACTTAGATGCTTTCAGCGGTTATCCACTCCGCACTTGGCTACCCTGCGTTTACCGTTGGCACGATAACAGGTACACCAGCGGTGCGTCCTTCCCGGTCCTCTCGTACTAAGGAAGGCTCCTCTCAATTCTCTTACGCCTACACCGGATATGGACCGAACTGTCTCACGACGTTCTGAACCCAGCTCACGTACCGCTTTAATCGGCGAACAGCCGAACCCTTGGGACGTACTTCCGCCCCAGGTTGCGATGAGCCGACATCGAGGTGCCAAACCTCCCCGTCGATGTGAACTCTTGGGGGAGATCAGCCTGTTATCCCTAGAGTAACTTTTATCCGTTGAGCGACGGCCCTTCCACGCAGTGCCGTCGGATCACTAAGGCCGACTTTCGTCCCTGCTCGACTTGTAGGTCTCGCAGTCAAGCTCCCTTATGCCTTTGCACTCTACGGCTGATTTCCAACCAGCCTGAGGGAACCTTTGCGCGCCTCCGTTACCATTTAGGAGGCGACCGCCCCAGTCAAACTGCCCACCTGAAACGGTTCCTCTCCCGGATCACGGGTCGAGGTTAGACTTCTAGCTGAGTTAGAGTGGTATCTCACCGATGGCTCCATTTCCCCCACAAGGAAAACTTCAAAGCCTCCCACCTATCCTGCGCAAACTCAGCCCGAAGCCAATTCCAGGCTACAGTAAAGCTTCATAGGGTCTTTCTGTCCAGGTGTAGGTAGTCCGTATCTTCACAGACAATCCTATTTCGCCGAGCCTCTCTCCGAGACAGCGCCCAAATCGTTACGCCTTTCGTGCGGGTCGGAACTTACCCGACAAGGAATTTCGCTACCTTAGGACCGTTATAGTTACGGCCGCCGTTCACCGGGGCTTCGGTCGTCAGCTTCGCTTACGCTAACCAACTTCCTTAACCTTCCGGCACTGGGCAGGCGTCAGCCCCCATACATCGTCTTGCGACTTAGCGGAGACCTGTGTTTTTGGTAAACAGTCGCTTGGGCCTCTTCACTGCGACCACCTCTCGGTGGCACCCCTTCTCCCGAAGTTACGGGGCCATTTTGCCGAGTTCCTTAGAGAGAGTTATCTCGCGCCCCTTGGTTTACTCAACCTACCTACCTGTGTCGGTTTCGGGTACAGGCCAAACAGATTTACAGTAGTTCGGGCTTTTCTTGGAAGCATGACATCGGTCACTTCCCAGCCGTAGCCGGTCGTGTTCACGTCTTAGCTCAGGGTGTTTTCGCCACCCGTCATCACCTTCGAACGCTTAAACCGGGACTACCATCACCCGGCTGACTTAGCCTTCTCCGTCCTCCGCTACCAGTCTGTTTGGGTACGGGAATGTTAACCCGTTGTCCATCGACTACGCCTTTCGGCCTCGCCTTAGGTCCTGACTAACCCTCCGCGGACGAGCCTGCCGGAGGAACCCTTAGGTTTTCGGGGGATGTGATTCTCACACATCTTTTCGCTACTTAAGCCGACATTCTCACTTCTGCTTCGTCCACACCTGCTTGCCGCTAGTGCTTCACCCTAGAGCAGAACGCTCCTCTACCACTCAGTTAAAAACTGAGTCCACAGCTTCGGTGGGACACTTAGCCCCGTTCATTTTCGGCGCAGGAGCGCTTGACCAGTGAGCTATTACGCACTCTTTTAAGGATGGCTGCTTCTAGGCAAACCTCCTGGTTGTCTGGGCACTCCCACCTCCTTTATCACTTAGTGTCCACTTGGGGACCTTAGCTGGTGGTCTGGGCTGTTTCCCTTTCGACGATGAAGCTTATCCCCCACCGTCTCACTGGCTAGTTTCTCTATGGTATTCAGAGTTTGCCTCGATTTGGTACCGCTCTCGCAGCCCGCACCGAAACAGTGCTTTACCCCCACAGATATTTCTCTAGCCGCTGCGCCTAAACGCATTTCGAGGAGAACCAGCTAGCTCCGGGCTCGATTGGCATTTCACCCCTAACCACACCTCATCCGCCAATTTTTCAACATTGGTCGGTGCGGACTTCCACTTGGTGTTACCCAAGCTTCATCCTGGACATGGTTAGATCGCCCGGGTTCGGGTCAATAAATCGTGACTAACGCCCTATTCGGACTCGCTTTCGCTGGGGCTTCGGCATTCTCGCCTTAACCGGCCACGACCTATTACTCGCCGGCTCATTCTTCAACAGGCACGCGGTCAGACGTTAAATCGTCCTCCCACTGCTTGTAAGCTAACGGTTTCAGGTTCTATTTCACTCCCCTCCCGGGGTTCTTTTCACCTTTCCCTCGCGGTACTGTTTCACTATCGGTCACGTTGGAGTATTTAGCCTTACGAGGTGGTCCTCGCTGATTCACACGGGATTTCACGTGCCCCGTGCTACTCGGGATCCGGCTGAGCTGTTCCGATTTTCGACTACAGGACTTTCACCTCCTCTGGTGCTGCATTCAACAGCTTCGTCTAATCTTTCCAGTCTCGTTCTGCCGTCCCACAACCCCTAAGGTAAAAACCTTAGGTTTGGGCTGGTCCCTGTTCGCTCGCCGCTACTAAGGGAATCGCTTTTGCTTTCTCTTCCTCGGGCTACTAAGATGTTTCAGTTCGCCCGGTTCGCTCGTGTCGGCCTATAGATTCAGCCGACCGTTTTTAGGGTTGCCCCATTCGGACACTTCCGGATCAATGCTTGCTTCCAGCTCCCCGGAACGTTTCGTCGGTCGCCACGTCCTTCATCGCCTCAACGTGCCTAGGTATCCACCGTTAGCTCTTTATAGCTTGACCTCATGTCTTTGAGGTCTCGACTTCACCTGACTTTTTTTAGGTTGACTATGCAGTTTTCAAGGTTCTGGCTGGGATTCCCCAGCAGTCTGAGTCTCTCTCAGGTGCTGAGTTGTCCTTCGCTTTTCGGGTTTAGGATTTCTTTGGGGCGAGACCAGCATGGAGGTAAGCGGACTCGAACCGCTGACATCCTGCTTGCAAAGCAGGCGCTCTACCAACTGAGCTATACCCCCATTTTCTTAATGACTGCTATTGACAGCACTAAGTTTTAGGTGGGCCATCCTGGACTTGAACCAGGGACCTCACCCTTATCAGGGGTGCGCTCTAACCACCTGAGCTAATAGCCCATTTCAAGGTTGGTCTCTTGTCCCAACTCCTCACGTCTCAATGTTCCTGAGTTGTTGGGTTTCCTAACCTCTTAATCGTTTGAAAGCTTCGACCAGTCTCCGACCGACCTAGGTTGACCTCAATTCCTTGGGCTTACTTATATCCTCAAGGTCTTGGGTTTAGGTCTCCCTAAAAAGGAGGTGATCCAGCCACACCTTCCGGTACGGCTACCTTGTTACGACTTCACCCCAGTCATCAGCCCTGCCTTCGGCATCCCCCTCCGCGAACGGTTAGGGTAACGACTTCGGGCATGGCCAACTTCCATGGTGTGACGGGCGGTGTGTACAAGGCCCGGGAACGGATTCACCGCAGTATGCTGACCTGCGATTACTAGCGATTCCTCCTTCATGCAGGCGAGTTGCAGCCTGCAATCTGAACTGAGGCCGGGTTTAAGAGATTAGCGCACTCTCGCGAGTTGGCTGCTCGTTGTCCCGACCATTGTAGTACGTGTGTAGCCCAGGACATATGGGGCATGATGACTTGACGTCATCCCCACCTTCCTCCGGTTTATCACCGGCAGTCTCCCTAGAGTGCCCAACTTAATGATGGCAACTAAGGACGAGGGTTGCGCTCGTTGCGGGACTTAACCCAACATCTCACGACACGAGCTGACGACAGCCATGCACCACCTGTGTCCGCGCTCCCGTAGGCACTCTCCTCTTTCAAGGAGATTCGCGGCATGTCAAGCCCTGGTAAGGTTCTTCGCGTTGCATCGAATTAAACCACATACTCCACCGCTTGTGCGGGCCCCCGTCAATTCCTTTGAGTTTCACACTTGCGTGCGTACTCCCCAGGCGGGAAACTTAACGCGTTAGCTTCGGCACGGCCCGGGTCGATACAGGCCACACCTAGTTTCCATCGTTTACGGCTAGGACTACTGGGGTATCTAATCCCATTCGCTCCCCTAGCTTTCGTCCCTCAGCGTCAGGTTCGGCCCAGCAGAGCGCTTTCGCCACCGGTGTTCTTCCCAATATCTACGCATTTCACCGCTACACTGGGAATTCCCTCTGCCCCTACCGACCTCTAGCTATTCAGTTTCCACTGCCGACCCGAGGTTGAGCCTCGGTCTTTGACAGCAGACTTGAACAGCCGCCTACGAACGCTTTACGCCCAATAATTCCGGATAACGCTTGCCTCCTCCGTATTACCGCGGCTGCTGGCACGGAGTTAGCCGAGGCTGATTCCTCAAGTACCGTCATTTTGTTCTTCCTTGAGAAAAGGGGTTTACAATCCAAAAACCTTCTTCCCCCACGCGGCGTTGCTCCGTCAGGCTTTCGCCCATTGCGGAAAATTCCCCACTGCTGCCTCCCGTAGGAGTCTGGACCGTGTCTCAGTTCCAGTGTGGCTGCTCATCCTCTCAGACCAGCTACCGATCGTCGCCTTGGTAAGCTTTTACCCCACCAACTAGCTAATCGGACGCGAGCTCCTCTCCAGGCGAAATAACATTTCACCTTTCGGCATATCGGGTATTAGCAGCCGTTTCCAGCTGTTGTCCCCGTCCTGAAGGTAGATTCTCACGCGTTACTCACCCGTCCGCCACTAAGTTCCGAAGAACTTCGTTCGACTTGCATGTGTTAGGCACGCCGCCAGCGTTCATCCTGAGCCAGGATCAAACTCTCCGTGTTGACGTTGAGTTTGTTGGCTTTCGGCTTTGATTGAACTTAACTTGGGTTACCCCCTTGTCAAATTCTCTCTCGTCCGTTATCCTTTAATGAATTTAGACGAAGACTTTTGAAGTTTTAGGCTTCTTATGTCGAGCTTTCAAACGATTTAATTTTCGAGGTTCGGAATGCGTCGTTTGGGGGCGTTGTGTTTGCCCGTCCTCCCGAGCGCTTAACTAATCTAACAAGACTATCTAGGGCTGTCAACCCTTTTTAGAATCTTTTTTTGGGAAATTTTAGGGCAAACCCCTCAAATCCCCTCGGGGCAAGCTTTTCAGAAGATAAAATTTTTTCCTTTTTTCCTGGATTTACCCCCTTTGCCCCCTCAGCGGCGACCTGGCCCGTTCGCTAAGGGGATTTTTGATGGCTGGGTGTTGAGCTTCAGTTAACGGTCAGTAGACCCGCACTCAGGGAGCAGGAGTCCGGCCCTCAAATCGAGGACTTATATATATGGGGTTGCCAAAAGCGAGATGGCCCGTGCTGAGGTGGGGGACTTGGGCGTCCCGGGAAGTCATCAAATCTTGGGAAAGACGGTGAAGGGACGCTTGAGACCGGAAAAAACCCGTAGAATAGTCTGGATTTAGAACCCCGTCATCATTTAGAGACGAACCAACCATGCCTCGTCGCGAAGATATCCAAAAAATTCTCTTACTCGGTTCTGGGCCGATTGTGATCGGACAAGCCTGTGAATTTGACTATTCCGGAACTCAGGCCTTGAAGGCGTTACGGGAGGAGGGATACTTCACTATCCTGGTGAACTCCAACCCCGCCAGTATCATGACCGACCCGGAAATGGCCGATCGCACCTATATCGAACCCCTTTCCCCAGACATCGTCGAGCAGATTATCGCCAAGGAGCGGCCCGATGCCATTCTGCCGACGATGGGGGGACAGACGGCCCTGAACCTAGCGGTGAGCTTGGCGGAGAATGGCGTGCTGGATAAGTATGGGGTGGAACTGATTGGGGCCAAACTCCCTGCCATTCAGAAAGCAGAGGATCGCGACCTCTTCAAGCAGGCCATGGATAAAATTGGCTTGCAAAGCTGCCCCTCGGGGATTGCCTCAACCTTAGATGAAGCGAGGGCTGTGGGGGCGGAGATTGGCTCCTACCCCCTGATTATCCGCCCGGCCTTCACCCTGGGAGGCACCGGTGGCGGGATTTCCTATAACCAAGAAGAATTTGAGGAAATGGCTCAGGGGGGACTCGATGCCTCACCGGTGAGTCAGATTTTGGTGGAGAAATCCCTCATTGGCTGGAAAGAGTATGAGTTGGAGGTGATGCGGGACTTGGCGGATAATGTGGTGATTATCTGCTCCATTGAAAACATTGACCCGATGGGGGTTCACACCGGCGATTCCATTACCGTCGCCCCGGCTCAAACCCTGACGGACAAGGAATATCAACGGCTACGGGATGCCTCGATTAAAATTATTCGCGAGATTGGCGTGGAAACTGGGGGGTCCAATATCCAGTTTGCGGTCAACCCGGTGAATGGCGAGGTGGTGGTGATTGAGATGAACCCTCGGGTGTCTCGCAGTTCAGCCTTAGCGAGTAAGGCGACAGGATTCCCCATTGCCAAATTTGCTGCCAAGTTGGCTGTGGGCTATACCTTGGATGAGATTCCCAACGATATTACGAAGAAAACCCCCGCTAGCTTTGAACCCACCATTGACTATGTGGTGACCAAGATTCCTCGCTTTGCCTTTGAGAAGTTCCCAGGAACTCAGGCCCTACTGACGACTCAGATGAAGTCCGTTGGGGAAGCGATGGCTATTGGACGCACCTTTTGCGAGTCGTTCCAGAAGGCGTTTCGCTCCCTGGAGACCGGTCATTGGGGCTGGGGTTGTCAGTCCATGGGGAAATTGCCCAGTCTGACTCAGGTGCGGGCGGGGTTGCGTCAGCCGAACCCAGAACGGATGTTTACGGTGCATCAGGCGTTAACTCTGGGGATGTCTGTGGAGGAAATCTACGAACTGACGGGGATTGATATCTGGTTCTTGGATAAGTTTGCCCAAATCCTGGAGACGGAGAAGTGGTTGAAACGATCGCCCCTCTCTGGGATTTCCGCCAGCCAAATGCGGTTCGTCAAACAACTCGGCTTTAGCGATCGCCAAATCGCCTTCGCCACTAAATCCACAGAAGACGAAGTCCGCAGCTACCGCAAACAACTCGGGGTCATTCCCGCCTACAAAATGGTAGACACCTGTGCGGCGGAGTTTGAATCCCAAACCCCCTATTACTATTCCACCTACGACGAGGATAACGAACACCTGACGAGCGATCGCCGCAAAGTCATGATTCTCGGCGGGGGACCGAACCGCATTGGTCAAGGGATTGAGTTCGACTACTGCTGCTGTCACGCCTCCTTTGCCCTACGAGACAAGGGCTTTGAGACCATCATGGTCAACTCCAACCCCGAAACCGTCTCCACCGACTACGATACGAGCGATCGCCTCTACTTTGAACCCCTCACGAAAGAAGATGTCCTCAACATCATCGAAGCGGAAAACCCCGAAGGCATCATCATCCAGTTTGGCGGCCAAACCCCGCTCAAACTCGCCGTTCCCCTCTCCAAAGCCAACGCTCCCATCTGGGGAACGTCCCCCGACTCCATTGACGCTTCAGAAGACCGAGAACGCTTCGAGGAAATCCTGCGGGAATTGGACATCCTGCAACCCCCCAATGGCTTGGCCCGTAGTTATAAGGAATCCCTAAAAATTGCCCAACGCATCGGCTATCCCGTCGTGGTGCGTCCCTCCTACGTCCTAGGAGGGCGGGCCATGGAGGTGGTCTATTCCGACGAAGAACTCGAACGCTATATGACCTTCGCCGTCCAAGTCGAACCCGACCATCCCATTCTCATTGATAAATTCCTAGAGAATGCGATCGAGGTCGATGTGGATGCGATCGCCGACCAAACCGGTGCCGTCGTCATTGGCGGCATCATGGAACATATCGAACAAGCGGGCATTCACTCCGGAGACTCCGCCTGTTCCATCCCCAGCCAAACCCTAACCCCCGCCGCCCTCAACACCATTCGCGATTGGACCGAGAAACTAGCCAAACGGCTGAAGGTGGTGGGTTTAATGAACGTGCAATATGCCGTACAGGGAGAGTTAGTCTATATCATCGAAGCCAACCCTCGCGCCTCGCGGACCGTTCCCTTTGTCTCTAAATCCATTGGGGTTCCCCTGGCTAAATACGCCTCCCGGGTCATGGCGGGAGAAACCTTAGCCGAGTTGAACTTCACCGGCGAACTTATCCCCAATCACGTCTCCGTGAAAGAAGCGGTGTTACCGTTCCACAAATTCCCTGGAACCGATACCATTCTCGGACCCGAGATGCGCTCGACTGGAGAAGTGATGGGTATCGACGACGGGTTTGGGAAAGCCTTTGCCAAAGCAGAACTGGCCGCTGGAGAACTCCTACCCAGTCAAGGTACGGCCTTTGTGTCCGTGATTGACCGGGATAAAGAAAAAGTCATTCCCATTGCCCGAGAACTTCAAAGCTTGGGGTTTGACATTCTCGCCACCATGGGAACGGCAGCCGCCCTCAAAGCCGCCGGACTGGAGAAGGTAGATTTAACCCTAAAAATTTCCGAAGGTCGGCCCAATGTCCTGGATGCGGTGAAGAATAAGCAAATTCAGTTAATCGTCAACACCCCATCTGGGGAAGATGCCCAAGCCGAGGGTCGCACCATCCGCCGCATGGCCTTGGCCTACAAGATCCCCATTGTCACCACCATTGCTGGGGCGCGGGCCACAGCAGCCGCGATTCGGACCCTGCAAGCAGGGTCTTATCAGGTGAAAGCCTTACAGGACTATTTCCCGGATTAGGGTCTCTTGCCGCTGTCTGTAGGCCATCCGCGAGTCTTAGGATTGGCGGCTACAGTCAGCGCAAGGTTAGTAACCCGGTCAAAAGGCCAACGGTGCCGAAGTTAGAAATGCTATAGTTCATCACAAGTCTCAGCGCTCGCCCTCAATATAAGGCGTTGGTTCAGACTTGTGATGCCAAGGAAGGAGATGGAGACCCAACCATGCGTGTTTTACTGCTGTATCCCCGATTTCCCAAAAGTTTCTGGTCATTTGAAAAAACCCTAGAACTGATTGGACGTAAAGCCATGCTTCCTCCCCTGGGCCTGGCAACGGTGGCGGCGATTCTCCCCCAAGATTGGGACTATCAGCTAGTTGACCACAATGTTCGGGATGTCACAGAGGCGGAATGGGACTGGGCTGATTTAGTGCTGATGTCAGCCATGATTGTCCAAAAAGAGGATATGTTGAACCTGGTTCAAGAAGCCAAACGGCGTCAGAAGCCGGTGGCTGTCGGCGGCCCCTATCCCACCTCTCTACCCCAGGAGTTAGAGGCGGTTGATACGGATTATTTAATTCTCGATGAAGGGGAGATTACGCTCCCCTTATTTGTTGAGGCGATCGCCCGAGGGGAGAAACAGGGAGTGTTCCGCTCCAACGGCGAGAAGCCAGCGGTCACGGAAACGCCGATTCCCCGCTTTGATTTACTAGACTTTGACGCCTACTCGGAGATGTCGGTGCAATTCTCCCGAGGCTGTCCCTTTCAATGCGAGTTTTGCGACATCATCGTTCTCTATGGCCGCAAACCCCGCACCAAGGCTCCTGAGCAATTCCTGGCCGAACTCGATCGCCTCTATGAACTGGGTTGGCGACGCAGTATCTTCCTAGTAGACGACAACTTTATCGGCAACAAACGGAACGTTAAGCGACTCCTGCAAGCCTTACAACCCTGGATGGTGGAGCATAACTATCCCTTCTCCTTCGCCACTGAGGCCTCAGTCGACTTAGCCCAAGACCAAGAATTGATGGATATGATGGTGGCCTGTAACTTCGGCTCCGTCTTCCTGGGGATTGAAACCCCCGATGCCGATAGCCTAGCTGTCACTAAAAAATACCAGAATACCCGCGACCCCCTCAGTGAAGCGGTCATCAACATCTCCAAATCGGGATTACGGGTGATGGCTGGCTTTATTATCGGCTTTGATGGGGAAAAATCCGGCGCGGGCGATCGCATCGTCGAGTTTGTGGAAAAAACCGCCATCCCCACAGCCGTCTTCAGTATGTTGCAGGCCCTTCCTGATACAGCCTTATCCCACCGCTTGGAAAAAGAAGGACGCTTACGGGCCACCAACGGCAACATTAACCAAACCACGTTAATGAACTTTGTCCCCACCCGTCCCCTAGAGGAAATTGCTCGGGAATATATCGACGCCTTCTGGCGACTGTATGACCCCCTCGTCTTCTTGAATCGCACCTATCGTCATTTTCGCTTCCTCGGGGAAGCCACCTACCCCCACAAAGCCAAAGCCACCCGTAAAAACACCTCCTGGGTGGTAATCCGGGCCTTATTAACCCTTTGTTGGCGACAGGGACTGGTTCGCAAGACTCGTTTCGCCTTCTGGCGCAATCTCTGGCTGATGTACCGCCATAATCCCGGTGGAATTAGCAGTTATCTCTCCGTTTGCGCTCAGGCTGAACATTTCCTGGAATATCGGCAAATCGTCAAAGATGAGATTGAAACTCAATTAGCGGAGTATCTGGCGCAAGAGGAACAGGCGGCCAGGAAAGTGCCTTCTGAACCGGCAGCCTTGGGAGTTGCCCGTTAACTTGGGGAAAAATCCTAACAGAACGCAGTTCCGGCGTAAAAATTCCACTATGATTTGTAGCGAAGGAACTGCGAGACGCTTTCTATGGCTTTTGAATACCCTGAAGACCTGAGATATCTAGATTCTCATGAGTATGTACGCCTCGATGGTGAAATTGCCACCATCGGGGTGAGCGCCTTTGCCTTGGATGAATTGGGCGATATTGTCTTTCTTGAACTCCCCGAAGTCGGCGATACTCTGGCCAAGGGAGAAACCTTTGCCTCTATTGAATCGGTGAAAGCCGCCGAAGACCTCTATGCACCGATTTCTGGCACGGTCATCGATCGCAATGAAGAGGCCCTCAACTCCCCAGAAGGATTAGCCGCTGACCCCTATGGGGAAGGTTGGCTCATTAAGGTTCGCCTCGATGATCCTGACGACGAACTCGAAGATACTCTCAGTGCTGAGGAATATCGCGCCCAGGTTGAGGGGGACGATTAACTAAAATTTAGACAATTGAGCCTAAGCATTTTAAAAAACAAAATACCTTTCTATAAAGGCTAAAGCAGCGATACAAACGTCTGATTTGGTCTGACTTTTTTGCTTCAATCAATCCTGTGTGAGTTTTTGGTGTCTTGCTGTCTCTAAGTATGACAACGTGTCATACTTAGAGACAAAGAGGCGAGATTCCCCTCAGGGAGCGTCTTGCTACCTGGTCTAGGGTGAGAGTTCGCGAAGCGTGCGGGAACCGCAATCGCCCAGAGAAGAGAGAACCAAACCAGACTGTCACACGCAGTTAAGGGGCCAAACTACTCTTCTATTACCACGTGCGATCGCGGGAACCCCAATCACCCCTAACTTGATTTGCCGCCAAACTCACGATTATGGAAACCATCAACCTGAAACTCCAAGGGATGAGTTGTGCCGCTTGTGCCAATAGCATCGAGAAGTCCCTATCCCGAGTCTCTGGGGTGAGCGCCTGTAACGTCAACTTTGCCTTATCCCAAGCCACCGTCGACTATGACGACGCTAAACTTCAAGTTGACCATCTCATTGCCGCTGTTGTCGATGCTGGCTATCAGGCCCAACTCATCCGTTCCCCCTTAGAGGAAACAGACGAAGAACAAGCCGCCAGTCAAGCCGAACAACGAGAACTGACTCAAAAAGTCATCGTGGGCTGTGTCGTCAGTAGCATTATCGTCTTTGGGGCCATCCCCATGATGACTGGGTTAGACATTCCCGGTTTCCCCATGTGGCTGCATGACCCTATCCTGCAACTGGTGTTAAGTCTGCCGGTATTTATCTGGTGTGGTAGCAAAATCTTTATCAGTGCTTGGAAAGCCTTTACCCGCCACACAGCGGATATGAACACCCTCGTTAGCGTGGGAACCATCGCCGCCTACGTCTACTCCCTCTGGACAACCTTCTTTCCCCAATTTTTCGAGGCCCAGGGCCTCCCCGTTGACTACTACTACGAAATTGCCGTTGTCATCATCACCCTAATTCTCCTAGGGAGACTCCTGGAAAACCGGGCCAAGAAACAAACCTCCGAGGCTATTCGTGCCTTAATGGGCTTACAGGCCAAAACCGCCCGAGTGATTCGTAATGGTCAAGAAGAGGATATTCCTGTCGAAGCTGTTGAGATTGGCGATGTGGTGGTCGTTCGTCCCGGTGAAAAAATCCCCGTCGATGGAGAAATCCTAGAGGGACAATCCACCATTGACGAATCCATGGTGACGGGGGAATCCATCCCAGTTCAGAAAGCCTCTGGGGATGACGTCATCGGGGCCACTCTCAACAAAACCGGCAGTTTTCGCTTCCGGGCGGCCCGCGTCGGCAAAGATACCGTATTAGCCCAAATTGTGCGATTAGTTCAAGAGGCCCAGGGAAGCAAAGCCCCAATCCAGAAAATCGCCGATCGCGTTACCGGTTGGTTTGTCCCCGTAGTGATTGCGATCGCCATCCTCACCTTTATCATCTGGTTCAACGTCACCGGCAATCTCACCCTAGCCACCGTTACCACCGTCAGCGTCTTAATTATCGCCTGTCCCTGCGCCTTGGGCCTGGCCACCCCCACCTCAATCATGGTAGGAACCGGACTGGGGGCCGAACATGGGGTTTTAATCAAAGGGGCCGATAGTTTAGAAATTGCCCATAACATCCAAGCCATCGTCCTCGACAAAACCGGAACCCTCACCCAAGGACAGCCCACCGTGACCGATTATGTCACCATTGGCGGAACCGAACGGGAACTAGAGTGGTTACGACTGGCGGCAGCGGTGGAACGTCAATCGGAACATCCCTTAGCCGAAGCCGTGGTGAACTATGCCGAGGCCCAAGGAATTAAACAACCCCTGCCCGCTGTCAGTAACTTTCAGGCCCGGGAAGGAATGGGAGTAGAAGGAACCGTAGAGGGCCGACGAGTGCAAATTGGGACCAGTCGTTGGATGGCCGAATTAGGCTTAGACACTCAAGCCTTAGACGATCGCCGTCAGCAATGGCAAGGACAAGCCAAAACCACCGCCTGGCTAGCCATTGATGGCACCATTGAGGGTTTATTTGGCATTGCCGATGCCCTGAAACCCTCATCAGCGGAGGCGGTGAAACAGTTACATCGTCGGGGGTTAGAGGTAGTGATGCTGACGGGAGATAACCAACAGACGGCCGAAGCCATTGCCCAAGACGTGGGGATTGAGCGAATTTTCGCCGAAGTGCGTCCCGATCAGAAGTGCGATCGCGTCAAAGAGTTGCAACTAGAAGGCAAAATTGTCGCTATGGTCGGCGATGGTATCAATGACGCTCCCGCCTTGGCCCAAGCGGATGTCGGCATGGCCATTGGCACCGGGACTGATGTAGCGATTTCCGCCAGTGACATTACCCTAATTTCCGGCGATTTACGAGGAATCGTCCTGGCGATCGACTTAAGCCGGGCCACCATGAACAACATCCGTCAAAATCTCTTTTTCGCCTTTGCCTATAACACTCTCGGGATTCCCTTAGCCGCAGGAGTTCTTTATCCTCTCGTGGGTTGGCTTCTCAATCCTATCTTTGCTGGTGCCGCGATGGCCTTCAGTTCAGTGTCTGTGATTACGAATGCCCTGAGATTGCGTAAGACGAAACTTGTGGGATAGGGAACAGAAGGCAATAGGCAATAGGCATAACCCACCCCTAACCCCTCCCAGGAGGGGAAGGCAATAGGTGATAGAACAGGAGTAATTTGATGAAGCTTGTTGACAAAATTCTCGTAATCTGCATCAGTCTCGCTATCCTGGGAGCAGGAGGAGCGATGGCTGAGCCAAGTTCCTCCGAACCTCATACCCATTCCGCCCCATCCCGAGGGTTTGAACAGCTTGAGCAGCCTCTCGGGGTCAAAGTTGCCGTTACCCTTGGCGGGTTAGCCTTAATGGGATGGGAACTCTGGTGGTTTTTGGGTCAGCGTGACCCCTCAGATTAAGTCATTGGGATGGATAAAGACTATGATTACAGGTCATTGGAATCAGGAGGCGATCGCCGTTTCCACACCCTTCGCGACTGCCCAAAACTTGGCAGAGGTCAACTTTGGCATTTGTGATGAACCCGAGGAGACAGAAGGTGGTGAAGACGACAGTGCAGTCGAGGGCTGTGCAGTTCCTGACAGCGGCGACCGGTTCGGCGAGTCTTCAGGAAGCGAGACAGAAGCGTCACAGACAGCTGATTCAGGTGGGTCACAATCGTTATCCTGGGAGACAGTCACAACCCTACCCATGGCCATGGTGATTCCCGTCGTCATCGCCATTACCCTTCCCGCCGTTTGGATTGTCGTTAAACGACGCTCCAACAGTCATCTTTAGGAGAGTTCCGTCGTCTTCGAGTCATTCGTTTTCATAGGTTTTAACATATGCGCAAACGCTCTCAACCCTGGATTCAACGCAAATCACGCTTTATCATCGCCGCCATCTCAGCCCTGGGGGCCGTCATCACCGCCTATCTGGCTATTACAGCCTTTGCTGATGTCTCCGCCGCCTGTCCTACGGAAGGCTGCGATCAAGTCTTATCCAGTCCCTATGCGGTTATTTTTGGCTTACCTCTGGCCCTATTTGGCTTCCTAGCTTATGCGGCGATGGGGGTGTTTGCTGTTGCCCCCTGGCTGATTAACCCGGAAACCAATAAATCCCAGCGTCGTACCGTGGAGGATTGGACTTGGCGGTTTCTGTTGATGGGGAGTGTGGCTATGGGGGTCTTCAGCCTCTATCTCATGTACATCATGGTCTTTGAGATTCAGGCCTTTTGTTTGTACTGTGTCGCCTCAGCCATTTGTGCCCTAGCCTTGTTGGGACTGACCCTGGTGGGCCAAGATTGGGAGGATCTTGGACAAGTGTTCTTTACAGGGGTGATCGTCGCCTTCATTACCTTTGTTGGCTCTCTAGCCCTCTACGCCCCTATTCATAGCCCCACAGCCGAGACACAAACCAGCAGCGGCTACGCCATCACCACCACCTCAACCCCCGACAGTATCGCCCTAGCGCGACATCTGCGGGAGAGTGGCATCATCATGTATGGGGCCTTCTGGTGTAATTTCTGTCAACAGCAAAAACAATTGTTTGGCCGGGAAGCGGCTGATGAACTGGCGTATATTGAATGTGATGAGAATGGGGCAAATCCTGATCCCGCCGCCTGTCAAGCCGCAGGGATTCGGAGTTACCCCTCTTGGGAAATCAACGGAGAACTGCAAATGGGGCTGATTCCCTTAGAGGAGTTAGCGGATTTATCGGGATATACCGGTTCTCGGGATTTCTAAGCCAGTTCACAGGGCGAGTTTCTGTTTAGCCACTTGCCAGAAAGCCTCAAGTTCCTCGGCACTATAGTCGGATAGGGGGCGATCGCAGGCAGCTTCGACTTGGCTAAACCGGGCCAGGAAGCGCTCGTGGGTTCCCTCAAGGGCCGCTTCCGGGTCCAGGTCATACCAACGGGCCAAGTTCACCAACACAAAGAGTAAATCTCCCAATTCTTCCTCTTGACGTTGGCGACTTTCCTGGGTGATCGCCTCCTGAAATTCCCCGAGTTCTTCCTCAAATTTTTGCCAAACATCCTCGACTTTATCCCACTCAAAGCCCACCGCCGCCGCCTTTTTAGAGATTTTCTGACTCGCTTTTAGCGGTGGCAGCGTCCGAGCATAGCGGGCTAATTTAGAACTGAGTCTGCTCTCGTCCTCTCCCTTCTCCGCCGCTTTAATCGCCTGCCAAGTTTGCCGAACTTCATCGGGGCTATTGGCTTGGGCATCGCCAAAGACATGAGGATGGCGACGAATCAATTTATCCGTAATTCCCTGGGCCACCTCTGCTAAGGAAAAATCTCCAGCTTCTTGGGCAATTTGGGCCTGTAACACCACTTGCAGCAAGAGGTCCCCCAGTTCCTCAGAAATATGCTCAGAATCCCCGCGACGAATAGCATCGACGCTTTCATAGGCTTCCTCAATCATATAGGGGATCAAGCTTTCCGGGGTTTGTTCTAAATCCCAAGGACATCCGCCCTGGGGATCACGTAGTTGGGCCACCACCTGAATGAGCTGTTCCAGGGCCGTGAGGGCGTTAGACGAGGGAGAGGGGCGATCGCTCATAAGTCGTTGAGAGAATTGTTAAACTTTACACTGTAACGTTTAGTTAAAACCTCTTGCATCTTCCAGACCGGCTTCTTATAGTAGTAATCAGAAGCAAAGAAAACGCTTCTGAAACAGATAAACGCAGCGCAGTCCACGTTAGTTAAAGAGGTAAGCACGCTGTTAATTCTAACATCTGTTCAACTCCAACAAACAACGGCATCCGCCCAAGCGACTGAAACTTCCACCACCTAGTTGACTGGGAGCCATGCAGCTTCAACCCCTCCTGGGGAGATTGACCTGTTGCATCTCCAAAATGTCTTTAGAAACATGGGGAAATCACTCGTCCGACTGGTCTGGATGCCGTTGTTGTTTTGATGAGGAAGTTGGGATGATTTTGATAGGCTAGGGACTGTCAAGATCATTAGCCTTTCATGTCTATCAGTTCCCAAAAACCCGCTTGGTCTAATGCCGTGACCCGAGTTGGGCAAGAATTTGAGTCTACCCCCTTAAACGTCTTATCCGGCCAGGTTCCCCAGCCGCTTCAGGGGACTCTCTATCGCAACGGTCCTGGGCGACTCCAGCGGGGCGATCGCCGTGTGGGTCATTGGTTTGATGGTGACGGGGCCATTCTCGCTGTCGAGTTTGGCCAGGGCCAGGCCCGAGGTCACTATCGGTTCGTACAAACCGCCGGCTATCAAGCCGAAGCCGAAGCCGGAACCCTTCTCTACGGAGGTTACGGAACCCTCGCCCCAGACTCTCTCCTCAGCCGCTGGCGGAAATCCCCCAAAAACGCCGCCAACACCTCCGTCTTAGCCCTTCCCGACCGTCTCCTAGCCCTCTGGGAAGGGGGCAAACCCCATGTCCTCAATCCCAAAACCCTCGACACCCTAGGATTAGAAGACATCCAACTTCCCACCTACTCGGCCCATCCCAAATGGGATCATCACAGCGGCGAGATTTTCAACTTCGGCATCGATTATGGCCGACAAAACGCCCTAAATCTGTTCGTCTGCGACAACCAAGGAAGCCTAAAACGCCAAGGCCGACATCCCCTCGATAAGATGTCCCTCATTCACGACTGTGTTCTCGCCGGAGACTATCTCGTCTTTTTCCTCCCTCCCCTAGAGGTTCCCCTATTACGGATTCTCTTCGGCCTAACCACCATTAAAGATGGATGTCGCTGGGTTCCCAGTCGCGGAACCGAAATTCTAATTTTCGACCGTCATAGCCTCAATCTCGTCAGTCGTGGCGAAGCCGACCCCTGGTTTCAATGGCATTATGGCAACGGCCACGTCAACGAAGCCGGTCAAATTGTCGTCGATGTCGTCCGTTACCCCGACTTCGCCACCAACCAACGGCTAGCCGAAATTGCCAGCGGCTACACCAACACCCCCGCCGAGGCCCATCTCGATCGCCTGATTCTCGACCCCCAAACCGCTAAACTGGTAGCCACCGAGTCCTTGTGCGATCGCTCCTGCGAATTTCCCAGCGTCGCCCCCAACCAACTCGGCCGCAATGCCTCAGCCCTATATCTCTCCCTACATCGCCCCAACACCAACACCGCCCAAGACCTCTACGGGGCGATCGGGCGTTACGATATCCAACAAAGGACCCTAGACAGTTTCGACTTTGGCGACAGTCGTTATCCCAGCGAACCCATCTACGCCCCCAACCGCGACGGCGACGGCTGGCTACTGACCGTGGTTTATGATGGCAACAGCGATCGCTCCGAGGTCTGGATATTCAACGCCGCCCACCTCGACGAACCCCTTTGTCGCCTAAGCTTACCCGAAGTCATCCCCATCGGCTTTCACGGAACCTTTGCCAATGCGTTAAATTAAGGAACGCAGCCAAAAATCATCAAGAAGAGGGCGACCACAAGGGTACGCCCCTACCCCGGAAGAGGGCGACCACAAGGGTACGCCCCTACTATTGCCTTCTCCCCCCCTCTTGCCTCTTGCCTCTTGCCTAATTATGACCTCCCCCCAACCCCAACCCAGCTTCGTCAAACTCGCCATGCGGAATATGGTCCGCAAAGGTGGCAAATCCCTCTATCACTTCTTCCTAACAACCTTTGGACTTCTCGCCTTACTGGTGGGACTCGCCTATCTAACCCACTAATCCACCAATGGCCATTCTCCTGGATTTGAGCGTACAACACCCCGAAGGACTTGCCCAAGACGAGATTGAGACCTTAGCCAGCGAAGCCAGATGGGGCGATCGCCTCCAAGCCTGGCTAGAGGATCTCTCCCCCGAGGAAATCCCCCAGGGAAGCCATCCCCCCCTGGGATACGAACTCTGCTTGCGGTTCAGCGATGACGCGGAAATTTGTCGGCTAAATCGTCAGTACCGACACAACGATAAGCCAACTGATGTGTTAGCGTTTGCAGCAATGGAGTCTGAAATGCCGCAGATCGCTGTAGCCTTACCCCTATCTCTCGGGGATATCGTTATCTCCCTCGACACCGCGCAACGACAGGCCCAACGTCTCGGTCATTCCTTAGACAGTGAGTTGACCTGGTTGGCGGCCCATGGTTTCCTGCATCTATTGGGATGGGATCACCCCGATGACGAGAGTTTAGCGGTTATGCTTCAGCGTCAGGTGCAGTTACTCAATCGCATCGAAATAGCTGTTAACCTTGATCTGCCTCAGATTCTCGCCAATGTCCCTTCCTAGGATTGAGTCTCGCATGAATCTAAATCTTTTTGAGGCTATCGCCGAACGTCCCAAGACTCCCTATCCCATGTCCCCCGGTGCGCCCAATCCGACTCCCAAAAACAAGGTTTATGACCGTCAACTCTCCTGGCAAGTGGCCCACAGTCTCTGGGCCAGCTTCCGCTATGCCACCCAAGGCATTCGTTACGCCTTTATCACCCAGCGTAACTTTCGCATCCATGTCCTCATCGGCTCAATTGCCCTCGGCCTAGGACTGGCCCTCAATCTCGAAGCCGTTAAAATGGCCGTGATTGCCCTCACCATTGGTCTTGTCCTGGCCCTAGAACTCATCAACACCGCCATTGAGTCTGTTGTGGACTTGACCGTGGAACAGCAGTATCACGACCTGGCCAAAATCGCCAAAGACTGTGCCGCCGGGGCAGTTCTAATTGGGGCCCTTGCCTCCCTCATCGTTGCCCTATCCCTGCTGATTCCCCCTCTACTCATCCGCCTCACCTCCCTGCTAGGCTGAGGGTATCTTGCCGTTGCCAAACCCGCCCATGATCATCGTCATCGACAATTACGACAGCTTTACCTACAACCTGGTTCAATATCTCGGAGAACTCGGACAAACCCTACCCGTCGCCAGCGAGATTCAGGTCTATCGCAATGACTGCATCAGCATTGAGGAAATTCGTCGCCTTAATCCCGATGGCTTAGTCATTTCCCCAGGGCCAGGTCGTCCTGAGGATGCGGGAATCTCCTTGGCGGTAATTGAGGAATTGGGGCCAACCCTGCCGATTTTGGGCGTTTGTCTGGGCCATCAGAGTATGGGCCAGGTCTTTGGCGGTCAGGTAGTTTCAGCAGGGGAACTGATGCACGGCAAAACCTCCCCCATTTACCATAATAACCAGGGGGTGTTTGCCGGTCTGGAGAATCCCTTTACCGCAACCCGCTATCATAGTCTGGTCATCGATCGCGCCACTTGTCCCGAGGTCTTAGAGATTACCGCCTGGGTTGAAGATGGCACGATCATGGGCGTGCAACATCGTCAGTACCCCCATATTCAAGGGGTACAGTTTCATCCAGAAAGTATTTTGACCGGATCGGGGAAGGCGTTGTTGCATAATTTCTTGGTGAGTCTCAAACAGGCCGCAACGGTCTAAGTATCACGCTATGAAACGGCGACAACTGATTCGGTATTTGCAAGTGGGGGCGATCGCCGCCACCGTAACAGGCTTAGCTGGGAGAGGACAGGCCCAATCCCCAAGCCAGGGCCGATTGGAAATTGAACATTTCGGTCATACGTCCTTTCGCTTTACCGGTGGGGGCCGTCGGGTTCTCACCAATCCCTTCCGTCCTGGAGGCTGTACAGCCGGTTATTCGGCCCCTAACGTCGAAGACGCCGATGTCGTTCTCGTCAGCAGTTTTCTCCTCGATGAAGGGGATGTGGAGAATGTCCCTGAGAACAAATTGCTGTTTGAGTCCGGGATTTTCCAACTTCAGGGGATGCGTTTTGAGGGCATTCCCATCGCCCACGATCGCCTCAACGGACGGCGTTTTGGCACGAACATGATGTGGCGTTGGCAACAGGGGGGCCTAAATATCGTCCATCTGGGCGGGGCGGCGGCCCCCATTGGCAATGAACAGCGGATTCTCCTAGGCCGTCCTGATGTGGCCTTGATTCCCGTCGGCGGCGGCGATAAAGCCTATAACCCCGAAGAAGCCAAGGCGGCCATTAACCGTCTCAATCCTCGTATCATCATCCCCACCCATTACCGAACCGCCGCTGCTGATGATACGGCCTGTGATATTAAACCCCTCGATGATTTCTTGACCCTAATGGAGGGAACTCCAGTCCGTCGGGAAAATGAGAATCGCGTCGTCCTCACCTCGGGAGATCTCCCCGAGGGCGATCGCCTCATCCTCGTCTTGGCTACCCCCTTATTGTAAGTCCCTAGCTACTGCTGATGTCCAATCTCTACGCCCAACGTCGCCAACAACTCCTGAGTAAACTGAACCAGGGAACCGCCATTTTTAGAAGTGCGCCCATGGCGGTGATGCACAATGACGTAGAATACGCCTTCCGCCAAGATAGTGACTTTTTCTATCTCACTGGCTTTAACGAACCGGAAGCCGTGGCCGTCTTAGCCCCCCACCATGATGAGCATCAGTTTATCCTCTTCGTGCGTCCCAAGGACTTAGACCGAGAGATTTGGACCGGCTACCGGACGGGGGTGGAGGCGGCCCAGGAGCGATATGGGGCAGATATCGCCTATTCCATCGAAGAACTTGACGAGAAGCTACCCCAGTATCTCAAGGGGGGCGATCGCATCTACTACCACCTCGGACGAGACGAAGCCTTCAACAGTCGCATTCTCCGTCATTGGCGTAAACAACTCGCCCTCTACCCCAAACGAGGAACCGGCCCCATCGCCCTCGAAGATCCCAGCCCCCTCCTCCATCCCCTGCGACTCGTCAAAACCCCCGAAGAACTAGAACTGATGCGTAAAGCGGCTGACATCGCCGTGGACGCCCATAATCTGGCCCGGGACATGGCCCGGCCCGGACGCTACGAATATGAAGTGCAAGCGGAAATGGAACGCCTCTTTACCCTCCACGGCGGCAGTCCCGCCTATCCCTCCATCGTCGCCTCAGGGGGCAACGCCTGCATCTTGCATTATGTCGAAAACACCCGTCAGATGGAAGAGGGCGATTTACTGCTCATCGATGCTGGCTGTTCCTATCAGTATTATAACTCAGATATTACCCGAACTTTTCCAATTTCCGGCAAATTTTCTCCAGAACAAAAAATCATCTATGAACTGGTCTTAGAAGCCCAAAAACAAGCCATCAGCAAAATTGCCCCCGGCATTCCCTACAACGAACATCACGACACCGCCGTTCGCGTCATCGTCGAAGGCTTACTCGACCTCGGCTTACTCTCCGGAGACCCCGAGGAACTCATCGAAGCCGAACAATATAAACCCTTCTATATGCACAAAACCGGTCATTGGCTAGGCTTAGATGTCCATGATGTGGGGGTCTATCAACATGGAGAAGATAACTGGCATATCCTCCAACCGGGAAATGTCCTCACCGTCGAACCCGGCATCTATATTTCTCCTTACATTAAACCCGCCAGCCGAGAGGTGGACGAGGTGACGATTGAACAGCCCCCCGTTGACCCAAAATGGCATGGAATCGGGGTGCGAATTGAAGATGATGTGTTAGTCACAGAAAACGGCTGTGAAATTCTCACCGCTGGAGTTCCCAAATCGGTGGACGCCATGGAACGATAAATCTCCCGAACTAATGCCCTATCCTGCTTTTAACGTTCTCCTCTTTTATCAACCTCCGGGGTCAATTCACCGTCCGACTATTATTTCTGAACATGAAATTTTATGTGGGGCGGCGTTTAAGACCGAGTATCGATTTAATCGACTTAAACAACTCGAAGCCCCCCTAGGAACCTACGACATTGCCCCTCTCATCGCCCAAATTCCGGCGGCCCAATATCCTGAATTGGTGGTAGTTCGGGCTGATGCGACTCGTCTGAACTTCCCCACTAACTTAAACCTCTTAAACTGCCCTAAATTACTCATTGTCGGCGATACCCAACATTTAGAAGCCCCCCTCCGTACCCTGACGGACTATGCCGTTCAGGAAGGCTTCGATTTCGTGATGTCTGACCATAAACGGCAACATCTTCATTTTTTTAGAGAAGCGGGCTGTAAAAACGTATTTTGGCTGCCTGGCTTCAACATTTATCCTCACCCTCAACCCCCCTGTCCTCACCCAGAGTATCCGGTGTCATTTGTCGGACAAATTGGCCCCTTACATCCCTATCGCTATCATATTCTCGATGAAATGACGGCCCAGGGTATCCCCCTAGAAACCTTTAGCGGTAGCCAGGAGAAAGCGGCTGAGGTGTACGCGAACAGTCAAATTAACCTCAATGTCAGTCTCAATGGAGACTTGAATATGCGGGTGTTTGAGGTGTTGTCGAGTGGTGGTTTTTTGTTGACGGATACCCTGAAACCGGAAGCGGGGTTAGAGGCATTATTTGAAGTTGGCAAACATCTGGATACTTATGAGAGTAAGGCAGATTTATATCAGAAAATAAAGTATTACCTTAATCATCCAGACCTAACGCAACAGATAGCGAAAGCAGGGTCTGAGTTGTTTTGGCAACAGCATCAGCCAGAACAGAAAGTTCAACAGCTTTTAGACCATCTTCAAGGGCGATTGTTGCCGAATTTCTATCAAGCTGACTCGGATTTACGTAGTCAGTATGTTACCAGTCGTGATAGGGGCGATCGCCATCAGCATCTTGCTTTTTATGAGTATATCCAGGAACAACATCGGCAAATTCCTAAGTTAAATCTCATTATTTGGGGAGACTGTGACCCCCGCTGGGTGGCTGATGTGGTGGATTTATCCCGCTTACAAGTCTATTGGGTCGTTCCGCAGCCAACCTCTACTATATCGTCTCAACTCTTAGAAACCTGTCAATTGGGCGATCGCATCGAATATCTAACCCCCTCAGACATCGCCCAACATCCCGAATTTCGGGAACTGTCCACAGACAATCTCAGCCATCAAACCATTTTGGTTGTCGATATTCACCACTACAAGACCGGACAGTTAATCCCCCTCCTAAAATCCCTCTTAGCCCATACCTTAATCTTAACCGATGCTCAAAACTCAGTCAGTCCAGACTTGCTAGAATCCTTAAATCAGGAACTCTTTAAATACTACTTCTTCCAAGTTTCCGTTGACCCCCTCGCCTATCGTCTCAATGTCATCACTCCCTTTAACCCGAGTTTTCAGTCTCTCTTAGATATCGTTAGTAACTATCAAAAAAATCCGGGCGATCGCCAAGCCCTCCATCTCATCCGCCAACTCCGCAAAGCCGTCACCCAACAATGGTTAAACCTCTCCTACGCCGAACTTCCCAACCAAATTGATGGTCAACTCGGAGACCTCCATTCCGTCCTTTTAGACAGTCCTCTACGCCAAGACACCCTCAACGAAGACGACCGCAAATTTTTCCAAACCCTCCAAAAACTCTTCAGCCCCAAAACCCCCGAGAATCGACTCTCCCAAGCCTTTCTCGCCGCGACTCTCTATGGCTATCCCCATCAATTCTCCGTAGCCTATCATGACCTCCCCTTTCCCGGTTGGTTAAATGAATTTCTCCTAGCCTACGTCTTATCCATGCCCCGAATTTTCCAAGACCCTGGGGATACAGACGCTTATCACATTCACCTGGAGAATTGGATTAGCTACCTCCATCAAAACATCCTCAGCCATCCCAACAGTCCCAGTTGGCAGGCCGTCAACGAAGTTTTTGCCGAACGGGTCAACTGTACCCCGTTATATTTCAGCCAACGCAGTCCCCTACGGCTACAGAAAAAACGGGCCGACCTTCTCGAACAAATCCTCTACCAACAGCGATCGCCCCTCAGTTATACATTTCCCCCCCGTCCTCCCCGGCCGAAAATTCGCCTTGGGGTTTTAGCCAACAACTACAAAGCCAACCCCCAAACCTACTACAACCTGGCCTGTATCAAACATCTCGATCGCAGCCAATTTGAAATTTACCTCTATAGCCTCCAGATTAGCAAAGAGACCTACGAAGACTACTGCTGGAGTTACGCCGACGAAGTCGTCCCCCTGGGTCATCTCAGCCTCTTGCAACGAGTTCATACCATCCGTTCCGACGACCTAGACATCCTACTCATCGGCAGTAACCTCGTCACCCGGTCATCCCCCCTCACCTTCCTCTGTAGCTACCGTCTCGCCCGCCATCAACTCACCAACCTCTCCTGTTTAACCACCACCGGAATGCGTCATATCGACGCCTACATCGCCGGAACTCTCACCGCCAACCATCCCATCGACCATAGCGAAACCCTCCTCACCCTAGAAGGGTCAGGCCTCTGTTTCGACCTTCCCCAAGACCCTCCCGAGTTAACCATCAAAATCGAGCGATCGCAGTGGCATCTCCCCGAGAATACCACCGTTTTCATTTCCACCGCCCACATGCGACTTCTCCACCCCGACGTTCGCCAAACCTGGGCCCAACTCCTCGCCGAAACCCCCAACAGCATCCTCGTCCTCCATCCCTTCGGCGACGACTGGCGACCCCATCCCGAACTAGAAATGCCCTTCTTCCGGCAGATGCAGCAAGTTTTGCAACAGCATCAAGTCCCCTTAAAGCGATTTCTTCTCGTCAAATCCCTCCCCAGTTCCAGCGACCTCCGCTATCTCCTCAAACAAGCCGACATTTACCTCGACAGCTTCCCCCACTCCCAGGCCAGCAGTCTCCTCCATCCCCTACAAGTCGGTCTCCCCATCATCACCCTACAAACCCAGCCAAGCCCCCTCGCCCAAGGGGCCGCCCTCCTCCACGAACTCGGACTCCCCCACCTCATCACCCAAACCCCCGAAGCCTACCGAAACCTCGCCCAAACCCTCGCCACCAACCCCGACCTACGACAACAAACCCAACAGCAACTCCAAACCCAAATGGCCACCTCCCCCCCCTTCCTCAACAGCCAACAATTCGCCCAAAGCCTCACCCACCTTTACCACAAACTCCTATAGCAACAGTCCTGTTCCCTGTTCCCTGTTCCCTGTTCCCTGTTCCCTGTTCCCTCAAAACACCACCACCGAACTCCCCCTAGCCCGCCTCATACACTCCGCCAACAACTGCCTCCGTCCCTCCCGCAACCGAGGATTAAAATAACTTTCAAATATTGTCCGTACAATCGGCAAATCCATCTCCTCATACGCCGCCCCCGCCAAACCTGAAAGGGTATCATGAGAGATAAAATACGTATCCGGCAGCGAAACGACCGGCAAACTCGTATAGCCCAACTCCACCAAAGCCGTTGCCCGATGTTTCCCCCCCTCAATGTAGAATAAAAAATCATCATCTTTCAGCAAGAAATAGCCACAAATATGAGGATTCGGATGGCCATATTTCTCTGGCTGATAGCCCTCAGACTGAATCGAATCCAACACAGTCGTCAAACGTAACTTTTCCCGATTGAGTCTATCAGGACGAAGGGGACCTAGATGTTGATTTTTATGTTTTTTCCGTTCCTTCACATCCGGCACAAAAACAATACTATAGTGCCAAGGTAACTCCAAAGAATTCCAGGGACGCTTATCGAATCCCAGAGTCAACGCTTCTAGAGTATTTGGGGGCTGATAAGCATGATAAAACTCATCCAAACTCTCCCCCAGTTCAAAAAAATTAAGAAATGGATGTTCTCCCTTCGTATATCGCCAACCATAGCCCCACACACACTTCTCAATCGGCACATTAAAATAAAACCGATGGGAGTCCCGGGAAACAGTTAGTAAACCAATATCCTGAAATTCAATGGGATGTCCTTGCTTATACGGTTTGAGCGGCTTTTGATAAACCATCGACAATAATTAACAATGAGTAATTTAGCAATTTATCTTGAATTAGCCTAGCCAAGACTTGAGGAGAGAGATACGTTTTTCTCGCAAACTTTCATCAAAATAGCCCTCAAAAATTCGATAAACCGTCGGCAGGAGACTTGCATCATAAACCGTCCCCGCCAACATCTCAAGATGCCGAGGAGAAATTAAGCGGGGAAGTCGTGGCACAAAAACACTAAACGTAGCCGGTAAGCACGTATAGCCTAACCTCAACAATGCTGCTGCTCGATGTTTCCCGGCTGCAACATAGAACACAAAATCATCATCATTGACCATAAAATAGCCACGAATATGCTCATGTTCCCCCTGTCCTCCCTGATACCCCACTGTTTGAATTGACGTCATCACCGTTTGTAATCGGGTCGTCTCCAACTCAAGCTTTTCAGGACTCACCGGTCCAAAATGCTGAGTACCAATCCCCTCAAAAAAGGGTTCCATCGTTATCGGTTGAGCCGGTTTAATCGTACAACGCCAAGGGATATAGAGCGATTTCCAGCCACCATGTCCCGGCTCAAATGTCAAGGCTTCTAAAGCACTTTTCGGTTGATAATAGTGGTAAAACCTCTCTAAATTATGCTCCTGCTCATACGCATAATAAAAGGGATTTTCATCCTGAGTATAACGCCAGCCATAGCCCCAAATACATTTCTCTAAGGGAACATGAAAGCAAAAATAATAGGCATCATGAGCGAGGGCTAAAAACCAAACATCTTTAATATCAATGGGCTGTCCATCTCGATATAACAGCCGAGAGGGAAAATTAGGGTCTGAACTCATAACTCATCGAAATCGTCATGGGAGTTAGAATGGACTGTTGTAACTCGGTGTCCTCTGTGACTCTGTGGTTCCCCTTATCTCAATCAGACTCCAACTGTGCCAAACGCAGCCAATCCGTCACATATTCTCGGCGGCGTTGACGCAACGACTCATCAAAATAACTCTCAAAAATCTCTTGAACTACCTCTCGTTGACTCCCATCATAGGCAACACCCGCCAAAAAATCCAAATGCCAAGGAGACACCAGACGCGGCATACGTGGTGCAATGGAGGTAAACGTAGCCGGTAAGGTTTGCGACCCTAATTCTACCAGAGCCGCCGCTCGATGTTGCCCATTCACCACTAAAAAGCGAAAATCTTGGGCTGTGACCAAAAAATACCCAAAAATATGTTGGTCAGGAGAGGCATAATAACTGGTCATATAGCCCATATTGCGAATTGATTGCAGGACCTCCCGCAGCCGAAACTTCTCCAAATTTAGCCGTTCAAGACTCACCGGGCCGCAGTGGGGACGACCATGTTCAGGGCCTAACTTATTTTCCCCAGAAAATGGTTTTGGCTCAAGATTCACGTACCAAGGCGTTTCTAGGGAATCCCAACCTTGAGCGGTATTATCTAAGGTTAAGGCTTGCAAGCAAGTCTCGGGGCGGAAGTGAGTGTAAAACTGGTCTAAACTTGCCTCACACCTAAAAAACGAATTGAGGGGGTTTTCTCCTTTTAGATAAGACCAGCCATAGCCCCACACACATTTTTCAATGGGAACCTGGAAGTAATACTGATAGGAATCTCGTCCCATCGTCAGAAGTTTCACATCATCTAACCCAATCGGTTTGCCCCGGCCATACATCTCCAGATGAGGGGAGTCATTGAATATCTCTTGCATCCGTGGGTTTTCGATGGGATTGAGCATGACAAAAAGTTGACGAGTTACAGAACATCACGACGGGAAGTTCATGATAGAGGCATGATATTGAGAACAGCCCCCAGTTCAGAGTTTCTCCAGAGTGATGGAGACAACGTCAAGGTGGGGGCTGTAACTCGCAGATGCACGGGGTATTCCTAATTAGAACAAGGTCACTTGGTCTTCACCAATAGACTGAATGGTCACGAAGTCATTCGCCACCGTACCACCAACGTCACCCGTTAAGTTTACACCCGGTAAACGAGCGATGAGTTTGGCACCACCTTCAAAACCAAGGTAGAGTCCTTGCGCTTCAAGGTCAAAGAAGAGTTGACCTTCGGCGTTGAAGTTAATCTCTGCTGCGTCAAAGGCATCATTTGAGCCAATACCGCGAACAAAAGACTCAAAGAAGTAGCCCGAACCATTGAGGACGTTATCAAAGTCGTTGTAGTCCAGACCAGCACCCGACCCATTAGCAATGACACCGTAGAGTGCGCCTTGGCCACGGAACAGCTTCACAGACTCAGAGCTAAGAGTGAACTGACTACTGTCGAGGACAATTTTGTCCCGGCCCACCTGGAAGTTGTTGAGGGTATCAATCCCCACAGCCCCCGAGAAGACCCCTTTCGTGAAGCTGGTACCGCTCGGCGCGCCATCGGCACTGGTTCCATTCGCACCAATGAACTGACCATTAGTGCCCACAAGTAGGTTACTACTACTCAAGCCGGTTCCAACATTGATATCACCCGTGCTCCCGAGACTGATGAAGCTGTTGGATTGGAAAGACCGGAAAGACTGTTGTAGGGTAAACCCGGTTTCAAAAGCGGAACGGAAGAGAACGCGGTTGTTCCCACCTTTGCTTAGGTCGATAAAGTCACCATTGGCGACCCGAGAGAAATCTAGGGCAATGCTGGAGGCTGTTGCTCCCTGAATTTGGAAGCCATTGTAGGTACTGGTCAATGCCTCGAAGCTGACTGCACCACCGTAGATGACATCATTACCAATACCAGCGGTGATAATGTCACCAAAGCCTGCCCCTTGCATCACGTTGTTACCGCCGCTGACGCTGATGTTCAGGCTCACGGAAACAAAACTGCTGAAGGAGAAACTGCTGAAGGAGAAACTGCTGAAAGAGAAACTGCTGCTAACCCCAAGGACGTCATTTCCATCACCACCGGTGATAGAGATAACCTCTTGTTCGGCTTCAGGATTCCCCTCTTCGTCCAACATGGGACTGAGAGCATCTAGGATGATGCGGTTGTCACCGGATAAGGCGGTGAAGCTGGCACCGGAGTAGGCGAGACTGACATTGACGCTGCTGGAGACGCCACCAATGATAATCTGTCCACCCTGAAAGACCTCTGTCACATCAATTTCGCAGGATTCACCCTCACTGAAGTCAAAGATTCCTCCGTTCTTGAGGGAGTGGGCTTTGACTTTGTTTTTCCCACTCTTGCCTTTACCGCCTTTGACTTTACCAGAGACAAACCCTTCAAAGGTTAGGTCATTGTCACCGGCACCAAATTCGATGACACCGGTATCAATAACAGAGCCGGACATCTTGAATTTGTTCTTGCCTTTCCCAGCCTTGATAGACCCCTTGACATCTTTGCCAATGAAGAAGGTGTTGTCACCATCGCCAGTCTCAATAGCACCCGAGACGCTACCCAGGTCAAAGAAATTATTGCCATTACCGGTTTTGGTAACCCCAGAGGCATCGCCGGTAATCTGGATAAAGTGGGCACTATTGTTGTTGAGGGTAACCCCACCGGTTATCAAGGAGATGGAGCGGCTTTGCTCACCGGTAAAGAAGAAGTTTCCATCTCCTTGCACCACGTCTTGAGCGCCGACGGTCACAGCAATGTCACTCATCCCAGCATTAACACCAATGTAGGTGTTGACACTAGCGCCGCTAAGGTCCGCTTTGATGAATTGACCGGCGGTGAACATGAAGGTGTTATTACCACCACCGCCTTCGGGACCGCCGATGAGAGTATCCCCAGGGCCACTTGCACTGGCATCGAGGGTATCATCTCCAGGACCCCCCATCAGAACGTTCTTGCTGGCTTCCCCTTCAGCTAACTCAATGTCACCGAGTTGTGCGGTGATGGTGTTGTTTCCGGCGTTGCTACCGGTGGTGAAGTCATTACCGCCCCGTAGGGTGTTGCCAATGCCAATCCCAATGATGGTGTTGTTACCGAAGTCACTCTTCATTGTGGGATTGTCACCCCAGAACTCGGAGTCTTTGCCGGCCAGCATCAGGGTATCACTGCCTTTATCACCGAAGGCTTTGATTTGCGCGGGCAGGGGTAGGCCAGCACCGCCGGTTCCGACGAGAAAATCGTCACCAAAGCCACCAAAGAGGGAGACGCCGATGCCCACATTGATGCCAATGGCTAGGGTGTCAGACCCGGCGTTACCAAATAGTTGGTGATTATTCCCCCCGGCGACGTAGAGATAATCATCTCCGGCGTCACTACCGCTAAAGCCACCTTCTAAGTTGGCATCACCGATGAGGATGGCACCATCGACTTGGCTGCCTTGCACTTCCACCGTATCTGACCCCTGACCTCCCGCGAGAATCGGGTTATCAGCGGTACTGTCGCTACCGACGGCGACATGGTCATTGTCTTGTCCGCCATAGAGACTATCAGGACGGTCAACACTGAGGGAGAGGAGACTATCGAGACCCCGGTTACCAAAGAGGAAGTTGTTTCCTTCTGGACCACCGACGATATAGTCATCGCCGCCACGGCCGGCCATGGTGTCACCGCCGACGAGACCGAGGAGGGTGTCATTGCCACCACCACCGACGAGGATGTTTTGGCCCCCTTCGGAGATGAGGATGTTATCACCATCGTCGGGTGCATCGTCCATGTCGCTACCACCGAAGAGGGTGGCACCACTGGCCCGGGCAACGAGGTAGTCGCTGCCTTGGTCTCCAAACATTAAACCCTGGCCATTTTCATTGACCAGGGTATCGTTACCGGGACCGCCAAAGGCAATGTCACCAATCCCACGACTGCGGATGTAGTCGTTGCCTGCGTTACCGAAGAGCGTGCTGCCGGGTTCACTGGCATTGAGGGCACTGAGGATGGTGTCATCCCCTTCCAGACCATCAATTACACCGACAGCAGTTCCTTCCAAGAGGTTATCGCCTTCGTCCCCAAGGAGAAGGTTGTCGGGATTTTCTAGAATTGTAGTCACAAGGTTTCATCCTTACTAAGATGTGGATGGACGGCCCTGCAAGGGCTAAACGGAGTTTAGACTTGGGCTTGCGCCACCCGAAATACCCTCAACGCCTTAGAGGGTTGGGAAGGGCCTTATTACTCAGTCGTTTTTTCCGGAATTAGAGTTCCCAAGCTGAAGATATATCCCTCAATGTCCTCTTTCCCTGTTCCCTGTTCCCTGTTCATTCAATTTCAATGTCAAAAGGAAGCCGCATATATAAGCCTCGGGGGTCGTTGTAGGTGGAGAGGTCGCTTAACTGGGTTTCCATTTGCTGACGGAAACTCTCTAAGGGTTCAGGTAAGACAACTTGACTGGAGGAGCCAAAGAGTTCTTCTAGGAAGCGTTCGGCGAAGGGTCGGGTGCGGGGATATTCTCGAATCGTCCATTCTTCTCCCAAGTCAGCGGCCTCGGCAGCGACTTCAATTGCCATTTGTAAGCCGCCAACCCGGTCCACTAAACCAATACGCTCGGCAGCTACCCCTGACCAAATTCGACCTTGGGAGGCTGTTTCAACTTCATCGGGGGAAAGGTTGCGCCACTCGGATACTTCAGTCGTAAAACGTTGATAAATTTGGTTGACAAAGCGTTCTAAAAGTGCTATCTCTTCTTCGGTTTTGGGACGAGAAATGGTTTGAGTATTGGCGAGGGGCGAAGTTTGAACCACATCCCAACTCAGACCGACGTTTTCACTGAAATCTTCGATATTAAAGAACAGCCCAAAGACCCCAATTGAGCCGGTAACGGTATTGGGTTGGGCGATGATTTCGTTGGCGGCCATGGAAATCCAATAGCCTCCGGAGGCGGCCACGTTGCCCATGGAGACAATCACTGGCTTTTCTTCTCGCAGTAGTTCGAGTTCTTCTTTAATTACTTCTGAGGCGATCGCACTCCCGCCGGGACTATTGACTCGCAAGACGACGGCCTGGATATCGTCATCAAACCGCAATTCCCGTAGTTTCTGGGCAAAGCGATCGCCCCCAATTTGACGAATTTCTCCCTCCCCATCGACAATGGGCCCTTCAGCATAGACTAAGGCAATTTGGCGATCGCTCCCCGGGGCCCCGCGTCGAGTTTGGGTGGGATTGAGATGTTGAATATAGGTGGCTAAACTCAGCCCCTCAAAGGACTTCTCCTCATCCCCGACATTACTGAGTTCCCGTAAGCGATCGCGAATCTCCACGTCTTGAGCGACGCGATCGACAAATCCTTGATTAACAGCTTCATCGGGCAATAACACCCCCTGAATATTAGCAATGGTTTCAAACTCTTGGGGACTTAGGGGACGATGGTCACTCACCGTCTGAACAATCTCAGACCATAAATCCGTCAGATAGGCCTGGAGTTGTTCGCGATTTTCATCACTATAGTCACTGCGAACAAAGGTTTCCCCAGCGGACTTATAATCCCCCCGACGCACTACCTGAACCCCAATCCCCAACTGGTCTAACGTGCCGCTAATGAAGGGAGTTTCCGCACTTAAACCATTGAAAACAGCGGCCCCGAGGGGAGCGATTGATAGTTCCGTGGCCACAGAGGCCAGATAGTATTCCCGTTGATTCCAATCGCGATCGTGGGCAATAATCGGTTTACCGGTTTCCCGAAATCGGACCAACGCCTCCCGCACTTCCCGCAAGTTAGCATAGTTGGTCGGCATATCCCCGGAACGCCCTTTCAGATAGACAGCGACAATGCGATCGTCATTACTCGCCTGTTCCAAGGCCTCCAGCACATCCAACAGGGGCAGTGTTTTATCCGTAGACCCATCCAAGGCCCGTTGCAAGGCTTGTCCGGGGGTAGCTGTGGCGCGGCTATCCTGAATATTCAGGTTCAAATCCAAGACGAGAACGGAATCCTCCTTCACCTCAGGCCCACGAGGTGCTTGTAGGGAAGCGGTAATGAGGAGAATCGCTAACCCTCCAACGCCAATTGCAGAAAAGAGAATCAGTCCGGCGACGGTGGCAACAACATTTTTGAGAAAATCACGCATGACGTTGGGGGTGCAAGTTAAACGGCTGTCGTTATTTTAGACGCTCCAAACTATCACTGTGCCGTAATTCCTCGATATTGGCGTTGCCGGTGCAAAATAAGACGGTGGCCAATTCGCTCTTGAGTAAGTCCACCAGTTGATTGAGGGTCTCGGGAGAATCGGCAGCCGCTTTGAGGAACGGGCTAGCTAACCCCCCTAAGTTGGCTCCCAGGGCCAGGGCTTTGGCGACATCTAAGCCGTTGCGCAAGCCCCCCGAGGCAATCAGGGGAATATCGGGAAATTGCGATCGCACCTGCACCAGACAGTCCGCCGTCGGGATACCCCAATCGGAAAACAGGGCCCCCAAACGACGCTGACGGACATCCTGGGCCCGTTTCCCTTCCACCTTGGCCCAGGAGGTTCCCCCCGCACCCGCCACATCAATGGCCTGAACCCCCACATCAATTAACCGTTGCGCCATCTCTCCTGAAATGCCATTGCCCACTTCTTTGGCAATCACCGGGATGGGCAGCAAGTAGCACAATCTCTCAATTTTGTCAAACAATCCTTTAAAATTCTGGTCTCCCCGACTTTGAACCGCCTCCTGGAGAGGATTAATATGGAGAATCAGGGCATCGGCTTCCAACATGGCGATCGCCCGCTGACATTGGTCCACCCCATAGCCATAGTTCAACTGAACGGCCCCAAGATTGGCAAACAGGAGAATATCCGGGGCCAGCGATCGCACATCAAAAGTATGACTCAACGCCGGATTCTCCACCGCCACCCGTTGCGATCCGACCCCCATCGCCAACCCTTGGGCCTGAGCCACCTCTGCTAAACGTTGATTAATCAGTTTGGCCGCTTCCGTTCCCCCAGTCATCGAGGAAATGAGAAACGGGGCCTGAAGCGATTTCCCAAAAAACCAAGTCCGTAAGTCAATCTCTCCCAAATCCAGTTCCGGGAGACAGCAATGGCGGAAGTGATAGCGTTCCAACCCAGTCCCCAACTCACGAAACTCCACATCATCCTCCAGACAAATCCGCAGGTGATCCGCTTTACGGGATTGGGTTTGCTCAGACTCAGCAGCGTTGACAGTCATTGCGATCGCAATTAGCTAACAAAAGGGGTCTAAATTAGGATAACGTATGGGTTTGTAGGGCAAACCTCTTTTTTTCACCACCGATAACAGACGATGATTATCATTGACGAAAAAAGCATTGTTAAGGAATATTTCAATACCACGGGTTTTGACCGTTGGCGACGAATTTATGGTAAGGACGAGGTCAATAAGGTCCAACTGGATATCCGAGAAGGACACCAGCAGACCCTTGATAAAGTCATCGGTTGGCTATCGGCCGATGGCAACCTCAGTCAACTAACCCTCTGTGATGCGGGGTGTGGTGTAGGGAGTTTGAGTTTGCCCCTAGCAGAAGCGGGAGCAACGGTTTACGGCAGCGACATCTCGGAGATGATGGTAACGGAGGCCCAGGAACGCGCTCAGGCTCAACTGAGTGACAGCTCCCGCGTCACGTTTGAAACCTGCGACCTCGAAGAAATTTCGGGTCGTTTCCACACCGTCATCTGCCTGGATGTCCTCATCCACTATCCCGATGACAAGATGGATGAGATGCTCTCCCACCTCTGCTCGTTAGCGGAGTCACGGGTGATTTTGAGTTTTGCGCCCAAAACCCCCTGGCTCACGGTTTTGAAGAAAGTCGGCGAACTCTTCCCCGGGCCCAGTAAGACCACTCGCGCCTATCAGCATCGTGAAGCGGATATTCTGGCTATCTTTGCGAAAAATGGCTTCCAACCCGCCCGCACGGAAATGACCAGCACTCGTTTCTATTATTCTCGTTTAGTGGAATTGGTGCGGGGTTAGGAGTCTCACTCGTGTCATGGCTGAAGCCGTGACACGGGGGCTAGGCGGCTCTGCCTGAGAGCGGGAGGCAGAGCCTCCCAAGAGACGTTCCCAGGCAGAGCCTAGGAACGAGGAAAGAGGAAAATTGCCTTCTGTTCCCTGTTCCCTGTTCCCTGTTCCCTATTCCCTATCCCCCTTGCAAGGCATTGTGATAAATGACCTGAGTGGGATAGGCGAACTCGATGCCTTCAGCTTCAAAGCGACGTTTGAGTTCTAGATTAATGTGTTGTTGAGCATCCATGTACTGGGCGAAGTCACTGCTGTTGACGTTGTAGACCACTTCGTAGTCGAGGCTGAAATCCCCGTAGGCTAGGAAATGAGCGCGATCGAAGGTGATGGTTTCGATGGGGTCGATGATGTCTTGGATGATTTGGGGGATTTTTTCGAGCTGTTCGACCTGGGTTTCGTAGGTCACCCCCAGTTTGAAGACGATACGGCGGGTTTGCATATGTTTGTAATTGCGGATGCGGGACCCCGTTAGATCGGTGTTGGAGATGACCAGCCGCTCCCCGCTCAAACTCTTGAGACGAGTGGTTTTAATGCCGATGTATTCGACGGTGCCGATGAAGTCGCCGACGATGATGAAGTCCCCTAACTCGAAGGGGCGATCGAAGACGATGGAAAAGTAGCTAAAGAGGTCTTGCAGGAGTCCTTGAGAGGCCAGGGCGATCGCAATCCCCCCAATCCCCAGACTGGCAATCATGGCTGAGACATTGAATTGCAGATTGTCCAGCAGGAAAATAAAGCCGATCGCCCAAACGACCACTCGAATGGCAGGGACGAGAGAATTTAGGGTCGGTTGGATATTGGGGTTGTTTGCCTTGATCCCATATAGGATTAAGCCATATTGAATGACGGAGACCACAAAGCGAATGGCGATAACCGTGAAGGCGATCGCCCAAACCCCATCTAAAAGCCGATCCAAAATTGGATGCAGCGTTAAGCCATTGAGGGCAACATAGAATAGCCCCAAGTAAAAGATTGGAATCAGGGCCCGCTCGACAATTTTAATGAGGCTATTATCTAAGCTGGCATCCGCTTGCCGTAGCCATGTTTTAATGCGCCCAAGAATAACATTGGCAACAATCTTGATGATAATCAAGCCAATCATGATAATCCCGAGGGCAATGAGATAGTCTAAAACTTGATTGCCCAGGATTTCTTGCTCGATAAATTGAGTGAAAACGTCCGGTGATTCTGTTGGCATAGGTTGAACTTCTCTAAATGTCAGGAATCATTAACATAACAAATTTCTCCTCGATTCAGGCTTAGGTGCGATCGCGCAATTGGCGCTCTTGACAAATTCCCCAAAGGCTTATCCCGAGAGATTTCGGGGCTTTCAGGACTTGTGACCTTGCCCATCGGGAGAGAGTCTGTCGTACATTGTTAGTACAACATACCGATGGTGTATAATACACTAGACCACACAAAGCGTGCTTGTCACTCAGTAAAAACCTCACATTATGGATACAACACAGGAACGGAAGCTAGCATCTTATCTCGCAGTCGGCGAGAAGTCTGTTGAGTTTTCTATGTCCCTATCGCTGCGCCTGAAGCGGTATCTCTCAGGATCTGTTGATCTCCTTTTTGATGTCTTGCACCAAATTGAGCGGAATTTAGACACCCCCTAATCGACGATTCCCAGGCGCTCCTAGCCCCCTCCTCTGGTCAGGGATGCTGGAGTTCGCTTCTATCACTGTCGTTGTGCCATAGACCCTTCTGGCTTGGGTGAGGTCAGGGTCTGTGCTGGGCGATCGCGCCTCCTGAACCTCCCACCTTTGGGAACGCGATCTAGACTGTGTTTTTGCTGCGTGCGATCGCCTCTCTGACCCCCTTCCGGGGACGCCATCCCCACCCAACCCCCATCGAGTCTCACGACTCCCTCCTCGGATGGCTGCCAACAAAATCCCCCCAGTGCGAGACTAGGGGGATATCATGGCCGGGCCTAACCCAGCCGAATTAGAAGCTCTAAACCGCTCTAATGACCAATTCCCACATAGCGGAAGCCAATGGCCTCCAACGCCGTGCGGTCGAGGAAGTTACGGCCATCTACCATAATCGGACTATTCATCAACTTAGCCATCTTGGCGTAATCGAGGTCGGCAAACTGTTGCCAATCCGTCACCAACACCAACGCATCACAGCTATCAGCGAGCCGTTCTGGGTCCGTCTCCACATACACCCCAGAAAGCCCCGAGCGTAGGCCCGTTTGCGAGACAATGGGGTCATAGGCTTTCACCTTAGCCCCCAGTCGGTTTAGATTCTCAATCAACACCAACGACGGCGCATCCCGCATATCGTCCGTATCCGGCTTAAAGGTCAACCCCAACAAGCCGATGGTTTTCCCCTTGAGAATCTTCAACTCCTGTTGCAGTTTCTCCAAGGCCATCAACCGCTGACGTTGATTCACCTCTACCGCCGACTTCAGCAATTGAGCATCATAGCCATAATCATCCGCTGTATGAACCAAGGCCGAGACATCTTTGGGGAAACAGGAGCCACCCCAGCCAATCCCCGCATTCAAGAACTTATTCCCAATCCGGGAGTCTAGGCCAATCCCTTTCGCCACCTGGGTCACATCCGCACCCACGCGATCGCAGATATTAGCCACTTCATTGATAAAACTAATCTTGGTGGCCAAGAACGAGTTGGCGGCGTACTTAATCATCTCCGCCGAACATAAATCCGTCATCACCACCGGAACCGGGGGTAACTCCTTATTTTCAGCCACCTCACGATTGACAATGGGTGCATAGAGTTCCTGCATCATCGTCAAGGCGCGATCGCTGTTACTCCCCAAGACAATGCGATCGGGGTTAAAGGTGTCATACACCGCCGACCCCTCCCGCAGAAACTCGGGATTACTGACCACATCAAATTCCACCTCAATATGCTCCACCAGGTCTTCCCCAGTTTTGCCAGCTCCTACCAGGGATTTTTCCCGTTCTGCAATGCCATCGAGCACAATACTGCGTACCCAGTCCCCAGAACCAATGGGAACCGTGGATTTATTGACAATCACCTTATAGCCTTGCTTCAAGTGAGCGCCAATTCCCCGGGCTACCGCTTCGACATAGCGGGTATCACTTTCGCCGGTGGGTAACGGCGGCGTTCCTACGGCAATAAAGAGAACATCCCCATGAGAGACGCCGGCCTCCAAATCCGTAGTGAACTCAATCTTGCCATTTTGAATGGCGCCAGTCATAATTTCCGACAATCCCGGCTCATAAATGGGCGATCGCCCCGCCTTCATGGTTTTGACCTTTTCCTCGTTGTTATCAACGCAGATCACCTCATGACCGGTATGAGCCAAACAGGCCCCCGTCACCAAACCCACGTACCCGGTACCAATCACACAAACACGCATAGCTGTTTCGTCCTTAAACCTTAAAAAACTCTAAAAAACGTCGCCACGACTGAGCGTTAGCAAGCTGTCGTCCACTAGCTTAATCGCAAACTCCAGCCATCCCCAATCTGCGGCTTGTATGTCAACACACCCGGACAGTCCTAATTTACGTCAAGCTCAGGCGATCGCGGAAATCCGCAATGGTTTCTTTAAGTCCTTCTTCCAGTTCAATCGTCGGAGTCCACCCCAGCCAGTCCTTGGCCCGTGTAATATCCGGCTGTCGCTGTTGTGGGTCATCCTGAGGAAGTGGCTCAAACTGAATCTCCACATCGGGGTTAATCAGCCGCTGAATCGTCTGAGCCAGTTGCAGAATCGTGTACTCATTGGGATTGCCGATATTCACCGGCCCAATATGCTCCTCATTGTTCATCAAGCGCATCATGCCCTCAATGAGGTCTGAGACATAGCAAAAACTCCGAGTTTGCTGGCCATCCCCATACACCGTTAGAGGAATCCCGCGTAGCGCCTGAACAATAAAATTACTCACCACCCGTCCATCATTTTCCTGCATTCGCGGCCCATAGGTGTTGAAAATCCGCATCACCCGGATATCGACGTTATTCTGACGGTGGTAGTCAAAACAGAGGGTTTCAGCAATACGCTTCCCCTCGTCGTAACAGGCACGGATCCCAATCGGGTTCACATTCCCCCGATAGGCTTCCGTTTGTGGGTGAACATCGGGGTCTCCATAGACTTCCGAGGTCGAGGCCAATAACAACCGAGCCTTAATACGCTTAGCAAGTCCTAACATATGTAGGGTTCCCAAGACGCTAGTCTTCACTGTTTTCACCGGATTGTACTGATAATGAACCGGTGACGCTGGACAAGCCAGATGATAAATCTGGTCGACTTCGACCCGAATCGGTTCAGTAATATCATGGCGAATCACCTCAAAATAAGGAGAGTCCATCCATTTGAGGATGTTGTGCTTGCTCCCGGTGAAAAAGTTATCCAGACAAAGGACTTCATGTCCTTGTTCCATCAGGCGATCAACGAGGTGGGAACCCAGGAATCCCGCACCACCGGTAACTAATATTCTCATTAACAACACTCTCAGGAAAACCTGACCTCTACCCTAGCCTGCGATCGCTCAACTGTCTAGTTTCCAACCCTCTGGCCCCGGTCAAGAGTCATTCAGCTATTCCTAGCGACTGCTAAGGGGAATCTCGCTGCACCTGATAATGCAGAAACACCTCATCCTCAACCCGGTTCACCTCCAATAACCGTAAGCGGGGAGCGCGATCGCGAGCGAAACCCAAACCATCCACCGGCGTCGGGGCCTGACTCCCCCCAAAAATATAGCCACAGACCGTCAACCACAACTCATCCACCAATCCCAACTCAAACAAACTCGCAATCAACGTTCCACCCCCCAAGACCGCCAGCCGTTCCACCCCCAAGGTTCTCAACCTCTCGAAAGCAGCAGGAAAATCCACCCCATCCCTTGAGGTTCCCCCGGTCAGAACTTGGTCAAAACCCGAATGAGTCTGCCAAAACTCAGCCCCCTGAGGGGTCGTCAAGAGCCAGCGGGGAATCGGCTGTTGAAAAAAGCGTAACTCCGGGTCAATCTTCCCCGAAGCCGAACAAACAATTTGAATCGGCTGTGGCGGTTTTCCCGCCTCCTGTCGAGCCGTCAGTAACGCCGGAGTCTGAACGCGCATCGCCGTTTCCCCCGAGCGCAACGTTCCCCCTCCCATTAACACCCCATCTGCCTCAGCCACCTGCTGTTCCAAATGCGTATAATCAACAGAAGAGCCGAAGGTCACCCCCGAGCGTTTGACATCAGAAATTTTGCCATCAGCCGTCATGGCTAATATAACTATCGTGTAAGGACGAACCATAGGAGGATTTAACATAAGGTTGAGATGAACAGCCCCAGGTCTTAGAAATTTCTTGACCGGATAACAGCCTATCGTGAACCTTATCCAGATAGCCAGTTAAGCCATCTACCCCGGGCCATTTTCGCCAAATGTTGTCAGTTAACTCCCTCAGCTCCCGTATTCGGATGGAGATCCTCCGTAGTTTTACTGAAGCAACCCTCCCGTCTCTCTCAAAAGAACCGCTATCCTAGAGGGGGGACTCATTCTGAACCACATGACTGCCCCTGTCGCGAGAGGTCTTATCTCGCAAGTCCGATTTCCTTGTCCTTTTTTTGCCTTTTTCCCCTGTCGTTATGCGTCAACTGATGCGTCAACTCAAAGGTCGTCGCTTACCCATCACCGCTAAGCTCACGGCCACCATCGCTTTGTCAGCTGTGATCAGTGTAACTACTGTGACGCTGTTTTCACTCCATCGCCAACGACAGGTTTACCGAGAAGAACTCGAAGGCCAAGCGGCCCTCATGTTGGATCTCGTGTCACGTTTAGTTGCTGCTCCCCTAGCCAGTGACACCGGTGACACCGTGACCGAACTCCAACAAATCCTGGAGGGTCTAGAGACGGAAGAGAGCTGGCTCACCGTTACGATTTATGACGAAAATGGCCAACGTCTTTTAACCTTAAACGCAGAAGAGGACTCCCAGGCGGAGATTCAATTAGGGTCTGAAATTTTAGCCAGTGGAACGCCCCTCTTTGAATGGGAACGCGATCTCCTTCATTCAGGACAAACCATCGCCTCAGGAGCGGAAACCGTGGGAGCGCTCCAGTTAGATTTTCCCATGACTCGCTTCCGTCAAGGACAGAATAAGACCCGCAACAGTGCCATCCTTCTGGGGGTCTTATTAACGGGGGCTGGGGTTGGGGTGGCGGCATGGCTCGGCCGTTCCCTGGGCAAACCGCTCCAGGAACTGGCCCACGCCAGCCAGTGGGTCGCGGAAGGGGAGTTTGATCGCGCCATCGATGATGACAGTGCTATCCAACAGCACCGCACTCGCCCCGACGAAATTGGCGATCTCGCCTTGGCCTTTGCTCGCATGACCTCACAAATCCGCGATATGGTCTTATATTTGGAACAACGGGCTGAGCAAGTTCAGAAAAGTGAACTGAAAAATCAAGCTCTCCTCGAAGCTATCCCAGACACCATGTTTCGCTTGCGCACTGATGGCACCTATCTCGATGTGCAGGCTGATAAGGATCAGCCACTTCTCTTATCTCGCAGTGGTTTCTTAGGTAAAAGTCTCTATGAAGTGTTGCCGAAAGAAGTTGCCGATCTCAATTTGCATTATGCGGAGTTAGCCCGTCAATCCCGAGAAGTGCAAATCTTTGAATATGCTCTTGATATCCCGAATCGCAAAACGGGAGAGATCCGATTGCATAACTTTGAGGCGCGGATTGTCACCAGTGGGGAGAATGAAGTCCTAGCAATTGTTCGCGATATCACGGAACGAAAACGCTATGAGGCAGCCATTGAAGCCGAGCGACAACAATTGCGACAAATCGTTACCCAAGCCCCAGTAGCTATGGCAATGATGGATAGCAACATGTGCTATCTTGCCTATAGCAATACGTGGCTGAGTGATTTTAATCTGGAGCAAGAGCCTCTAATTGGCAAATGCCATTATGATGTGTTTTCAGATTTGCCTGAACGCTGGCGAGTGTTGTATAACCAAGCATTACAGGGAGAAATTGTCAGCACTCCTGAGGATATTTGGGAACGGGATAATGGGGTGCAACTTTATTTACGCTGGGCGATTCATCCCTGGTATACTTCAGATGGCCAGGTGGGGGGTGTGGTCATTGCGAGTACCCAAATTAACGAACTGGTTCAAGCCCGGGAAGCTGCATTAGAAACCGCCCGTTTGAAGTCTGATTTCTTGGCAAATATGAGTCATGAAATCCGAACTCCGATGAATGGAGTGCTGGGGATGACAGACTTGTTAATGACCACCGAGTTAGATGAAGAACAATTAGAATTTACGGAAGCGTTAAAGACCAGTGGTGAGCATCTTTTAAATCTAATCAATGATATTTTAGATTTTTCAAAACTAGAAGCAGAAAAACTACGATTAGACCGTCACACCTTTAAATTAAAGTCTTGTTTGAATGAGGTTTTAAATATTTTTGTGATGCAGTCAAAAGAGAAAGGAATATCTCTGAAACTGCATATTAACCCTAATTTGCCGGCTCAACTCTCGGGAGATTCCCGTCGTCTGCGACAAGTGTTAATGAATTTAGTGGGGAATGCCATTAAGTTTACGGATCGCGGCTCTGTCGCCATTGGGGTCCGAGCCATTGGCTCCAAACAAGGGGTTCTTGGGGACCCTGGATCAGATGAGGGTGAGTGTGAGAGAATTTTAACCCTACAATTTGCGGTGCGTGATACGGGAATCGGCATTGCTGAGGGCGATCGCAAGTATCTATTTCAGGCCTTTTCTCAGGTAGATGCGTCAAGTACCCGTCGCTATGGGGGAACGGGTTTAGGGTTAGCCATCTGTCGTCAGTTGGTGCAGAAGATGGGGGGACAAATTTGGGTGGAAAGCGAACCCAACCAAGGCTCAACCTTTGTTTTTACGGCACAATTTGTTGAGGTCTCACCCCCAGAAGATGACCCCAGTCCAGCGGCGACGGAGTCCCTGGCTAACTCAACTGGGGTTACCGAAGCTCCCTCAGAGACCCCAGAATCTCTCTCAGCTGACGTCTCAGCTCCCTCCACCCCTATCCCGGTAGACCAACAGTTGGACGTAGGGGAGATCTCGGCTCCTCCCCCGGCGGCGCGGGCCACGGCTTCAGTCCCGGCTAAAGTCCTTGTGGTGGAAGATACCCACATTAACCAAAAAGTAGTCATGAACCAGCTCAAGTTACTCGGGTACAAGGCCGCGTGTGTTAATAATGGCCAAGAAGCCTTAGACCGGCTTCAGCAAGAGCGGTTTGATATGGTGTTAATGGACTGTCAAATGCCGGTACTGGATGGATACCAGGCAACGCAGCGTTTACGTTTGCGGGAGAAAGACAGCGATCGCCATATGGTGGTTGTTGGCCTGACGGCTCACGCCATGGAAGGCGATCGCGAAAAGTGTTTAAATGCGGGGATGGATGATTATCTCGCCAAACCCGTCACGATGGAAAAACTGAAATCTGTTTTGGAACATTGGATGACAAGAATCGAATCATCACCTGTACATCAGTCCTCAGCTCTTTCTCAGAATGGAGCCACTGTAACGTCTAACCCTTCAATATCAGCATCTATGGCAGATTCTACCCCGGCAAAGTCCGACATTTACATTGACTGGGATCGTCTTCATGAGGTTTCTGGCGATGATCTCGAATTTGAATTAGAACTCCTCGATTCGTTTATGGACTCGGCCCGAGAGTATGTGGCGGGTGCAGAAACGGCAATCATAGAGGGAGATTTAGAAACGTTTTCACGGCTGATTCATCAGATTAAGGGGGCCAGCGGCAATGTGGGCATTCCGGACATGATGAAATTAGCGGGAACCTTGAATGAACAAGTCAAACGGCAACCGACCGATCCTAAGGTCTTACAAGAGGCTAAAGCGGGAGTCAAATGTTTGGATCAGATGTTGGATCAGGTCGCAGCCGTTATGGGTAGCCTGGCCCAGGAACTCCAAGCCTAAGGCCCTCAGTCAGTTAAGGGGTTTAGAATAATTCAGGAGTCCGCTGTTTCAAGGCTTCGTTAAGTTCTGGGAGGCGATCGCGCATCTGGAAATACCATTTGGCTCGGTCTTGAGCATGATGTTCCAAGAGACGATTCTGGGCAACCCACTGATAGGCGGCTTGTCCAAGCTGTTGTCGTAGGGTAGGGTTGATCAGCAACTCTTGGAATTTGGCTGCGAAGTCCTCGACCGAACGGTACAGCAGGCCGGTTTTGCCATCTTGAAGACTCCTCTCATAGACCGTTGGGCTAGCGAGGACGGCGACCCCCTGACCGGCACATTCAACAAATTTGAGGTCAGACTTCATTTTGTTAAAACGAGTGGGTTCTAGGGGCAGCAGGGCGACGGTACTCGAACGCATCACCTGCTGATAGTTGGCATAGGCACAGAAGGGAGCAAAGGCTTTGTGAGGGGTGTTGAGGGCCTCGAAAAATTGTCGGTCATGGAGAACTTTGACGGAGACGCGATCGCCCAGTTGCTCCAGAACTTGGTTGATGGCGTCGATGAGAGGTTTCCAATCCTCTTCTCGGTTTAAGGCTCCGAAAAAGACGGTAGCCGTCTCATAGTCGCTCTCAAGGCGAGGTTTAGGCAGTTTGGCGAGCTGGTTGGGAAAAACCTTGACGTAAGGGTTATATTGACGCAAAAACTCTGCCAGTGGCTCAGTGGAGGTTTGCACACAGTGACAACTGCGATAGGAGAAAAAGCCGTTATCCGAGGGAGTTTCCCAACGTAGGGGGTCATCATCAATTTCTGCGACAATCAGATAGTCCCGCTGAAGTAAGTTTTGCTGTTGTGTTAGGGCAGTTTCGGGTTTCAGCAGGGCCCGTTGCCAGATGAAGACTTTTTCCTCATCGGCTTCCGCTAGACTGAGGGTAGCATTGCGAACCGAGGAGATAGCTCGTACTCCCGTGATGCGGTTACTAAACTCGTCAGGATCTAAGACACGGATGCGATCGCAGGCCAATGGGGCCATCATGAGGGTTTGGATAAACAGCCGCCGTTGAGTTTTTACCCCGGTGAGAACGTATTGATGAGATTCTGTGAGCAGTTTCAAGCGCTTGTGATCCAGCTTCAGGTGTTGGGCCAGGGGTTCGAGTTGGGAGTAGAAGGCTTCAAATTCTTCAGGGTTATGGGACAAAATACGGCTAACCCCTTTGACGATTAACCCGGCATCGGTAAACATCGTCTGCATACTGTCCAGGGTGAAGAAGCGCAAATGGGTGCGATCGAGCAGTCCCTCATCTTCATACTCCCATTTCCCCTGGATGAGATTTCGCAGAATCGTCCAATGCTGGATATTGGGAATCGAGGCCAAGACGTAACCACCGGGTTTGAGCCAGGAGACATGATGATTGAGAATCTTCCAGGGGTCGTGTAGATGTTCTAAGACATCGCCATAGATGAGCGCATCACAACTTTGTGGAGCAATCCCTAACTGGCTCTCATCGGAGGTCTCGACATTGAAACATAAGGCGCGATCGAGCCGGTCTTGGGCGATGTGAACGGCCTCTGGGTTTAGCTCTAAGCCGATGTATTCACTATTGGGATTGTCTTGTTTATAAGCGGCTCCTAGAGACCCGGTTCCGCAACCTACCTCAATGATGCGGCCGAGGTTTTTGGGGATACTTTCGAGCAGTTGATGATTGATACGATCGTAGTAAGCGGGAACCGTCATGAGTGTTTAGATAAGGGTCTCAAAAGAGTTAGATTGGATGTTAGCTGGGGAACAGTCGTCAGATATGAGGATGACGGTCTTAAGCCGTTTCCAGGGAAAGCCAAATCTGGGCGATAACCAATCCAGCGGCTAGGAGCAACACCCCCCCAAGGGCGATCGCATCCCAAGGCTGAATCGGCAGAGTCAACCCTTGTGCTGGCCGTTGGCCATACCCTCGCAGACGCATCGCCTGATACACCTGTTCCGACTGTTCATAACTGGTGACGAGGAGAGTTCCCGTCAAGGCCGCCAGCAGCCGCAGGGTTCGCCAACTGAACTGCTTAGGGTTGAAACCTCGAAGTCTCATAGCCGTTTGCACCTGTCGTAGGCGATCAAGCAAATCATAGAGATAACGGTAGAACAGCAGCATCATATCAGTGATGAGACTGGGAACCCCGAGCGATCGCATCGCCCGTAAGCTCGTCGCCAGAGAACCCGTCCCAAACAGCACCAGGGTCACAGTGACAATACAGACAAATCGCACCACAATCGGTATAGCCGCTAAAATTCCCTCCCAACGAACCTGAAGCCATCCCAAGTCTAGCAAGACCGTTTCGCCCATGCTCAAGGGCAACATCACCACAGCCCCCAGCAAGAAATAGCCCGGATAATGCAGCCGCTGACGTAAGTATGACCCCGGCAAGCGGGAGAGTTTATAGAGAATCCCCGTTACCAGGAGCATCACCAGCAGCAGTCCCGGAACCTCCACAGCAGAAAAGGCAAAAATCAGGGCCATGAGCCCAATCAGCTTACAGCGAGGTTCCCAACGATGAATGGGAGAGTCCAGACCGGCATAATAATCAATTTCATGTTGCATTAGAGAGCGCCATCCAGTCGTCTCCTAAAACCCTTCAATTAAACCCGGTTTCACTTGTTTTAAAAACAAGACCAACATCGACGTAAAGGCTCCCTCAATAAAAATCAGCGGAATTTGAGAAATCATCAAAACCAAAGTAGCCGATCGCTCTAAATCGGCATCAAAGTCAGCCGGAATAGTCGTCACAATCAAGCCAAAGAAAATGAGAGTGGATAAAGCAACCCCCACCCCACCCGCGACAAAGGCCACCAGCCCCAGCCGACGCCGCGTGTCCCCACCGAGTAAAAGGCGATATTTAAAGAGAGACCCGGACAAGAGAGCCGGAAATGCCAACATTGCAGCATTAACCCCAAGGGTACTCAAGCCACCATGTTGAAACATCACCGCTTGGAAAAATAAGCCCACCACAATCGCCGGAAACGCATAATACCCTAACAGCACCCCCAGCACTCCATTTAATAACAAGTGAACACTCGATGGAGGAATGGGAACATTGATTAACGAGCCCACAAAGAACGCCGCTGTCAGTAATGACGTTTTAGGGATATGTTCTTGAGGATTCTCATAGGTTCGACTGATTTGTCGTAGAGAAAACCAAAGCCCACCTCCCGTTAGTGCGTAGCCAGCGATCGACACAGGTGCTGGGAGAAATCCATCGGCAATGTGCATGGGTCACCTAAGACTCAGAAGACGACGATTGGGGACGACGACTGAAATAGAGAGCCGTCCCAACACAACCCCAAACCACAGATGCCCCCGTCAAAAGCCGTTGGGGCAAGGAGGTATCCGCCAAGCCAGCAAACAGAGATGACTCCGATGAGTCTTCCGGGGAATCTGCCCTGGGCGTCTCTGCTTGAGGGGTTGAGTCATCCAGGTTAATGGTAATCATATCCCCATGTCCAGCCTGGCGGACAGTCACAGTCCAATTGCCAGACTCTTGAGATTGGGGACGAAACTCATAGCGTCCAGCATCATCAGTGGTTCCCGTACTCCAAGGTTCTCGGGGATCATCGGGAGAGTAGATCAAGATTTGAGCATTGGCCATCGGCTCACCGGTGTCATAGGTTGCCGTAACGGAGACCGTTGATTCCACCTCATACCTGAGTTGAGCGGCATGAGCGAGGGCGGCCTGGGTTGGACCAATGACCCCCAGTCCGACGACGGCAATAATCCAGTTCCACTTGAGGGATTTCATGAGCACAACTTGTGATAGGCGACAGCAGAAAACGGCATCTTGCCCTTTATTATGTCGCAAGATGCCGTCGGATGCAGCCTTGAGTTGATTGAGTTGAGAACAAACCCCAGAGCCTAGCCGAACCTGACTCGGCTCTGGGGAGACAGTCAGACGTTAGGCACTGGTACCGAGTATATAGTCAGCATCAGGAACCTCATACATGGCTTCCTCCACCTCTTGAGTATTGCTTGTTCCCATCACGACACCCAAGTAGGCACCGCTTTCGAGACGAATGACCACATCGCTGACGCCGTCACCATTGACATCTTGAACCTCTAATTCGATAGAGGAGATTGTGGAACCGGCAATACCGATGCCATCACCAGGTTTGAAGTCCATGATAAAGTCAGCCGCTTCTGCACCCGTGAGTTCCACAGTGGTTTCAGCCCGAAGGATGAACTGGTTAGTTCCGCCACCCCCGATGAGGGTATCAGACCCCATATCACCGGAGAGAACGTCATCACCGTCACCCCCGATGAGCAAGTCATCCCCTTGACCACCATAGAGAACATTATTGCCGCCGCCACCCATGATGGTGTCGTTTCCGGCGTTTCCGGCAAGAACATCGTCGCCGTCGCCACCCATCACGAAATCATCGTCGTCACCACCGGCAAGGAGATTATTACCATCTTCACCGGAGAGGGTGTCTGCGCCATTAGCACCGGCAATAATGTCGTTGTCAACAGTTCCGACAATGGCGTCATCGCCGTCACTTCCCAGTACGGCTTGATTCCCAATGTTGAGGAGGCTCAGTTCAGTCACTCCGGTAATCTGAGTGATTTGGAAGAAACTGCTGCTTTGGAACTTGATACTTGCAGAAGTGGTAATGCCCCAAACCACGCTCAGACGGGTTTGGCTCTTGAGGATGACTGAACCAGCGACGGCCCCTTCTCCCGTTTCATCCCCGCCGATCAGGACACCACCGGCGTCGAGGATTGCCTCAGCGTCCTCGGTGGGCATGGGATCAAAGGCTTCGGCGGTCACATCATCAAGTTCAACGATGGAACCATAGAGGTTCGCGATTTCAAAGCTTTGTTCCGGGGCGTCGAACCCTGAGGTGATGGTTTCACCGCCATCGGTAGAGAAGCCATCGAGAGCCACAGTATAGGTTGACCCATTGAAGGCGAAGCTTTGAGGGGTTAGGCCGCCAGTGGAGAACCGTAGGCGATCGCCATCCTTAACCGGATCTCCGGTGACATTAGGCGTGTTGAGGATGTTGAAGAGGAAGTCGAAGGAGTCGAGTTCATCAACGCCTTTAATATCCACATCAAGACTGAAGCCAAAGTCACCGTCGAAGTTATTGAAGGTGGACCCATTCTGGTAGAACAGTTGTCCGAGTTTAAACTGGCGGCCAACTTCCGTCCCAAAGTCCACTCCATCAAACTGAACCAGGTTATCAATACTGCCTTCAGCAGGAACACCCCATAGAAAACGGTTATTCGTTCCACCATTTTCGCTGGTGATGTTGACGACTGCACCCGGAGTATCTTCGACCGGCTCGGAGAAACTACCGGAAGAGGTTCCGATCAGCACGTTCTCGTTTTCGCATTCGCAGTCAGGGACAACATCACCGCCGTCATCACCGACCATATCGTCATCACCGTTGCCGTCGCCGACGAGATCGTCATCCATATCATCATCGTCACCGACGTCGCTACCGGAGCCTAGGTCAGAGGGTGCAGAACCTGCAAGTTTACGACTTTGAGTGGTAACCCCGAAGTTTTCACCGGCAAACAGGTCTAAACTCAGGCTTTCGGACTCATGACTAATGAGGAATGTGGCCGATTCACCGCCACCGACAAAAACCCCGGCATCAAAGGCACGAGGAGAAATAGAACTGCCGCCTCCAACGTTATTAACGCCTCCGGCATTAAACCGAGGGTTAGAAACGTTATCTCCGCTAATGGACAGACCCGATAAGAGGCTATTATCACTGATATTGAAGAAAATGCCCCTCAGACCCTTACGAGCACTTGTGCCGCCACCGGTATCCTCACTGACAACACTGACTTCAATCCCCTCGCTGGTTTGAGTCAGGGTGATTTCAGCAGTTGCTGTTCCCGCCGGTCCAGTGAAGTTCGTGATGGTGAAGGTGGCACTACTGTCGCCAGTGAGGTCATCACCATTCATGCCCCCTTCAACACCATCATCAACATCGTCATTGCCGTTGACCTCTCCATTGATCACATCGTCAGCGGCATCATCGGCATCATCATCGCCGTTTTCATCAGCCTCATCGTCAGCGGCATCATCGCCATTCTCGTCGAGGTCATCGCCGTTCTCATCACCATTGATGAGTTCCTCATCGTCCTCATCAACACTGGTTGTTGTGACCTGAGCCTCTGTTTCGTCAACAGTGGTCTCGGCATCATTCATCATCTCTTCATCCATGTCTAGGTTCCTCTAAATCTGGTTTTTGGGTTTTCAGTGACACACCTGCGGCGAGGTGAGCAACTGGCTCACTCGTTAAGACTTAAACTTCTCTGATTGCCTAAGCTTCAAGAATGTTCCCGAAAATTTTGAGATAATTTCTGAAATTTCAGATTTTTGGGAGCTTTGCAGCACGAAACTGTCTTTGTCAGAGTTTGACAAAGTTAAGCTTTGATTTATTAAGATATACCTGGCTTTTCCTAGCTTTCCCAGTTTTCAACAGAATCGAGCCAGTAAAATCACGGAAATCTGCCAAGTTCGGGAAACTTCAGTAGAAATACGGCAGAGGTCAACGTATTTGTACTGAACCTGTCCCGAACAACAGACGGACTCTCCCTTGACTGGGTTTCCCAAATTTTTGACGTTTTGTTCAGTTTTTCCGAAATATCCTGAAAACCTTGGAAGGATATGGGTTGGGCTAAGTTCTCAAGTGACTAAAAACCGGTGGAGCGATCGCCCCACCGGTAGTAGAAGGATTCGGTTTAAATGGCCAATACTCTCAAGTGGCTGATTTAATTGCTCATCAGGCTTTCAAAGCAATGACCCTCGCCAACATGGCCTAGAGCTGGGAGAATTTGGGTTAGTTTCTCTTGGTCTTCTGGGGACAACTGGGCCATCAGGGTTTCTGAGGTGACCTCAACTCTGCCATTTTCCGCCAAAGCGGCGATCGGCTCAAAGCCCAAGGCTTCTTGATTCAATTGGGAGTCAGCGGGACGTTCCCCATTGCCAAAAAGGTGATCAATATGGAAGGTGGCTTCGAGATCGGCTGTTCCCCCCTCATCGAGAATCCCCTTGCGCTCATCCCCAACAAACTCACCACAAGCAAACGCTAGAGGCTGATCAAAGGCAATTGAAAACTCAATCGTTTCTCCATCCCGTTCAGCCGTTCCCTTCAGCAGCATCACAGAGCCTTCAGCGGGGCCATCGGGAGCGGGAGGCATTGTCCAGGATAAGGCATTGTAATGTCCCGACTCAGCCTCGGCTTCCCCTAAAAAGATGGGGCCATCTCCCTGAGCTAAATCAACAGTGGCAGACTCCACCAGCACTAGGGATTTGCTAGCCGAGATTTCGGGGCCATCGGCTTGGTAGGGGGGATCGGTTTGGTGGGCGGTGACATCACTGAGATGTACGTAAAGATGGTCAAATGTGATCTCCCAGCCTTCTTTACTGGTAATCCCTTCCCGGGCATAGTCTTCGCCTTCAGCATGAACAGTCAGGGTTCCATTGTCTTCTGCCGGAGTTAGATCTGTTGTCTCAGGAACCGTCTCGGTGACGACATCAGAACAGCCGACCAATAGGAGACCACTGAGGGCCAAGGCGCTTAGTTTAGATTTAGAGGTGACTCTCATGATTCGGATAATGTTTGCTGCCTGCTAGAGTTAACTTTTATTAAAGGGTGCAGCCAGTTTAGCATGAAAGTCCTTTGCAGCGTGGGTCTGGGCGATCGCAGTAACCCCGAGGCAAACTCACCTCTTGCCTCTTGGCTCTTGCCGGACCCTAAGACAGTAAGGTTGTAATCCTCGGTAACAGCGTTTGCCACAGGCTTAGATCCTCCGAAGACTCGGGGGGAGCGAGAAAGCGGAAGACGAAGAGAAGCAGCAGGGTAAACACCATGGCTCGAATCAGGCGAGAGCCAGAGCTGAGGCGATCTGTATCAAGCATGATGAAACTCCTCTCCACCAGCGGGTGGCTAAAACGGCTGGGTAGCCGTCAATGACTTCACCTCCAGCATGAGGGAAATTTTTTGACTCAGGAGTGTCAAGAATCACAACTTAGTGTGATTTCACAAAAATTTAAGGGTATCGGCAATCAAGTCCTGGGGCGATCGCCCACAATCGAGAGTGATTGCCTCCTGGGGCTCTTCGAGGGCCGCAAACTGACTAGCCAAGAGTTGGGCCGGCATAAAGTGGTCAGAGCGTGTCTCCAGCCGTTGACGCAATAGCTCAAACTCTCCTCGCAGGTACAGCCACAGGAACGGCTCTTGATTCAGCATCAACTGATCTCGATAGGCTTGTTTAAGAGCAGAACAGGCCACAACAATACCCGTCCCAGAGGTCTGACTCTCCCGCCGAGCCTGGGCGATCGCCACCCCGAGTTCCTGCAACCAGGGGACGCGATCATCATCCTCTAGGGGAATCCCCCGAGTCATTTTCGCCACATTGGCCTGGGGATGAAACCGGTCCCCCTCCAAGAATCGCCAGCCTAAGCGTTCTGCCAATCCTTGAGCCACCGTTGTTTTGCCACAACCGGATACTCCCATCACGATCACCACGGGTACAGGAGACTTAGACATCGCCGAAGTCTCCCTTAACCTTCCCGAAGCCGCTTCCGTTGGACATCAAAGCGATAGATAATGTTGCCTTCCTGGGTCACATCAAAAGCACCGTCATAGTCTTTAGCGCAACCATCAAGAAACGCTTTAGCCTCCTGGCCTGATAACTGAGTCGCCATAGAAAACTCTAACGGAGTGATGGCCCCATCTCCGTCAACAATCATGCGAAAGAACGTTTGTTGGAGCTGTTCCGCCTGAGCTTGCTGAGCTTGCAGTTGTTCCTGTTTTGACTGCTGAGCCACATTCCAGAAGAGCCAACTGGCGATCGCGGTTGGAGGTAATCCCACTAAGGTTAAGAGCGTCAGAGCCAATTCTCGCTCCCATAGTCCCACCCCCGTTAAATGAACAGCTGACCAGAGGACGACGGGAACCCCACCTGTCATCAAGATACCGGCAATGGTTTTTTTAACAAGTTTGAAGGAGGATTTAGGGCGATTGGCAATCATAATCGGTTGCTAGAGGAGGAATTGAGGCGCGGCAGTCTAGCAGAAGACTCGGCTATCCCTAGGATAAAGCCAAACTTCACCGACCTATCCGGCCATGGAGGTCGAGCAAACCGAAATGTCCTGGGGTAAAACCGCAACCCGGAGTGGTGGGACAGGGCTAGAGACCCCTCATGGACGACGATACTTTTCATATTCAGCCCGTCGTAACCGTTGCTGGACATCTTCGAGCATCTTGCGGTTAGCCGCCATCACATCGGCGATCGCCCCAAACATCCATAACTGGAAACCAATCACAATCAGAATCGTGGCCAAGATTAAACTAGGAGTCCGAGAGCGGGTGGGATCAGCCATAAACAAAATGAGCCAGCGTAGACAGAGTAACCCCCCCGCCCCCAGAGGAACGCTTCCGAGGAGGACAAAAAACCGTAGGGGCCGATAGGTCATGAAAATACGAACAATCGTCAAAATCGACCGCTTGATGTAGGCTGGGATGCTCTTGACTAAGCGAGAAGGTCGTAGATAGCCATTGGTACGAATAGGAACCGAGGTAATAGCCATCCCCTCCTGTCCAGCTTGGATAATAGTTTCCAAGGTATAGGTGTATTCATTAAAGACATTGAGGCTAATGGCGGCTTCACGACTATAGGCACGGAAGCCACTGGGAGCATCAGGAATCTGAGTATTGCTGGCCAGACGCACCACCCAACTGCCGAGCCGTTGTAAAAACTTCTTGGTTGGCGAAAAATGCTGAATCTCCTCAATGGGACGGGAGCCAATCACCATATCAGCGTCATGGCGTAGGATCGGTCGAATGAGTTTAGGGATATCATCGGCACAGTATTGATTATCCGCATCGGTGTTGACGATGATATCTGCCCCTGCCTTGAGAGAAGCATCAATCCCTGCCATAAAGGCTTTGGCTAAACCCCGATTGTAATCAAAATTCACAACATGATCTACCCCACAGGCTTTCGCAACATCGACCGTCTGATCGATGCTACCGTCATTGACGATCAGCCACTCCACGACATCAATCCCGGGAATTTCCCGAGGTAGGGCTGATAAGGTAACACCCAGAGTCGCTTCTTCGTTGTAACAGGGAATCTGAATAATGAGTTTCGTCATGGCCCAGTCCGCCGTCCATCCTAAAGGTTAATAGCCAATCATAGCCGCGAAATTTAGCCCTGCCTATGGGGGTGACCGGTTGACAAGGACATCGGCTTTAAAATAAGCCCACCTCTGGGGAATTAACGCGAGCGTAGGGACTTAAGGCTGCAAAAATCTGTTTGCCATAACTGCGATAGATGGCCCGCACATCCAGCAACACGACGGTTCCTTGGACTCCTCGGATCGGGGCGATCGCCCGTTGCAGATCGCTGAGGGCCGTTGGCAGGAGATAGAGACGAAACCAATCCTGTCGTTGTTGTTTGTAATGGGCCACCTGGGCACTCACGTGAGGATCTTCGAGGGAAGGGAAGGGAAGGGTGGCGATGGCCAGGAGTTTACTGGGGGGCAAGTCTGCCTGATGCTCCCGCCAAAAAGACCAACCACTGATAAGAATCCCATTCTCGGGTAAGTCATACTGTTGAACCTGCACCCGAGAGCCAAAATCAGCAGCCAGTTGAGCGGCAACAATCGCCCGCAGGGGAACATCTCCGACAATGATGGTAATCAGCCCCGCTGCGGTTTCAGCGGAACTGCCGATGCGAATCAGCTCATGGAGTTCTCGTAGTAAGGCGGGTTTATATTCTGGGGTGTTGGGGAGGGGGAGTCGTTCCGGAGCATAGAGATGGAGATAGGCTTGTTGGCGATCGGGACTGAATTTAACACAGGTCATATCCCCCAACCCCAATCGCTCCCGAAAGGCGGGGGCATCTCGTTCTAAATCGAGCGCACCTCCCACCCAAACCATGGGTTGACGTCGCCAGAGGGGGGCTAAATATTTCCCCAAATCGACCGGAGAATGGTACAGCCACAGTTGTCCTTGGTGGCGATTGAGTTTAGCCCAAATTCCCCCAGGGTGCGATGGCCAAGAGTCCCAGAAGTTGCGCCAAGCCGGAGGCATTCCCGCATCTGGCGTCAATTGTCCTAGAGCCGCCTGTTCCTGTTTATCCAGGGGATGAGACTGATAGGGGTTCTCCGGCCGTTCCCAACTCCGGCGCACCAGGGCCACCTGCACATCGCGAATCTGTTGCCCCTGTTCAGGAGAGGCTGCAATCCAATCCACCCAGTCTTGAGGCGAAATCGCCACCGTCAGACTCTGTTGTGTCCAGCGTTCCCAATCATCGGCCCCATCAATGAGGGTGGGAACTCCATCGGGAAATCCTTGTCCTCCGGCCAGGCGATCGCTCAACCAAGCCTCTGGGGAGGTGAGCAATAGGCCTTGAAAACCAGCATCCAGGCGATCGCCCTCCCGAACCGGCTTATTAGACCCTAACCAATCCTGCAAGTCTGGGATATCTCGCTCTTGTAACTGTCGTCGCACCTGAGTCGAGCCAATCAGCACCACCGCTGTCGGCGACATGAGGATAGGCATGAGGTAACTGAGGGCATAGCGTTGAGACGAGGTGGGAAAGACTCCTGTCTGAATCAAGGCATCACGACCCAACCGCAAGGCACGGGCCACCAGCCGGGCCATGGTTAAATGATGAGGCCAGCGATCGCCCCCAGAGACCCGTAAAAAATCTCGTAATGCACCGTGAACTTCCGCTTCAATCACAGGTTGACCCATTCCCGTTGACATCGACCTCTAGACAGTCCAGACTATTCTAATCGTCGCGCCCCCTCCCAAGACGGCTACGTGATAGTTCTCAGGGCCAAGGTTAAAGAGCCAGTCCCCTTAAAATCAAGTCTTGCAAGGCCTCTTGAAAAAAAGTTGCCAAAAGGGGTTGACAAACCCCAAAAATTAAGGCAGGATAGATATCACGCTCGAAACAAGGGACTGTAGTTCAATTGGTTAGAGCACCGCCCTGTCACGGCGGAAGTTGCGGGTTCGAGTCCCGTCAGTCCCGTTAAAAGCAGAAGGGGTAAGGCGCAAACCTTGCCCCTTCTGTTTTTTTTAATGATAGGCTGCCCCACGGCTGGCTTGCCTATTGCCATCCCCTCCTGGGAGGGGCAGGGGTGGGTTCTCCCCTATTCCCTGTTCCCTGTTCCCTATTCCCTGTTCCCTGTTCCCTATTCCTATGTCTATCCGAGTTCGCTTAGCGCCAAGTCCCACCGGAAACCTTCATATTGGCACCGCTCGCACAGCCGTGTTTAACTGGCTATTTGCAAAACATCATGGCGGCCAGTTTATTCTCCGCATCGAAGACACAGATACAGAGCGGTCCAAACCTGAGTTTACCGAGAACATTGTCAGCGGGTTACACTGGTTAGGACTGGATTGGGATGAAGGGCCGTTCTACCAATCCCAACGATTGGATTTATATCGCCAAGCGGTGCAAACCCTCCTGGATAAAGGCTTAGCCTATCGCTGCTACTGCACCCCAGAAGAACTCGAGGCCATGCGAGAGGAGCAGAAAGCCAAGAAACAAGCCCCTCGCTACGACAATCGCCATCGCCATCTGACCCCCGAACAGCAACAGGCCTACGAAGCCGAAGGACGAACCGCCGTTATTCGCTTTAAGATCGATGACGATCGCCCCATCGTCTGGGATGACTTAGTGCGAGGAACCCTAACCTGGGCCGGACGAGATCTCGGTGGGGATATGGCGATCGCCCGGGCCGCCAAACCCGGCGAGATTGGTCAACCCCTCTATAACCTAGCGGTGGTGGTGGATGATGTGGATATGAAGATTAGCCATGTCATCCGAGGCGAAGATCATATCGCCAATACCGCGAAGCAGATTCTACTCTATGAAGCCTTGGAACAGCCGGTTCCCAAGTTTGCCCATACCCCCTTGATTCTCAACCCCAACGGTCAAAAACTCTCAAAACGAGATGGGGCCACGTCAGTCAATGATTTTCAGCAGTTAGGCTATACTGCTGAAGCCTTGGCCAATTACATGGCCCTGTTAGGATGGTCGCCGCCGGATGCTGAAGAACGCTTCACGTTAGACGAAGCCGCAAAGCAGTTTGATTTTGCGCGAGTCAACAAAGCTGGCGCCCGCTTTGACTGGGATAAACTGAATTGGCTCAACAGTCAGGTATTACATGAATTATCCCCAGAAACCCTATTAGAGCAACTGATCCCCTATTGGCAGGAGGCGGGGTATGAGTTTGACGTGGAGAGCGATCGCCCCTGGCTATTACAAGTCGCGGCTGTTGTGGGAGCCAGTTTAACGGTTCTCCCAGATGCCGTCGAGATGAGTCGTCCCCTATTTACGCAATCAGTTGACTATGACGAGAAGGCCCAACAGCAGCTGGCTATGGAACAAGTCCCAGAAACCCTCGCCGCCGTTCGCGACAAGTTAGGGGAGTCTGCGGAGTTGACAGAAGCCACAGCCAAAGACATCATCAAACAGGTGACGAAGGAGCTAAAAGTCAAGAAGGGCCTGGTGATGAAGTCTCTACGAGCCGCCTTAACAGGAGCCGTACAAGGACCCGATTTAATCCAATCCTGGCTGATTCTCAATGCCCGAGGCTTGGATCGACAACGGCTCGATCAGGCCATTAATCATTAACAGCCAAAAAAATACCAGATGTTGTAAGGGCGAAAAATTTTTCGCCCCTACACCTTTTCTCTTTCTTTTCTCCGTGTCCTCTGTGACTCCGTGGTTCTCTCTTGCCTTCCCCTCCTGGGAGGGGCAGGGGTGGGTTATGCCTCTTGCCTCTTGCCTTTCCCCCTATTCCCTATTCCCATACTCCTCAAAATACTCCTTAAACCGTTTTTGCAGTTGTTCCGTCGAGAGTTTTTCCACCCAGTATTCCGTCACCGCATGGCCAAACGCCCAAGCATTGCGTTCTGGGGGTGAGGGATTGTCTAATAAGATAGACCAGAGGGAGAGGAGATCGAATTTGCGGATGTCATCATCCTTGGTCAAGAGGGAAAATAAATCATAGGCAATCTGAAGTTTGCCGATAACAATAGGCAGTTGCTCGACGGGGATTTGTTCAGCCAGGAGATAGGCTAAGGTAGGTTGTCCCGTGGTCAGGGTGGAAATGAATTGTAGGATGGGACTTTTGAGAAAGTTGGTGAGTCCCTGAGTTGTTGCCATTTGGCGGCTGTAGCGTTCGATGATTTGAGCCGCACCGCGAATGCGAGTTTTACGATCGCGCAAAAATCGGGTCAGTCGCAGTTGCTTGGCCGGATCTAACGAGGCGACGACAGAGTTAGACAGTTGATGTAGATTCCAAGCCTCCCGCTGGGCCCGCTCATCCCGCGTTACCAGGGGGAGAACCGCTCGACAGAGGTGGCCGAGTTCCTGCTGACGGTATTCTGTGGCGTGGCGGATGGATTGTTCCTTGGGGCGATCGCCCCCTTCCCAGTCATAGGGGGGACTCCACTCTCGCAAGGGACGCAGGCGATCGACTTGGGTGACAATGGCCATAGCCGGTAAATCACTTACTTCCTTCTGTAACTCCCGTAAAAAATCCTCATCCATCTGTAACGCCGGATCGAGAGCTGGGGTCACCAGTAAGACCAAATCCGCTTCCTGAGCGCGTTCCAACACCAAAGCCCGATAATCCTGACGATTAGCCTGTTCATAGCCTGGGGTATCCCACAGCACCAAGGAATCACCGCTAGGAGCCTCCCAAACATAACGACAGAGCTTATCCGTACTGGGTAAGACATCCACCGCCGCGCGATCGCTGTCAAAAAGGGTATTAATCACACTACTCTTCCCGGCCCCAGTGCGCCCCACCAATAACAAATTGACGGGTTTTTTCTCGATGGTTTCAGCGGACTCGGCGCGATCGAGAATGTTGGCGAGGGTTTCCGTCTCCGTCTGGCCAAAGCGTTTCGCCCCAGACTCCTCCTCTTGCGTCAGATTAGGTAACGACTCCTGAGACATCTCTCCTGAATATAGATAAATCGCTTGTTGGGCTAAATTCCGTAACGCGGCTTCCCGTAGCAGTTGTCCCAAATTCCCTAACAGTTCCTGAGTGGCCTGGCTACTGGATTTTTGCGTCACCTGGCGGGCCGCTGCCACCGCTGGATTAAACAGCCATTGGGCCCATCCCCAAACTTGACGCAATTTACGAGCTGAGGGTTCAAGTTTCTGATACACCTCATAGGCTTGATAAGCTTGGCCCACCGTCACCTGTCCTAGAACCGGTGATAGCTGTTCCATCCAGCGATCGAGGTCGTCAACGGTTCCGCGAATTAAGCCATAGGCTTGGGGAACATAGATACTCAGTAAAGGATATTTAACATCGGGGTTATAGGCCCGGGCCACCGCCACCACCACCGCCTGTCCCCGTTGCCAGAAACAGGCCCAATCCTCCCAGAAGGGAGGGTCTTGTTGCGTCTCTTGTAAAATCTCCTGGAGGGCATCTCGCACCGCCTGGGCCGCTTCGGGGTTATTCCCATGCTGTTCTGCCCGATTGCGGCTGGCTTCGAGTTGCTGATTGGCATCGGCCACCGCTGCTTCAAGTTGGGCAAGTTGGGGTTTTGTCCAGCGAGCCAACAGCCAACGCCAGCCGAGGAGAGCCACGATAAAAATCGCCCAAATCCAACTGAGTCCCCAATGCTGAATTTGCCAACCGGCGGCAACCAGAAGAAAGCCAACGATACTGACTAAGGGGAGGGCTAGGATCGCCCATTGCCAGGATTTGAATCGTACCATCACTGGGTCTCCAATTTTAGGTTTAATAGGCGTTAGACCAGTTGATAGGGAACCTCCCAAGACTCGGGTTTTTGGGGATTTCCTCCAAGGAATGAGGCGGGCCAGACTTCTCCATCGGGATCAACTTGCAGCCCCTGATAGCCATGATCCCAAAGGTTAATAATCACCAGTTGTAGGGTTTCCTCGATCGCCACGATGGGGATCTGCTGCAAATGCGCCTCAGTCACCTCTAGGGTTTTGAGGTTCCGCAGTCCCGGATAATCAGACTCGTGCAGAGGGGCAAAACTCCAATGTTCCCCATCATCATCCTGGCCCCACCAGAGGGTTGTCCCGGGGGGAACCTGCTGCTGGAGATAGAGCCGGGCGCGATCGCCAATTAATGTCGTGAGGGTAGCAGTCATAAATTCAGGATGCTAGAGTGAGCGGCAGGGATTAGCTGAGAAGTTGAGTAAACTCATCAGAATCATCAATCTCCTCCGAGATATCAACGGACAATTCTTGATACTTCAAGCGAGCAAAGACTCGATAGCGATCAGATGCTTTCTCCACCGCTTCTGAAGCATCACCCACCTCCACAAGACTGTATTCTACGTTTTCAGCGTGAATGGCAAAGGCAATCTTGAATAATTCAAAAAAGTGAATCACCCATTGACACTCTTCTTCTGGTAGATGCTCGTAATAGCGAATCAGTTGAGCAATGCGAGTTTCTAAGTGAATGCGAGAATGGCGACTAATCAAGACCAACTTCAGCAGAATCGCCACCAACGCTAAAGGATTTCCACAGGAGAGCATCCAGATAAAAATTGAGGACGGTTCAGTTCCATTTTCACTAATGAGAGCATCAATGGCTCGGTTGCAAGTTCGCAATCGTAGGGATTCATCAACGGGGTCATTATGCTTTTCAACACAAAGCAGATCTAGCCGTTCCGAAAGCCGTTGACGCAAGATTTGAGCAAGGTCTTTATCAGACCAAGAAAACAGAAGATATTTTTGCAGACTACGCTTAAAATCACGATACCGCTGGTTTTCAGTCTGTCTTAAAAAGACATTGGCTAGGTTTTCATAGCTGAGACTGCCCCGACGAGCTAAAATGGTTTTGATAATCCGCAAGACCTCATCGCCAAAAATGGTTGGATTCGGGTGTTGCTGGTTGTCATAGCGCACCATCTGGGCTCGGGTAATGTAGATGGCTAAGTCAAACTTAAAGCGATCTTTAAGCCGTTGTGATATGGCCCGGGCCACTTCCCGCTGTTCCGTGGGGTTATCGGGATTGGAATATTGAGGAACCAATAAATAAGCCGTGTAGCGATCGCTCCATTTGGCGGCCTCAACCTCCTCAAACTCCCCTTCCTCGTATTTGGCGGTGAAGACTTGTAAATCCTGATAGTCTGTCCCCTCGGTAAAAATTTGTAGCCAAGCTCGCACACGCTGCAAATGGGGAGATAGGCTCTTCTCACGAATAGAGGGCTCTTGAAAGAGCTGAACCAGTTTGGGGATAAACTTATGCTGGCGATTAGCCTCCCAGTTGTTGAACAGGATATAGCATGAGCGCTTCACGGTATGGCAAAAGCCGCTTTCTTCATTGGCTTCAACCAGTTGCTTGAGAGATTCAAAGGCCTCTAGGTTCTTAACGTTATTGCAATCAATGAATAAGCCCCGAAACTCCTGTAAGACATCTTCCGGCGACCAAGCACGAACAATTTCTAGCAGGTAATTATACACAATCTCCTGAGTTTGCTCTTGCAGATGCTCATCCGGTCGATTGGTGGCGATAAAGGGTGTCGGTCGCTGGGTTGGCCGGTGCTTATCAAACATAGGTTCGTTCCCCGATTAACTCAACATAGCCAGATTACCGTTGCGATCACCCCCCATTATCCCGCAAATCTTACAAAAGCGGGGTCGCACTGGCGACCCCGGATTGTCAGTTTGAGGATAGTCTAACGGAACATACTACTGACGGAACTGTCCTCGTGAATGCGCCAAATTGTTTCACCGAGCACATTGGCAACAGAAAGGACTTTGAGTTGCTCAAACATCCGTTCTGGAGGAATGGGAATGGTGTTGGTGACAATGACTTCCTCAAACACGCCACTGGAAAGTCGCTCCACTGCTGGGGGGGAGAAGACAGCGTGGGTGGCACAGGCGTAAACCTGTCGGGCTCCTTCTTTGCGTAGGAGCCGCGCTCCTTCACTGATAGTCCCACCGGTGTCAATCATGTCATCGACTAGCACGGCGGTTTTGCCTCGCACGTCACCGATGACATTTAAAACCTCGGCGACATTATGAGCTTGGCGACGCTTATCGATAATCGCCAGAGGGGCATCATTGAGCTTCTTAGCAAAGGCTCTGGCCCGAGCCACTCCACCGACATCGGGGGAGACAACCACGATATCATTGAGCTGCTTATTGGTTAGATAGTTAATCAAAACCGGAGACCCATAGACATGATCCACAGGGATATCGAAATAGCCTTGAATCTGCGCGGAATGCAAATCCATGGCTAATACCCGGTTGGCTCCAGCTTCGACCATTAAGTTAGCAACGAGTTTGGCGGTGATAGATTCCCGTCCAGCGGTTTTGCGGTCAGCACGAGCGTAGCCATAGTAAGGCAGGACGGCGGTTACTTGACGCGCGGAGGCCCGACGGCAGGCATCAATCACGATCAGTAACTCCATGAGATGATCGTTGACGGGATGACAGACAGGCTGAATCAGGTAGACGTCACAGCCCCGAATGGACTCTTGAATCTGCACATAGAGCTCACCATCAGCGAAGCGCTTGCGAACCATCGGACCGAGATCGATTCCGAGGTAACGGGCGACTTCTTGAGATAGCGGTAGGTTGGCAGACCCAGAAAATAGCCTTAATCGATTGTTATCGACAACAGAGAGTAAAGAAGGCTGAAGCGATAGAGTTGCAGAACGGCTCACAGCGAACCCTCGACGGCACGTTAGTTTAAGGCAATGTTATCATTCCAACTGCCGATTTGCTCAGAAATTTATCGATTTTGAAAAACATTCATGACTAAAATCTGTATGGTATAGGGCTGAAAAAGGCTCACGGTAACGGTTTGAGTTAATTTGGATAAGAAGCTTAAGTTCTGCTGTTTTTGTCGACTGTCGGCGATCGCCCCCAATCTAACGGCCGCCGCGCAAAGACAGTACAATGAACAGGTAATGCCCCTGTATGTGCCTTTGAGATGATTTACCGAGGAGCCAGCCTCTCCGCGTCCTATGCTCGTTAGTGATGATTTACTGCTGTATTACCAACGGTGCGATCGACGAGCATTTTTAGATGTGTTCGGTGACTCCCGGCAACGAGATCCTCTGGATCAGTTTTTGCTGAAGTTGCGTCAGGACAGTCGTAGTCATCGTCGGGAGGTTTTGAGTCAGTATCATTACCAACGTCCCGATTGGTCAGGGGAAGATTGGTACGAGGGAACCCAGGCGACATTGGAGTTGATGGAGCAGGGGGTGGAGTCAATTTATCGCGGGGTGCTTGCGGCGTCCTGGCTTCCGGGGGTGGAGTTAGTCTCGAAACCGGATCTGTTCGTCCGCCATCCAGGATCTTCTCGATTTGGGGATTGGTTTTATGTTCCCTATGATATCCGTTTTGGAAAGCGCCCCAAGCTAGACTATCAAATTGTTGGGGCGTTTCATGGTTTAGTTCTCTCACAACTGCAAGAGGTCTGGCCACCTACCGCTTGGCTGGTATTACGGGGCCGCAACCCCCACGGGGTCGACTTCCTGAAACGAGTCCCCCAGATGCAGCAGCTTCTCTCCGACTGCATTGTCAGTTTACGTCAGCCTCAAACGCCAGAATTGTTTTTATCCCGCCAAAAATGCAATCTCTGCCATTGGTATAGTTTTTGCCATCACGCGGCCCAGTCCCAGCGTCATTTGTCATTGATTCCCGGAATCACCCCTAATCGCTATAGTCAGTTGCAGGGAATGGGAATTGACAGCTTGGCAGCTTTAGTTGAGACGCCGCGATCGCAGCTTAAGATGGTCTTTGGTGCAGAAGCCGGAAATCAACTCGCTCAACAGGCGATCGCCTCCTATCGACAACAAGCTCTCTTACGAGATGGGGCCATAACCCATCTGTTCCAGTCTCCCCACAATCGCTGGTTAGCTAATCCCCAGGGGGCGATCGAAATTCATTTTGATATTGAAGCAGAACCCGATTTAGATCTCGACTTTCTCCTTGGATCCCTAGTGATTGACCATCGCCACAATCGTCAAACCTACTACGGGTTTATGGCCAAATCCCCCCAAGAAGAAGCATTGGTTTGGCAACAATTTTTAGAACTCATGGAGTCATACCCTCAAGCCTTTATTTTTCATTTTTGCGATTATGAAGTGAAGACCATTCAACGGTTGGCTAAACTTTATAACACTCCAAAACATCGCTATCAAGCTCTTATCAATCGTTGCGTGGACATTCACTGGTGGGTCACTCACTTAACTCTATTGCCGGTAGAAAGTTACGCCTTAAAACCCATTGCTCGCTGGCTTGGTTTTAATTGGCGGAATCCACAAGCCAATGGTGCTCAATGTATTTGTTGGTATAACGAATGGCTTTCTGAGCAAAAACAAGACTGTTTAGAGGCAATTTTAGAATACAACGAAGATGATTGTCGGGCGACCTATACCTTAAAAACCTGGTTAACCCAGTTTCTTAAACCGTACTACTTGGAGGCGATCAATCCCGAGAGGAACAGAATTATCAATTACTAACTCATGGTGGCGAAGTTTAGGATAAATTTCTAGATGGCTTCAGGGAGATTCCTAAGTTGATGGAGTTTTTGTGATTCCGATCATAGGCATCGCTGTCTGTTGACAATAGCATGGAAGGGGGATGCCATTCACCGGATTGCTCCCATCCGTTACACCAGACTCTTAGAGACATGGTTAATCATCCCAGCTTCTGTTCTGACTTCACCGCCTCGGTCCCCGATGTCGAGTATTTCTCCACAATGTCCGATTCCATCGACTCCCAACCCTCCTCAACCTCCGTCCCCGACTCCTTAGTTCAGAATATCTCCTGGAATGTTCTCTCTGAGTTGATGACCCGCACCGCCGCCGTGACAGGTCGCGACTATTATCCAGTCCTCGCGGAACAGTTAGCCAGTAACCTGGATGTTCACTATGCCATGATTGGAGAAATCTGCCAGTGGGAGGACGGTCAGCCGACACGAATGCGAGCGCTCTGTTTTTGGGATGGGCAAGGGGTAGCTGAGAACTTCGAATATGCGCTCGTGGGGACTCCCTGCGGACAACTCTTAGAACAGGCCGGTGAGTCGTCGGGAAACTTATGCTTCTGTTGGTTCCCCGAGGAGCTTCAACGCCAATTTCCTGAAGATATCGACCTGGTGAAACTCCAGGCTGAATCCTATCTTGGGGTGGCCTTACTCGACCCAGACACCCGCCAACCCATTGGCCACATCTGTATTTTAGACGATCGCCCCCTCTCCATCGAAAAACGTCATCGTGCCGAAATTCTCCTGAGTTTGTTCGCCACACGCACCGTTGCTGAACTAAAGCGAGAACAAGCTGAGCGACGAGAACAGGACAAAATCCTGGAATTGGAACGGGCCTTAAGGGAACTGCAACAGACTCACTCTAAACTGGTGCAAGTCGAGAAGATTTCCAGTTTAGGACAGTTAGTTGCGGGAGTGGCCCATGAGATCAACAATCCCCTCGGTTGTCTTACGGGAAACCTGGCTCACCTGGGCGACTATACCGCAGATTTACTAGAACATCTGAGCTTATATCAGCAGCAGTACCCTGACCCCTCCCCAGACATTAGTGAACATGCTGAGAACATCGACCTGGACTATCTCAAGGAAGATATCCCGAAGATGGGTAATTCCATGAAAGTCAGCGTCGATCGCATTCAAGAGATTGTCTCCTCCCTCCGTCAATTTTCCCGCCTCGATGCCGAGGAAAGCCTGTGTGACGTTCATGACGGTCTCGAAAGCACTCTTGTCGTCTTACGACATCGCCTCAAAGCCAATCCCGACCGTCCCGAAATTCAGGTCATCAAAGAGTATGACGAACTGCCCGAAATTCTGGCTCGTCCTGGACAGTTAAGCCAGGTGTTTATGAATCTCCTGAGTAATGCCATTGATGCCGTTGAAGAAGATAATCAGGACCGGAGTTATGGGGAGATTGAGACGAAGCCTAATGTGATTGGGATTCGCACTCATTATTTTCAGGACGACGAGGGCGATCGCATCGCCATCTGTATCACTGACAATGGAACCGGGATTCCAGTCGAGGTTCAACCCCGACTGTTTGAAACCTTTTTCACCACCAAAGATGGGGAACGAGGAACGGGATTAGGTCTATCCCTAAGTCGGCAAATCATCACCGAGAATCATAGAGGAAGTCTCAGTTTTGACTCCACCCCCGGCCAAGGCACCGAATTTATCATTGAATTACCCGTATCACCGGGTGATAAGGGATGATTTTTGAGTTTCAATGATCCATCAACACCTGCTGAAGAAACACCCACTTATCTGCCACCTCCTCAATACGTTTACTCGTGGGTTTGCCGGCCCCATGGCCCGCCTTAGTTTCAATACGGATTAACAGCGGCTTCTCCCCCGCATCCGCCGCTTGTAGGGCCGCCGCAAACTTGAAACTATGGCCCGGAACCACCCGGTCATCATGATCTCCCGTAATAATCAGCGTCGCTGGGTAAGCCGTCCCCGGCTGGACGCGATGTAAGGGAGAATAGGCATAGAGGGCCTTAAACTCCTCCGCATCATCAGGAGACCCATAATCCGAACACCAGGCCCAGCCGATGGTGAACTTGTGGAAACGCAACATATCCAAGACTCCCACCTCAGGAATCGCCGCTGCGAACAAGTCGGGCCGTTGCGTCATGCAGGCCCCCACCAATAAACCGCCGTTACTTCCGCCACCAATGGCCAGTTTCTCGGAACAGGTATAGCCTTGGTCAATCAGCCATTCCGCAGCGGCGATGAAGTCGTCAAAGACATTCTGTTTATTCCCTTTAATTCCCGCCTGATGCCAAGCTTCGCCATATTCCCCACCACCCCGTAGGTTGGGGATGGCTAGAACACCGCCGAGTTCCATCCAGACGAGCTGACTCACGGAAAAACTCGGGGTTAGGGAGATGTTAAAACCACCGTAACCATAGAGATAGGTGGGATTGTTCCCATCACAGACTAATCCCCGTTTGTGGGTAATAAACATGGGAATCCGCGTCCCATCTTTACTGTGATAGAAGACTTGATGGGTTTCGTACTCCTCGGGATTAAAGTCCACCGTTGGCTGGCGGAAGAGGTGACTCTCGCCACGGGTGAGGTCGTAGCGATAGATGCAGGTGGGGGTGGTGAAGCCGGTGAAGGCGTAGAAGGTTTCTCGGTCGCTGGCTTTGCCGCCAAAACCGCCGACAGAGCCAATTCCGGGGAGTTCAACGTCGTCCAGGAACTCGCCGCTGAGGTTAAAGCGTTTTACCTGAGAGCGAGCGTCTTTGAGGTATTCCACCACAAATTGATGATTGAGGAGACTCACCCCTTGTAGGACATCGTCGGCTTCGGGGATGATGATGTGCCGATCGCCCCTGGGGAGGTCTAAGGCGATGAGACAATAGCGAGGGGCGTTAAAATCCGTGGTTAACCAGAGGCGATCGCCCTCATTGCCCACCACATCATAGCGGGCTTCCCAGGTGTTAATCAATTCCACCACCGGCGCGTCCAGTTGCGGTGAGGTGGGGGTGTGTAAGTCCTGATAGAAGACCAGGTTTTTGGGTTCGGTTCCCCGCCAGACGGAGATAATTAGATAGCGGCCATCGTCGGTGACATCGCCACTGAAGCCCCATTCTTTCTCGTCGGGCCGTTCGTAGATGAGAACGTCCTCGCTTTGGGGGGTTCCGCGACGGTGGTAATAGAGTTTTTGGAAGTAGTTAATGTCTTCGTATTGACTCTCCTCTTGGGGGCGATCGTAGGCACTATAGTAGAAGCCTTGATTATCGTGAGTCCAGGCGGCCCCGGAGAACTTACTCCACTTCACCTCATCGTCGAGGTCTTGGCTGTTGTCGATGTTGCGAATATGCCAGGTTTTCCAGTCGGAACCGGATTCGGAGAGGGCGTAGGCCAGCCACTGGCCATCGGGGGAAATGGCGTAACCGGTTAGGGCCACGGTTCCGTCGTCGGAGAGTTGGTTGGGGTCGAGAAGAACTCGGGAATCGCCGTCGAGATCATCGAGGACGTAGAGGACGTTTTGATTTTGGAGACCGTCGTTTTTGAAGTAGAAGTAGCGATCGCCCTCTTTGAAGGGAATCCCATATTTTTCGTAGTTCCAGAGTTGGGTCAGTCGCTCCTTGAGGCGATCGCGATTGGGATGTTGTTTCAAAAAGCCAAAGGTCAGCTCATTTTGCGCCTCAATCCAAGCCCGAGTTTCCTGAGAATCCGAGTCTTCTAACCAGCGATAGGGGTCAAGAATATCGATGCCATGATAGGTATCAACCTGGTCACTTTGTCGGGCTTGGGGATAGGTGAATGCCATAATTCTTCAAAAATAAACGGTCTGTTTTGGTCGCTTGCTAGAACCGCCCTCTCCGGGTTTACACCCTAGTCTTGTTGATGGGAAAACTGATAGGCGCCAATCCAAGACAGGGCGATCGCCACAACGAATAACACGGGTAGGCTAATCCAGGTAAACTCCGCCAAGGAGCCATAGGCCGCCGAGCGTAAGCCGACACTGGTATAGGTGAGCGGGAGGCAAAAGACAATGGCTTTGAGGGCTGTTGGCAGAGTGGCGGGGTCAAAAAAGGTTGCCCCGAGAAAGGACATGGGGACAATCAAAAAGTTATTGAGTAAGCCCACACTTTCTAGGGATTTCACATTCAATCCTACAATAACCCCCAGTCCGGCAAAGACGGCACAATTGAGGATTAACACCAATAAAAAGAGGGGATTAAAAAAGCTCCAAAGGGCAGAAATGCCTTGTTCTGTGAAGCCGAGAAAGAGAACCGCCACAACCATGACCGACCCGGAGGTCATTAACCCCCGAACGACCCCAGCCATCATTTTTCCCAAATGTAACGAGAGGGGATGGATGGGGAGGAGTAGCACTTCTTCAAACGTTTTGCTGTAGAGTCGTTCGCCACAGATAGAGAAGGTGGTTCCGGCGAAACTAATGGCCATGGAGGAGAGGGCTACCATCCCCGGTAGGATGAATTGCAGATAACTACTGTAGTCCTCACTGATAGCGGTTCCGGGGCGGACGGAACTGCCGAGGCCGAAGCCGAAGGCGATAATGTAAATCAGGGGGGAGATGAGGCCCGAGGCGGCGACTTGGGCGATGCGAACTCGTAAGTCCAGCCAGTCTCCCCAGAAGATGGTGAGGCTATCTTGCCAGATGGTGCTGTAGTCGACAGCGTTGGGATTCGGTCGAGAGGGGGTGAGGGAATTTTGCACAGTCACGGCTACAGGGGCGATCGCGAACAGGATATCAGAGGCATTTTACCCCGATTTATGATGGCTTGGGGTCGGGGTCATCATTCTCCTCGTCGGGATTGGGGGTCTCTGTTGCGGGGGAATCGTCGCTGCTGGGGGCTTCTGGGCCCCCTGGGGTCTGCGATTCTGCCTCCTCGTCTTCGACAAACTCAAACCGAATCACCTTCTCATCCCCTAACTCCTCTGTCAGTTCCTCCACCTCCTTCCCAGTGGGGGTTTTACGAACCCGACGGATGGGGAGATTGGCGGTAATGGAGGTCATGCGTTGATCACTTTCCAGGGCAAAATTGAGGCCCTCCGTGTCGATTTCCACATAGCGGGAGACCACATCCAGGATTTCCTGCTGCATCGCCTCAATGGTGGCTGGATTGAGGTCTACGCGATCGTGAGCAATCACCAGTTGCAGGCGGCGTTTGACTTCCTTGCGGCTGGTGTCTTTGTGCGATCGCGGCAAAAGGCGGGCGAGCAGATTGGAAAGCATTGTGATCAGTCGAGTCAAGGTCGAGTCAGATAATTCGGGTATTCAACAGCGTACGCAAGCGAGAAAAAATGCCCTTGGGGGGAAGCGAGAGATCCAAAAACTCCACCGTCTCTCCCTCCAGCCGGCGGGCGATATTACTATAGGCCTGTCCCGCCCGGGAGGGTTCCTCGGAGAGGACTAAGGGTTCCCCTCGGTTCGTGGAGACAATCACCCGTTCATCGTCAGGAATCACCCCCATCAGGGGAACCGCCAACAGTTCCTGCACATCTTCGACGGACATCATGTCGTTAGCTTCCACCATTTCCGGGCGGATGCGGTTAATAATCAGGCCCACCTTGCGCACCCCATTGGCTTCCAGGAGGCCCACCACGCGATCGGCATCCCGTACCGCTGCAATCTCCGGGGTGGTGACGATGAGGGCTTCCCGGGCGGCGGCGATGGCATTTTGGAACCCCTGTTCAATCCCGGCGGGGCAATCGACAAGGACATAATCAAACTTTTTGGCCAAGGCCATCACCAACTGCCGCATCTGGGCGGGGGTGACAGCATCTTTCATGCGATTTTGGGCAGCGGGGAGGAGGGCGAGGCTATTTTGGCGTTTATCCCGGACAATGGCTTGATCGAGGCGGCATTCACCGGCGATCGCTTCTACGGCGGTATACACGACCCGATTTTCCAGCCCCAGTAGTAAATCCAGGTTACGCAAGCCAAAGTCAGCATCGACGAGGATGACTTTACGCTTGCGTTGTGCCAATGCCATACCGAGGTTGGCGGTGGTGGTGGTTTTGCCCACTCCCCCTTTACCCGAGGTGACAACAATAATGCGACTCATAATGAGAAACGGCTTGGGAACGATCCAAACAGGGCTAGACTACAACGAAATGCACACTTGAGGCATGGGCCCAAGGGGTAGATCGCGTCTGCGGGCAGTTGTCCCAATGTATCATCTGTGGGGGTAGGCGGCGGGAGATTTCCCGAAGAGATCGGCCATCTGGGATGGGGAGGCGTTGGCGATTGGGGCTAGGTTGAGTCAAGATTGCCCGAGTTGAGATGGAGAACGTCGATAATTCTTGATGTTTCTTTAGATTCGACCTCTGAGGGAGTCTGCCTCCAGACCTGTCCTACTTGCTTCACCATGACAGGAGTGTTGAGACTCACCCATAACTAAGTTCAGTGGCGACTTCCCATTACGGCCATAATCCCTTCCTAAAATCTCAGTCTCTTTCGAGTAGGGAGTCGTGAGGCAGATCTCGTTTTGTTTAGGGTTGAAGACTGGGCAAGAGTGTGCTATAATATCAACTGTGACATTATTATTTTAAATTTTGTTGACAAAATCAATCTAGTAATACAAAGCTAAAGCTACGAACTTTTATGGTTGACCTGTTTGGACGTCTAAATCAGAGATATGAACATTGATATTTTAAAAGATAAAAGAGCGAATTGTTACTCAATTATGGTTCACACATCGATTGAGGAGTATCTTGAAAAGGTTCGGTCAAGCTTTGAAGAGCAAGGGGGAATTCAGGGCCAGCGGGAGCCTTTGAAGACAATTACAGCAAAACGTATCCGAGAGAGAATGGTTGCTGACCTGGAAGAAGGCGGGATTTTACCACCGATCGTCTTAGGTGTTATCTTAAATGAGAATGAATTTAAGTCCTTAGAAAACTTAGAAAATAAAGAAAGTTTTGACAAGATATTGGGTTCTAAAGATGGCGAAGATATCTTCATTATTGATGGGATGCAAAGAACGACTGCTCTCAAAGAGGCTGTCAAGAAAAATCCAGGTATCAAACAACAATTTATTAGAGTTGAGTATTGGCTTGCTGCTCAATCTAATGCAATGACTTATCGGATGTTGGTTTTGAATACTGGTCAAGTTCCTTGGAACTTAAGACGACAAATTGAGGTTGTATTTAAACCTATTATCAAAGGACTTCAGCAAAGCAATCACAATATTGAGATTATCGAAGTAGATGACTCAAAGAGAAAAACCAGGGCTGGACAGTTTAAGGCGAGTGTTGTTGTTGAGCTTTTTTTGGTTTTTGGTTCAAGGAAAGAAAAAATTGACCTTCACAAAGAAGTCGCTGATGAATTCACAAGACAGGATTTTATTGAGTCAACATCTCGTCCAGAGTTTACGGAGGAATTTTACAGAGTTATTGACTACTTGAGTCGTTTTGAAATAGCTCTGGGTAAACAAAACTTTTTCAAGAGTCAACCGGCTTCTTATATAGGGTTTGTGACAGCTATTGCTTTACATACGATGGGGCGACCGGGTGGTAATCATACCCCAGAAAAACGAGAGAAACAATGGCAAACTCTTGAAAAACATATTGAGCCGTTCATCGATAAAATAAGAAGCTTTAGTGATGAAGAGCGACAAAAATTTGTCTGTTGGGACATGCTGTTGAAGCTAACGGGTAAGAGTGGCGCGACTAAAGGGTACGAGAATCGGCAATTTTTTAAAGAAGCGTTTACGACTTTAATTGAAGAAAAATTTGAGGTTGACAGTATGGAAGTTTGCTGGAGGGCTTATTGAACTGCCAATTATGTCTCGAAGTATAAAAAAATCTAGCCAATACATCATTGAGTGCTTAAATGACCGTATTAAATTAGAAGATCGTTCCATAGACCCCTTAGATGTAACAAGAACTATAAAACTGAGCAAATTGGATGAAAACTTAATTAAAAATGCGAAACATTTAAGTAGTAAAAACTTATTTAGCAAAGACAAGTCTGCTTGTTTTAGCTATGAAGATGAGTACTATTTTATTTATGTCGGCACAGAAGAAGAAATATCTGATAATGCTCAAGACACAGAGGATGAAGATTTGGATACTTCAGACACAAAGGATAAAAACTTTGTTCGGTTGCCTGAAGATGAAATTTCACCTGGTTGGACGGTCCTGGTAATTTATCAACTTAAAGTTATATTAAAGCATGATGTAACAAGCCTAGAAATCTACAACAACTTAGGCGCTATTGATGATGAATACTATGATTCTGATGCTTATAGATACATCAAAGGGTGTTTTGAAAGTTTTTATGTTTACAAAATAAAACCCGAATCAATACTATTAGAAAGATTAGTGCTAAGTTCGGGGAAACCAGATCCAGATATTTCTAGAGTATTACTTGTTTATTTTCTAAATTATAATTCTGTTAACAATCTCAGGTTTGAGCAAGGAACACTGGATATTTTTAAGAGTGTTGCATATGAAGGGGAAGCATCCATACCATTTGAAAGTATTCTGGATAGCTACATATCATTTTCTTGGAAATATTCATTTTTGGATGTTTATAGATGTCTAGAAAGATTGTTTAGGATTCCCAGAATCCTTAAACTCTATCAAAGTATTTCAGTGGATCTAAATTTTTTGGAGTTCATCGACAAGATTGAGGAGTCCATAAGCTGGAAACCCAAAGAAGAAGACGCGCTTAAGGGTTTGCTTGAGGTCATTGATGAAGAATTAAAAGAGTATTTTGAAATTTATAATGGTTTTAAGTCGGTCAAAACTAAAATAGCTGCGGACTATTCAGGAGAAACAAAAAATGCCCGTGTGATTTACTCGTTACGGAATAAGATTGTTCATTTTAATCCCAAAAAAATTAAGATAGAAGAATCTGGCTGGAATAAAGTCATCAGATTTTGCTTACTTTCGACCTACTTGCTTTACAAAAAGTATGGTGAATTTTTAAGGCTACCTGATTCTGATCAGGAAGAATTAACAGAAGACCTATAGTTTTGGTGATAAGCTTAATGTGGAAATTACAAGACTTACTATAGGGAATTTTTTGACTCTACGGTAAACGGTAAGGGGAGTAATCCGCCATAGATTTTTTTGATAAAACTGAAACCAGAAGACCCATTTTTCTAAATTTTAGGAGTTAAAATTGGTTTATCTTGTTGATAATTCAGATCCAATTTTAACGAAAGTTCAGCCTTTTGTAACTCAGTCCCCAAATAGAGAGCGTGTTCGGTTTCCAACGCCGGACAATCCGCCGCAATTTGTTGATAGAGTCGTCTAGCCGTTTTCCCCACATAACAGCCCACGGGTTCACCACTACCGGGGCTGAGATGTTCCACAACAATCTCGCCGCCACTCACCAGGAGGGTGAAACTCCCCGAGGGGTCGGCAAAATTGCGGTCTTTTAAAAGTCGCGGATACTGTTGTTCAATCAGAGTATCGGCATTTTCCCAACAGTCATCATAAATATGGGCACTTTCACTGACCGTGATTAGAGGACCGAGGCGCAATTTTAGTCCGTTGTTACGGCATTCGATGTGTTGCTTCAGATGCTGTTGTAATGCCCGTAACCCCATGGCATTGGCGACCCAAGCCCCAAACATATCATTGCTGCGAAATGTAGCTGTTAACGACAATTCTCCGTCCACCAGTCGCGTCCAAATATGATTGAGACAGGGAGGACTTCCATTGCTTTGGCCGTCTTGTTGGGCATCCCAGAGGGACATCACGGCCCGGGCGGAGTCGGGATTGTCGCTGAGTTGTTGGATGACTTGTTGGATTTGGTCAACGCCAAACCAAGACCTTAACCGCTGGCCATAGGTGTATTTCACCCCATCTTTGGACCGGGCATCATCCTGGATTTGACCCATATAGTCGGCGACAAAGTCCCGAGAGACGGGTAAATAGTTGGGATCGGGGAAATACAAGTCGGGGGGTTCGTCGGTGACGATCGCCATTAGGTTAATCAGTTCCTGCCACTGACTATCATGTTGGGTATTACGCAAGGTTCCAGTCCGACGGATGCGGTGAATCAGTTTCACCCAAGTTTCGGCAATGGTTCGCCCTTCGATGCGATGGCCATAGCGTCGGCCCGGTTTCAGGGCCGACTCCACCCTAGATTCGGGGAAGCTTTGGGGACTCCCCCAGGGAGGAGGGGACGGCTGTTGGGCAATCTTCTCCACGAGATGAAGGGCGGATTTGATATCCTCGACGCGATAACAGGTGATGGCCTCCCGTAACTGGGCGATCGCCTCTAGGGGGAGTTCAGCATCGAGATAGCCGACAACGGAGGAGTTAATCAGCCAGCAATCCCGGCCCGTATCCGTTTGTCCCGGACGCACTCCCTGGGCGAAGAAGTCCGCCAAACAACGACCACTGCCAGCATTACGGTCTTCTCGGGTGGCATCAACGATAATGAGATGATGAACCTGGGGGTTGAGTAACAGATTGCGAACCAGGACGCTAATGCCCCGCGTGGGACTGTAGAGTTGTCCAATAACGGCGTAGTCTTGGGGCTGGAGATGTTTGGCGATCGCCTCCTTAACGGTCCAACCGCTGACAATAGCTATTGTCCCTGTGCCGCAAATGAGTTGATTGGGCTTATAGTGAGGCTGATAGGGGTGGGGCATGGGGGGAAGAAGGCAAGAGGCAAGAGGCAAGAGGCAAGAGGCAGAAGATGGTAGGATGCGTCCCGGCATCAGGAGGGGGTTTGACCCAAGCCTATCGATTTAAACTTGCCGGAACGCATCATTTGGGCAACAGGCAATAGGTCGTGGGGGGAATGGTTAGGATTGATGATGTATTGTTGACTTTTTGATGATGGAACGGACGATCGCCGAGATTAACGAGAAAATTGAAGCTGGGAAAGCCTCCGTCTGGACAGTCGAGGAACTGAAGGCCCGGGTGGCAGATATCGGCGTGACCAAAGCCACAAAACAGGTGGATGTGATTACAACCGGGACCTTTGAACCCATGGAGTCCAGTGGGGCCATCCTTAATATCGGACATACTGACCCGCCGATCAAGATTCGTCGCTGCTGGATTGATGGGGTGATGGCTTATTCGGGTTTTGGGGCCGTGGATTTGTATTTGGGGGCCACGCAACTGGCTGAGGTGAGTGATGCTGAAGACCCCAGCCGTGAACCGACATGGAAGGAGAATCGTGGCGGGGGCCATGTGATTGAAGACCTCATCGCTGGCAAAACCGTCCAGGTTCGGGCCATTGGCCAAGTCACCGATTGTTATCCTCGGGCCTCCTTTGAAACTCAGATTTCCCGCGATACCATCAATCAGTTCTATCTGTTTAATCCCCGTAATCTCTATCAAAACTTTATTGTGGGAGTCAATGGGGGCGATCGCCCACTGTTTACCTATCTTGGCCCCCTACAACCCCAGTTAGGCAATGCCGTCTATTCCAATCCGGGGGCCATTTCCCCCCTGTTTAATGACCCGGATTTAGACCTAATTGGCATTGGCACTCGTGTCTTTATGGGGGGAGGAGTGGGCTACATCGTCGGGGAGGGAACCCAACATTTCCCCCTACAAAAGCGACTCCCCAACCGCACCCCCATCGGCCCGGCTGCGACCTTGGCCTTGGTGGGGGATGCCCGACAAATGAACCGCGATTGGGTGCGGGGCTGCTATTTTCATAACTATGGCCCCTCCCTGATGTTGGGGGTTGGGGTCCCTCTGCCGGTTCTCAATGAGACGGTGGTGGAACGTTGTGCGGTTCGGGATGAGGAGTTGGTGGCCCCAGTGGTGGACTTTTCCATTCCTCGCCGGGTGCGTCCCACCTTTGGTTTGGTGAGTTATGCCCAACTGAAATCCGGTAAAATCACCGTCGATGGCAAGTCGGTTCGGGTGGCCCCCTTGGCGAGTATTCCGCGATCGCGCCAAGTGGCGGCCGAACTCAAGGCCTGGATTGAAGCCGGGACCTTTACCCTCAGCGAACCCGTCGCCCCGATTTCGAGCGATCGCACCTTTGTCCCTCAAGATGTCTGGGGCCTACAAATTTCCCTGGATTAAGGACGACTCAACGCCAAACGAAGCTGATTCAGGGCATGACTGACGCTAATCTCGCGAATCCAATCCCGCCCCCGAGTATCCCCAAGACGATACCCCACGTGACTCACCGACTCAGGACCCGCTAAACCAATATAGACCAATCCCACCGGCTTCTCAGGAGTGCCACCGGAGGGCCCAGCAATGCCAGTAATGCCAATCCCCCAATCGGTCCCGCAACAGTCCCGAACTCCCGCCGCCATCTGTTCCGCCACGGGCCCTGACACGGCCCCCAGGCGTTCCAAAACCTGGCCATCCACCCCCAACAGATGTTCTTTAATCCGGTTCTCATAGGCAATCACCCCCCCCGAGAAATAGGCCGAACTCCCAGGAACCTCGGTTAAGCGTTTACCCAAATAGCCCCCAGTACAGGATTCCGCCACCGCCAGAGTTTCTCCCCGCTGCTGTAGCAGTTGGCCCACCACCGTCGCTAGGGTTTCCTCATCGCTGCCATAGTAATCGGAACCGGCAATCTCTTGGATTTGCTGGGCGATGGGATGGATGAGGGCTTCGGCGGCCTCGGTGGACTCAGCCCGGGCCGAGACTCGTAACTTGACATGGCCATAATTCGCATAGGGGGCCACGGTGGGATTCACGGAATTGAGGAAGCCAGAAACCTTTTCCGCTAACTCCGACTCAGGAATCCCCCAAAACTTGAGTGTGCGGCTGTGGAACACCTGCTGTCCCCAACCGAGGGCTTTCAGGGTGGGGACTGCCGTTTCCTGCCACATGGCCCGCATTTCCGAGGGAACCCCCGGAAACGTGAATATCATCACGCCCCCGACGCGCCAAATGATGCCAGGGGCGCTGCCGACGGGGTTGGGCAAGACGTCTGCCCCTTCTGGGAGTAGGGCCTGTTTACGGTTACTGGGGGACATGGTGCGCCCCCGCCGTGCATATTTAGCCTCGATATCCCTTAGCACATCGGGGCGTTCTTGTAAAGGGGTCTGAAAGAAATCTGCCAGGGTTTCTACGGTTAAATCATCGGGGGTGGGGCCCAGTCCGCCGGTAAAGATGAGGATTTCGGCGCGATGAATGGCACTCTCAATGGCGGCTTGCAAGCGTTCGGGGTTGTCGCCGACGACGGTTTGATAGTAATGGGGAATCCCCAGTTTTGCGAGTTCCTGGGCGATATATTGGGCGTTGGTGTTGAGGATATCGCCCAGAAGTAACTCACTTCCGACACAGATTAGTTCAGCAGACATAGAGTATTATTAAACTGTAGAGAGTGGGAAGGTCTTTCTTTTGTAGTCTAACTGTTTTTGGATGTCTATAAATCTAGCTTGTATAAATCCCCATATTTACTACGGATATACCGTAAAAAGGGGTCAGGATGAATGGGCATTCCTGTAATGCGATCGACCAGTTCATCGGCAGTAAACTTACGCCCATGACGGTAAACATTGCGTTGTAACCAAGTCAACAGACTGGTGAACTGACCCCGTTCCAAATCAACAGGAATTTCGGGATGTTGTTTGAGGGCCGTTTCAAACAATTGACTGGCAATGAGATTCCCCAGGGTATAGCCTTGAAACTGACCGCCAATCAATTGGGAGTACCAATGAACATCCTGTAACACCCCGTCCTTATCGCTGCGGGGAGTAATCTCTAAATCTCGTTCATAACAACTGTTCCAAGCCTCGGGTAAGTCCTGAACCGATAACTTACCCTCCAACATCGCCACCTCTAACTCAAAGCGAATCATCACATGAAGATTATAGGTGACTTCATCGGCGGCAGTCCGAATGGGGGTACAGGCGACGCGGTTGATAGTCCGATAGAAATCACAGACGGAAGATTGCCCTAATTGTCTTAAAAAGAGACCCTGAAGACGGGGATAAAAACATTCCCAAAACGCACGACTACGACCGACGATATTTTCCCAAAGTCGGGATTGACTTTCATGGATTCCCGAGGAACTGCCATCGGCGAGAGGCGTTGCTTCTAGGGCTGGATCGATGTTTTGTTCATACAATGCATGACCCATTTCATGGAGACTACAAAAGAGACTTTCCGTGAGATTATTGGGGTCTGTGCGGGTGGTGATGCGAACGTCGTTAATGGAAAAACTGGTGGTGAAGGGGTGGAGTGTCGCATCTTGGCGGCCGCGGCTGAAGTCGTAGCCGATGCGTTCCATGAGTGTTTTACAGAAGTTGAGTTGGGAGGTTTCGGAGAACTGTTGTTGTAGGAGTTTGCTGTCAGGGGCGGGGGCCTGGGCGATCGCCTGGACAATGTCCACCAACTCCCCCCGCAGTTGACTAAATAATTCTTCTAAAATGGCACTGGTCATCCCTTCATCAGAAAGGGCGATGAGCGAGTCAGCGGGGCGATCGCACTCAGGAAAGAAACTGGCCCATTCCTGACTTAACGCTAACGTCTTCTCCAAATAGGGACAGACCCGCTGAAAATCCGACTCCTCCCGCGCCTGGGCCCAGGCCAAATAAGTCTCAGTCTGATGACTCGACAGACGGGCCATAAACTCTCCGGGCACCCGCCGGGCCTGGTCATAATCCCGACGGGCCACGCGAATTAAACTGGCCTCATGACTGTCGTAGGGATAGGACTGGCCCTGGGCTTCAAGTTGTTCTAATAACTCTCCCAACGCCGGATCACACAGTTTGTCATGGGCCACCTGTCGCAGCGTCGCCAACTGTCGGCCCCGGGCCGTCGCCCCCCCGAGGGGCATATAGGTGGCCCGATCCCATTGCAAAACCGCCGCCGCAGACTGGATATCCCGTACGTCTCGCAGTCGGGTAATCAGTTGAGAATACAAAGAGCCAGACTCAGACAAGGGGATAGACATCATAGGCGCAAGGAAGCAGACGCACGGCTCATACTCATTCTATCGGGGTTTGGCCGCTCTGAACCGTGAGAGAAGGGTCGAACCCCTCAAACCTGGATGCGGGGGAGGCGATGTTTGAAGCCACAGAGAATTTCCCAGGAGATGGTTCCCAAGGCTTCCGCCCAGTCATCGGCGGAAATTGAGGTATCTCCCAGGGTTCCTAAAAAGGTCACTACATCCCCCACTTGCACCTCGGGAACCTCGGTGACATCTAACATCAGTTGGTCCATAGTAATCGCCCCAACTTGAGGGAATCGCCAAACGCGATCGCCCCCTTGCCAAAGTCCCTGAAGCCGATTAGACAAAAGACGGGGAACCCCATCCGCGTAGCCAATCCCCACCACCGCCAGGCGAGTCTCCCGTTGACTGACAAAACGGTGACCATAACTCACTCCCGTCCCTGGGGGAATCGTTTTAACTTGGGTAATGCGGGCCTTAACTTGCAAAACCGGCTGTAGCTTGACCTGCGATCGCAAATGGGGGGCCGGATAGAGACCATACAGACTTAACCCCACCCGTACCTGATCATAATGACTGGCCCGGTTACAGAGAGTGGCGGCGGAGTTCGCTAGATGCAGTTTTGGGGGAGTGATTCCGGCGGACTTGAGGGCGGCGATCGCCCCTTGGAAGCGTTCTTCCTGTGTCCGCATCATCGTGATATCCTCCTCATCCGCCGTAGCCAAATGGGAATAGACACTGGCCAGACGAAGCTGGGGAAACGCCAACACCTGTCGTACAAAAGGAACCGCCTCCGTCCACAACACCCCCAAGCGAGACATTCCCGTATCTAACTTCAAATGGACGGGTAGAGGCTGATCGGGGGCCAATTGGTCCAGAATCTTGGCCATGAGAACCGCCTGGGGGCGATCGCACAGAGTCGGTTCCAACCGCCAACGCACCAACGCTTCAATCTGCGGGGGACTCTGAACCGCCCCCAAGACAAGAATGGGGGCTTCAATCCCCGCCTGACGCAGTTCGATACCCTCTGGGACCGTCGCCACCCCCAAGGCCCTGGCCCCGGCCTCTAACACCGTTTTAGCAATGGGAATCGCCCCGTGACCATAGCCATCAGCCTTCACCACGGCCATCAAGTCCGTCTCCGGGGCCAAGAGGCCCCGTAACTGACGGACATTTTCCCCTAAGGCCCCTAAATCAATCTCCACCCAGGCGCGATCGCAGACTCCCGGATGAGTCTGATCCTGGCTAAATTTAACAATCCGTTCCCAGGTCAGCATGAGGTGGCCGTTATCAGGTTCATTGAACGACAGATTTAGAGTAAGGGTTTATCCCCCACTTTCATCAACTCCGCATCTTCGGCAATTTGCGTCCAGAGACGGAACCACTGAGGATCATCAGGGTTATCCCGATGGAGTTGCGCCAGTTGGTCCAGCATATCGTACCAAAGTCCGGCATCAGCCAGGAGTTGCAGCCGTTCCTCAGCCGAGGCATTGGCAAACTCTTCATCAAAACTTGCCGTAGTATTCACCCGAACAATGGTTCCTGAGACACTAGCCTCCAACTCCGGTACCTCCACGGTCCAGGAATAGCCTTGATAGGGTTGCAACGGCTGCACATTCACATAAGCCGGAATCGGCAAGCCATAGGTCCCATGATCCGGTCCCGTGAGATAGCGGGTTTCGTAAATCAAGTCGTCTTGGGGGTCCCGGAGACTAAAAATCACCTCAATCCCTTCCACGGGAGGAATGTGATAGAAAATCGTGGGATAGGCTTGACGGGTGAGACCATAGTTTTCTGGAGGCAGAATCGCACTAAGGGGACATTCGAGTTCTTCCCCATCCCTAAACACCGGAATCACGCGATCGCCGGGACGTTCAAAGTCAGCAAAACGAGTTCCCCCAGCATCGACTTGTTCCGGGGACCCGCGATCGGGGGGGGTAAACTCCAGAGACAGGGACGGATTAAGGGATAGCAAGGGAATCGCCACAATCAGGACGATCGCCAATAGGGTTAAAAGACCGTTGCGTAGGATCTGGAGCATAATGACTGATGTGAGGAGACAACAATAGACGTAACCCTCCCAGTGTCCTAGGAATTGTCCTTAAGGATCATAATGAACGCGACTTTGTGACAATCCCTGACGACGGAGGCGATCGCTTAAACGTTCAGCCGTCTGTCGTTCCCGAAAGGGGCCAACCGCCAAATGTAGCCCTCGGGGGCGATCGCGTCGCTGAATCGGGGTTCCGGGGTTCACGGTACTCTGAACCGTGGCTAAGGCGCGATCGAGGGTTTGCTGAGAACCGGGGATAATGACATAGTAGGCCGCGCTAGCGGTACTACTCGTCCCCGACCCCGCTTGATCCGGAACCGTCACCGCAGCAATTTGCCCTTGAATCCCCCGTTCACCCAGTTGACGCGATCGCCTCTCCGCCGCCTCCCGATCCTGAAACAGGCCCGCTTGAATGATCTGATCACCGCGAAACATTCCAAAGGCGGCACTTGAATCGAGACGTTGAATCTCCGCCAACCGTTCCGAACTGCGACTATTGACATACACCAGGTAGCGAATCGCCGCCGTCGCCTCACGACTCGGGGCTGGAGTGGCGGGGACATCCACAGGAGGGGGAACATCAATAAACGGAATCTCAGCATAGCGGCGACTCTCGGGAGTAGATGGGGGAGACGCGATCGCCCCAGAACCCGTCACCAGAAATAGCAACAGCCCAGAAACAGACAGAGGAACCCAGTTAATCACAAACATAAGCCGACACCAGAATCAAGGGAGTGGAACAGGCAATCGAATCCCAGATCGCCAACCCTCAGGTCTAGGGAACCGCCAATTTATCTCCTGAGGATGGTTTATGGAGCATTATTGATTGTTATATTAGCCCTCAGGGGGTAAAACGCCCACGCTGTATCGCTGAGAAATCCTATGTATAGTTCCATTTGGCCGGGTTCACCCTATCCCTTGGGGGCATCTTGGGATGGAGAGGGTACTAACTTCGCTATTTACAGTGAAAACGCCACTCAGGTTGAGTTATGTCTCTTTGATGAGCGTGATCGAGAAACCCGAGTTTCCCTAACGGAAATCGAGAATTATAATTGGCATGGCTATCTACCGGGGATTGGCCCCGGCCAACGTTACGGCTTCCGGGTTTATGGCCCCTTTGAACCGGAACAGGGCCATCGCTTTAACCCCAATAAACTGGTCATCGATCCCTACGCCAAAGCCCTCGATGGGGAAATTGGCTATGACGAAGCCATCTTTGGCTATGCGTGGGACGATGACGACGAGGATCTCTCCTTCAACGATCTAGACGATGCCCCCTATATTCCCAAAGCCATCGTCATTGACGAGTCCTTCGACTGGGAGGGCGATCGCCTCCTAAATATCCCAGAACAGGACACCGTCATCTACGAGATGCACGTCAAAGGCTTCACCCGTCAGCATCCCGACATTCCCCCAGAACTCCAGGGAACCTATCAAGGCCTGGCCCATCCCCAGGCGATCGCCTATCTCAAGTCTCTGGGAATCACCGCCGTCGAACTGATGCCCGTCCATCATTTTGTCTCCCAACCGGGACATCTAGCCGACAGCGGCCTACGCAACTACTGGGGCTATGATTCCATTGCCTATTTCGCCCCCTATAGTGGTTACAGTGCCAGTCAAGACCCTCAAGACCAGGTTCGCGAGTTTAAAACCATGGTCAAATCCCTTCACGCTGAGGGAATTGAAGTCATCTTAGATGTGGTCTACAACCATACCGGCGAAGGCAACCATCTTGGGCCCAGCCTATGTTTTCGCGGCATCGACAACGCCACCTATTACCGCCTTGTAGAAGACGATCGCCGCTACTACATGGACTTTACCGGCTGCGGCAACTCCCTCAATGTCAGCCATCCCCAAGTTCTCAAACTGATTATGGACAGTTTGCGGTATTGGGTGTTAGAGATGCATGTGGATGGCTTCCGCTTTGATTTAGCCTCCGCCCTAGCCCGAGAACTCTACGAAGTCGACAGTCTCGCGGCCTTCTTTGATATCATCCATCAGGACCCCGTGCTGAGTCGAGTTAAGTTAATCGCCGAACCCTGGGATATTGCCGATGGAGGCTACCAAGTGGGGAATTTCCCCCTCCTCTGGTCAGAATGGAATGGTCGCTATCGGGATACCGTGCGAGACTTTTGGCGAGGAGAAGATGGCACTCTAGCTGAGTTTGCCTATCGCCTGACGGGCAGTTCTGATTTGTATAAATTCAATGGTCGTCGGCCCAGTGCCAGTATCAACTTTGTTACCGCCCATGATGGCTTCACTCTCAATGATTTAGTCAGTTATAACGAGAAACACAATGAAGCCAACCAAGAGGATAGTCGGGATGGAGAAAGCCATAATCGTTCCTGGAATTGTGGAGTAGAAGGACCCACCGATGACCCGGAAATTTTGTCCCTACGCCAGCGCCAACGGCGTAACTTTCTAACCACCTTACTGTTATCTCAAGGGGTTCCTATGCTGGTAAGTGGCGATGAAATGGGGCGCACTCAGAAGGGAAATAACAATGTCTATTGCCAGGATAATGAGTTAGCTTGGCTCAATTGGGAGTTACAAGAGGCCAATGCCGATTTACTCACCTTCACCCGGCAACTGATTCAATTTCGCGCCGATCATCCCGTGTTTCGTCGCCGTAAATGGTTCCAAGGTCAGCCCATTTATGGGTCCGATGTGATTGATTTAGGTTGGTTCAACCCCGATGGGGAAGAGGTCGATGAAGAACAATGGCAAGAAGGCTTTGCCAAGGCGATCGCCGTCTTTATCAATGGGGATGCCATTCCCGCCCGGGGCAAACAGGGAGAACGGATTGTTGATGATAGTTTCTTGTTACTGTTTAATGCCCATCATGAACCCTTGACCTTCCAACTTCCGAAGACGTTACAAGAGTCAATTTGGTGTGTGGTGTTAGACACAACGAAACCCACCCTAATTGAACATGGCAGTCGCTACAGTGGTTCCGAAATCCTAGAGGTTGAATCCCGTTCCACGGTGTTGTTACAACGACTCTAATTCTGTCCTTTTTCTTAATAGGTAAAACATGACCATTGGTGCAACCTACTTAGGTGGCGATCGCTGTGACTTTTCCCTTTGGGGGCCAACCTTAAATCAAGTCACCTTAGAAGTTCTAACGCCCGAGAAGCAATCCCATCCCCTCCAGCAAGACAATTGGGGCTATTGGCGGGCCCGTCTCAACAACATTCCCCCAGGAACCCGCTATCAGTATCGTCTCAACGGCGATCGCCTCCGCCCCGATCCCATGGCCCAATTTCAACCGGAGGGGGTTCATGGCCCCTCCGCCGTCGTCGATCACGGGGCCTTTTCCTGGCAGGATGAGGCTTGGCGAGGGATTCCCCTAGAGGAGTCGATTATCTACGAACTCCATATCGGCAGTTTTACCCCCGCCGGAACCTTCGAGGCGGCCATCTCCCGCCTCACCGACTTAACGGCCCTGGGAATCACCAGCATCGAAATCATGCCCGTCTCCCAATTTCCCGGCCAGCGGAACTGGGGTTACGATGGGGCCTATCCCTTTGCGGTTCAGAACTCCTACGGCGGCCCCGACGGACTCAAAGCCCTCGTCAACGCCGCCCACCAAGCGGGATTAGCGGTGATTCTCGATGTTGTCTATAACCACTTCGGCCCAGAAGGGAACTACAGCCGCGACTTTGGCCCCTATTTCACCGACAAATATCAAACCCCCTGGGGTGGGGCCATTAACTTCGATGATGCCCACAGTCACGGCGTTCGCCAATTTGTCATTGAAAACGCCCTCTACTGGCTACGGGAGTATCATTTCGACGGCCTACGTCTCGATGCCATCCATGCCATCTATGATGGTGGGGCCAAGCATATTTTAGCCGAGTTGAGCGATCGCCTAGCCGAGTTCAACCAAACCGCCACCTATCCCCGCTATCTCATCGCCGAAAGTGATCTCAACGATGTGCGAATTATCCGCCCTCGTTCAGACGATGGCCTCGGAATGGATGCCCAATGGAGTGACGATTTCCACCATAGTTTACATACCCTGTTAACCGGCGAACAACAGGGCTATTACGAAGACTTTGGCAGTTGCGAACAACTGGCCACCGCTTGGCGGGATAGTTTCGTCTATCAATGGACCTATTCCCCCCACCGCAAGCGATTTCACGGCAGCGATGCCCGCGATCGCCCCCCCTCCCAGTTTGTCATTTGCAACCAAAACCACGACCAAGTTGGCAACCGGATGTTAGGGGAACGCCTCTCGCAACTGGTATCCTTTGATGCCCTCAAACTAGCCGCCGCCGCCACCCTTCTCAATCCCGGAATCCCACTATTATTTATGGGAGAAGAGTATGGCGAAGACAGCCCCTTTCTCTATTTCATCGACCACCAAGACGCCGATTTAGTCGAAGCCGTCCGCCAAGGTCGCAAACGAGAATTTGAAGCCTTCCACGCCAGCGGAACCCCACCCGACGCCGCCAGCCCAGACACCTTAAAAACCTCAACCCTCAACTGGGAAAAACGAGAGAGTGACCCTCATCAAGTTTTACTCAAGTTCTATAAACATCTCATCGAACGACGGAACACCAATCCCGCTATTCGGGGGGGCGATCGTCAAAACATCGAAACCCAATCGAACAACGATTCTCTTTGGTTAACCATCCACCAATGCCAAGCCAATCAGGCAATCTGGTTAATCTTCAACTTCAGCCAAACCCCAATTCAATCCCCCCCAGCCCCCAATCAAACCTGGACCAAAACCCTCGATTCAAGCGATTCCATCTGGCAAGGTTCGGGCCCAACTGCCCCCCAAACTCTAAAAGGTAGCGAATCCATCACCATTCCCCCCCTAACGGTTGTACTATACGAGAACAGTTAATGATGCCATTCGTCGAAAATCAACAGGATAAACCATGAATTGGGGTAACAAAAATCCCTCTGACCTCTTGCCATCCCCTCCTGGGAGGGGCAGGGGTGGGTTATGCCTCTTGCCAAAATGATGCGTTCCGGCAAGTTTGAATCGATAGGCTTAGGTCAAAACCCCTCCTGATGCCGGGACGCATCCTACCTTCTCTTGCCTCTTGCCTCTTGCCTCTTGCCTCTTAATAAACCATGACCCCACCCATTGCCACCTACCGCCTCCAATTCAACCCAAACTTTGGTTTTGACGCCGCCCGAGATATCATTCACTATCTCAAAAACCTCGGCATTTCCACCATTTACGCCTCGCCAATTTTCAAAGCCCGTAGCGGCAGTACCCACGGTTACGATGTCGTCGATCCCCGAGTCTTAAACCCCGAACTCGGTCGGCCCGAAGCCTTCAAATCCCTCATTCAAACCCTCCATGACCATGACATGGGTTGGCTACAAGACATTGTCCCCAACCACATGGCCTATGACAGTAACAATCCCTTTCTTATCGATGTCCTAGAATACGGAACCAACTCCGAATACTATCACTTTTTCGATATTCAATGGGAACATCCCGACCGCGACATCAACGGTAAAATTCTCGCCCCCTTCTTGGGTGATTTTTACGGTTCATGCTTAGAAAAGGGGGAACTCAAACTTGAGTATTCAGAAGCCGGATTAAGCATCAACTACTATCAACTCCGCTTCCCCCTGCGGATTGAATCCTATACCGAAGTCCTGACCCATAATCTAGGCGAATTACGTAAACTCCTCGGTCGAGAACATCCTGATTTTATTAAACTCCTGGGAGTTCTCTATCTGCTCAAAGGTGCTATCACAGAAACCGAAAAACGTCAATACAAGGACCAAGCCGCATTTGTCAAAGGGTTAATCTGGGAACTCTATCAATCCAATCCCGAAATTCGCACCTTCATTGATCGCAACGTCGAAACCTTCAATGGAACCGTCGGCAACCCCGATAGTTTTGACAGTTTAGATCGCATCCTGTCTAATCAGTACTTCCGCCTTGCCTTCTGGAAAGTCGGGGCAGAAGAACTCAACTATCGCCGCTTTTTCACCATCAACGAACTCATTTGCGTCAGCATCGAAGCAGAAGCCGTTTTCAACCTCACCCATAGCTACATCAAAGACTTAGTCGAGGATGGCTCCTTTCAGGGAGTTCGCGTCGATCACATTGATGGACTCTATGACCCCAAACAATATCTCGATCGCCTCGGCGAACAACTCGGCGACACCTATATCATCGTCGAGAAAATCCTAGAGGGCAACGAAACTCTCCCCGAAGATTGGCCCATTCAAGGCACCTCAGGCTACGACTTTCTCTACACCGTCAACAATCTCTTTTGCCAAACCGCCAACGAAGCCGCCTTCACCCGTATCTATCAACGCTTCTGCGGGCAATGGCGGTCCTATCATGAATTAGAAGTTCACTGTAAACGTCTCATCGCCGAAACCAACCTCGCCGGAGACGTCGAAAACCTAGCCAACTTCCTCAAACAACTGGCCAGCCAATATCGCTACGCCAGCGATTTCACCCTAGGGGGCCTACGACGGGCAATCCAGGAACTGCTGGTGGTGTTTCCCATCTATCGCACTTATATCACCCCAGCCGGCCTCAATCGGCGCGATCGCAGCCATATCGAACGAGCGATTGAAGCCGCCAAACGGCAAAAACCCCAACTGGCTAACGAATTGAGTTTCATTGAAAAGCTATGGCTACTCGACTATGACGAAGACATGACGGAGGCCGAAAAAGCCCAATGGACTCATTTCGTGATGCGAATGCAGCAGTTTTCCGGGCCCCTAATGGCCAAAGGAGTTGAAGACACCCTGTTTTACATCTATAACCGTCTCATTTCCCTCAACGAAGTCGGAGGATCACCCGGCCGCTTCGGCATTACCCTCTCCGAGTTTCATGGCTTCAACCAACAACAGGCCACCTATTGGACTGAATCCATGAACGCCTCCTCCACCCACGACACCAAACGCAGCGAGGATATGCGGGCCCGCCTCAACGTTCTCTCAGAACTTCCCGACGAATGGGATGCGGCCGTCACCAGTTGGAAGCAAATCAACCGCCATCGCCGCCCAGATGACTCAGACAGTCCCGACGCCAATGACGAGTATTTCCTCTATCAAACCCTAGTGGGAGTATTTCCCTTCGATCCCTATGACTTAAGGGAGGTACGCGATCGCATTGAACAGTACGTCGTCAAAGCCGTTCGCGAAGCTAAAGTCCACACCGCCTGGCTACGGCCCGACAGCGACTATGAAGACGCCTTTGTCGAGTTTGTCCGCCAAGTTCTCGCCGACGGAGATGACAATGAGTTTCTCGCCGCCTTCCGTCCCTTCCAACAAAAAATCGCCAGTTACGGCATCTTAAACTCCCTCTCCCAAACCCTCTTAAAACTAACCGCCCCCGGCGTTCCCGACTTATATCAAGGAACCGAACTCTGGGATTTCAGCTTAGTCGACCCCGACAACCGCCGTCCGGTAGACTATGGCCGTCACGCCCAACTGCTGAACGATCTACAAAACTGGGCCGCCGCCGACTTACCGGGACTCTTAGAGGATCTCAAATACAACGCCACCGACGGACGAATTAAACTATTTAGCATTCACCGTCTTCTGAGTACCCGTCACCAATACCGGGAATTATTCGATCGCGGCGAATACCGTCCCCTACGAGTCACCGGCAAACACGCCGATCGCGTCATCGCCTTTCTACGAAAATCAGGAGAGGCCCAGGCGATCGCGATCGCCCCCCGCTTCTGCACAGAACTCGTCGAACCCGGTCAATTTCCCGTCGGCAAAGACGTCTGGGACAACACCGCCGTAGAAATCCCCGGAAGTGCCGCCCAAACCTGGGTTGAAGCCATCTCCGGGCGATCGCTCTCCCGTCAAACCACCCTCAGCGTCGGCCAACTCCTCACCGACATCCCCATCGCCCTCTGGATTTCCGACTAACCCCCTCCCCCTCCTCCGTGTCCTCTGTGCCTCCGTGGTTCCCCCCTCTTGCCTCTTGCCTCTTGCCTCTTGCCTAATATCATGCCCCTCCCCCCCAACAGCCCCCGCCTAAACCCCGTTATCACCTACATCCGCGACACCTGGACAACCCTCACCCGCACCCAGGCCCACATCCTCGAAGCCGCCAAAGACAGTAAAATCGATCGCCCCCCCGGTTCCCCTTGGATTGTCTACATCTCCCCCCAAGAAGATCGCGATCTCGTCCAAGCCGAATTAGAAGAAATTTTGCCCCCCTCCGAACTCACGCAAATTGAAGTTCGGATTCTGCCCCCAGAAATGGATCAGATTGAGGAACATGGCCTGCTATACCTGCCCAAATCCTACGTCGTTCCCGGTGGCCGCTTCAACGAACTCTACGGCTGGGATAGTTACTTCATCGGCTTAGGCCTATTACGAGACGGAGAACTCGAACTGGCCCAAAACGCCGTCGACTTGCTGGTATACGAGATTGAACATTATGGAACCGTCTTAAATGCCAACCGGTCCTATATGTTAGAGAGGTCTCATCCCCCCTTACTCGCCCGTGGGGCCTTAGAACTGTTTGAATACACTGAAGATCGCGATTGGTTGCGATCGCTCCTACCGGCCCTAGAACGCTATTATTTCTACTGGACCGTTCCCCCCCACCTCAACGCCTCCACCGGACTCTCCCGCTACTACGCCCGAGGAACCACCCCCGCCCCAGAAGTCGTCAATTCCGAACGGGACGAACATGGACGAACCCACTACGAACGGGTGCGAGACTATTACCGCCATTATCCCGTCGAAGCCTACGACCTAAGTTTGTTCTACCACCGCAACAGTGACAGTCTCACCGAACTCTTCTATCAGGGCGATCGCTCCATGCGAGAATCAGGCTTTGATATCAGCAACCGCTTTGGTCCCTTCAGTGCCGACATTGTCCATTACGTCCCCGTCTGTCTCAACGTCCTCCTCTATCAGATGGAGCGAGACATCGCCGAAATCCACCATCTCATGGGACATTGGGACTCCGTAGAAGTCTGGAAAAAATACGCCAACACCCGACACAAAGAAATTGATCGTTTTCTTTGGAATGAGGAAGCGGGATTATATTTCGACTACAATTTCCGCACTGAAACCCGAGGAACCTATGAATTTGTCACCACCTTCATGCCTCTCTGGGCCGGACTCGCCTCTCCCGAACAAGCCCAACGGCTAGTGGACAATCTGCCCAAATTTGAAACAAAGGGGGGACTTCTCACCAGTACCCATGTCTCGGGGAATCAATGGGATGCCCCCTTCGGCTGGGCCCCCCTCCAGCTATTTGCCATCAAGGGCCTACGTCGCTACGGCTATGATGAGGACGCCGACCGTCTGACGGAGAAATTCATCAACGTCGTGGTCCAAGAATTTGAGAAAAGCGGAACCCTGGTCGAAAAATATGATGTCGAGCGATGTTCAGCCGACGTCTCCGCCGAAATCCTCTTCGGCTACAGTTCCAACGAAATCGGCTTCGGCTGGACCAACGGCGTCGTCCGCGAACTCATCCACGACTGGCAGCAGCGATCGTCCTAACCCCTTCACCCCTCCCAAACTTTTGTTAGGATGGAGAAAGACGTATCGCCCCCCCAACGGCCCTTAAGGCAACCCAAAGCCTTAATGATGCGTTCCGGCTTGTAAGGACGAAAAATCCCCTCCTGGGAGTTATGCTTCTCGCCTCTCGCCCAAATGATGCGTTCCGGCAAGTTTGAATCGATAAGCCTAGGTCAAAACCTCTCCTGATGCCGGAACACATCCTACCATCTCCTGCCTCTTGCCTGTTGCCTGTTGCCTCTTGCCTCTTTCCCCCATGACCCACTCTCCCAAAAAAGTTGTTGTCGGCCTATCCGGCGGAGTTGATAGTTCAACCGCTGCGGCCCTCTTGCACCACGAAGGCTATGATGTGGTGGGATTGACCCTTTGGCTGATGAAGGGTAAAGGTCAATGCTGTTCAGAAGGAATGGTGGATGCTGCCGAACTCTGTGAACAGCTAGGCGTTCCCCATCATGTGGTGGATAGCCGCGAAGTCTTTGAAAACAACATTATTAACTACCTCGTCTCCGGCTATAGTGCCGGAGTCACCCCCCTGCCCTGTTCCCAATGTAATCGGGCCGTCAAGTTTGGTCCCATGATTGACTATGCCCGCGAGGAATTGGGGGTTGACAAAATCGCCACCGGGCATTACGCCCAAGTGGAATTTGACGAGGACAGTGGCCGCTATCGTCTCTTGCGGGCCGTTGACCGGCAAAAAGACCAAACCTATTTCCTGTACGACCTCTCGCAAGAGGTGTTAGCCCACTGTATCTTCCCCCTCGGGAAATATCCCAAATCCGAAACTCGCCGCATCGCCGCCGAGTTCAATTTGCTGACAGCGGAGAAGCCAGAAAGTCAAGACTTATGTCTCGTGGAGTCCCACGGTTCCATGAAAACCTTTCTGGAGAAATATCTCGCCCCCAAGCCGGGGGATATTGTCGACCTGGATGGCAACGTATTAGGACAACATGAGGGAATCCATAACTATACCATTGGCCAACGCAAGGGATTAGGCATTGCAGCGGCCCATCCTCTCTATGTCGTCGCCTTAGATACTGGGCGCAATCAAGTCGTGGTGGGCGATCGCGCCAGTGTTCACCATCCCGATTGTACCGTCAACCGGGTCAACTGGGTGGGGATGGCCGCCCCCTCTGCCCCAGTTCGGGCCCAAGTCCAAGTCCGCTACCGTACCCGTCCCGCCGACGCCACCCTCGTTCCCTTGGATGGAGGACGGATTCAGGTCAAGTTTGATGAACCCCTCTTTGGCATTACCCCGGGCCAAGCCGCCGTCTGGTATGACGGAGATGTCCTACTCGGGGGTGGAATTATCGAAACCTCCGATGTAGTCAACCCCCCAGTCACCCTCTCAGAAGGTCCGTCCCAATCCTCCTAGGGAATCATCCATCGGTCATCCATCTATGGCCAATCCCAAGACAGTTTTTACCCTCAATGAAGTCGCTGAGATGTTAAATGTCTCAGCGGCTTCTATTCGTAATTGGGTAAAACTGGGCTACCTAGAAACCGTGGGCCCTCAGGGTATTAGCCATGACTCCCTAACGGCGTTCAAACGGGATATTCTGGGCAAAGAAAAACTCAATAAACGAGCCAATAAATCTTACAAAGATAGTCATAATTATGAACAGTTAAAACAGCAGATTTTGCGGGAACTTCCGAGGCAAACAACTAGCGATGACTCTCTCAGTCAGCGTTATGAAGCGGGATTGTCCCAGTCGTATCGCAATCAAGAGGGGATTTTTTATACCCCTCCTGAGGTAGTGACGTGTTTTTTTGATTATCTTCCCGAGGACTGTTCCCAGTTTGTCTTTTGCGACCCCTGTTGTGGAACCGGAAACTTTTTAATTGAAGCCATCCAGCGAGGGATTAAACCGTCGAATATCTATGGCTATGAGATTGACAAAACTGCCCTTGCGATCGCCCGCCAACGATTAGCGGCATTTGAGGGAGGACAGGACGTTAATCTAGCGGTTCAAGACTTCCTAAAACTAGCCGCCGAACCTCCCCAGCAGCAGTTTGACCTTATCTTAACCAATCCCCCCTGGGGTAAAAAACTCCCCAAAGCTGAACGAGACAATTGGGCCCGAACGTTTGCCGCAGGACCGAGTAAAGATACCAGTGCTTTATTCTTTTTTGCCAGTTTAAGGGTTTTGCGATCGTCGGGATATTTAGGCATCCTCGTCCAAGAAGCTTTTTTCAACATTGCCAGCTTTGAACGCGCCCGTCAAATTGCCCTCAAGCAGCAAATTATCTGTTTAATTGATTTTGGCAAACCCTTTAAGGGACTCCTGACGAAAGCCCAAGGAATCCTCCTACGCCGCGAGAGTCCCCATGGGGGCGATCGGCTATTATCCATAACCTCTGAAGGTCAGCATTCCCTCCCGCAACAGGCGTTTTCTCAAAACCCCAAATCCATTTTCAACTTCACCTGTTCCGAGCAAGAATTGAGGGTCATTGAGCATTTATTCAAGCAAGAGTATCAGACCTTAGTGGGTTCTGCTCAATGGGGGTTAGGAATCGTCACAGGTAATAACAAAAAGTATTGTTCCAGCGAAATAAAGGAAGGCTATATCCCGGTTTATAAGGGGTCAGACATTAGCAAATCAGGACTTAAACCGCCCTCCTGCTTTATTCCTAAAGACTTTTCTCATTATCAGCAAGTTGCATCATTATCGTTATATCAAGCTCCAGAAAAACTTATTTATAAATTCATCGCCTCAGAGCTAGTCTTTTTTCATGATACCCAACAGCGGTTTATTTTAAACAGTGCTAATTTACTGGTCTTGAAAGAGGAGTTCCCGTTAACCTCACAACAGCTTGTAGAACTCCTAAATAGTCGTTTGATGAGTTGGTTGTTTCAGAAGCTGTTTAGAACTCACAAAGTGTTGAGGCAGGATTTAGAATCACTGCCTATTTTTGTGAGTTATTTTGACAGATATAAACAATTTGGCGAACAAGAATTCCTGGATTTCTTGTGTCTAAGAGAAGTCTCCCATGGAACCTATCGAGTCCTTGAAGCCAACCAATAAGAAACCATCAACGATAGTATCACTCCTCCCCTCGGAAGCGTTCGAGCAACTCCTCACGAGACAACTGCATCAACAACGGGGTAAACTCCTCCGCCGGTAACTTCAAAATCGCATCAATCAGAAGGGTCAACTCATCGTCAAGAGACCCAAAGCGAACCCGCAACAGATTTTCCACCACCCGACGTTCACCCTGTTGCAGACCCTGTTGCAGACCCTGTTGCAGACCCGTCAACTGAGCTGCTTCAAGTTGTTGGTCAAAAAGAGGAGATAAACGCATAATCAGTTCAGTATCCTCCCAATCCAGATTTTCCTGTGTTTGAAGGTCAGCCTTTAAGCGATTTAACAAAATCAACGAACTCGCTCGGAAGGGATTGTCCGCAGGAAGCTGCTCGATTTCCTCAATCGCCTCAGCCTGCACTCGGCCTCGCCCTAAAACTCTCAGCCATAACGTATCCCGACAACGAGGCAACTGGTGAATCACCACAAGGCGGGTTCGTAGCTCGGATGCCAAATAGTAAACCCCTTCCCCCCACCCTTCTCTGTCTAGGATAGCACCAAAGCCCATTAACAGGTTTTCAGAGGCGGTGGGCGTGAGAATCCATAAGTGGGGTTTGAGGGAGGGAAGCAAGGTTTGGCGGTTTTGCTTTGCCTCTCGTCGCAGTTGTGCTTCTATGATGAATAGCTTTAAGAGACAATCCCGAACTTCATCACGGGTCACTGGATTGCGATAGGGCTCAAAGACGGTGGGAACGTTGAGAGTTTTGGCCAAAATGCCGAGAGGAGCAGCCGCAGGACTTGCCTCGGGATTCGGGGAAAACCACAAATCGACCTGTCTGACTTCTCCTGCCACCCGTCGGGGAGCTTGAATGGTTCCGTAGGGAGTGAGCAGTTCCTCTAGGTAGTCTTTAGCAAACTGATCATGGATGAAGCGAGTCACAGGAAATAAGGGTTGCTCTCGTGGACACCTGACATCTAACCATTTCCCAAGGCTTTAGACCGCTCAGCCGCCGCTTGCACTGCCGAAATCAGGGCCGATCGCAATCCTCGGGCCTCCAGTTCCGCAATCCCAGCAATCGTTGTTCCCCCGGGACTGGTGACGCGATCCTTGAGTTCTCCAGGGTGTAATCCCGTCTCACTCAGGAGTTGAGCCGTTCCCCGCAGAGTGGCGATCGCCAACTGTTGAGCCGTGGCCCGGGGCAACCCCGCCGCCACCCCTCCATCACTCAACGCCTCAATCATCAACGCCACATAGCCCGGCCCTGACCCCGATAACCCGGTGACCGCATCCATGAGCCGTTCTGGAACCTCAACCACCTCGCCCACGGCACTCAGCAGCCGGCGAGCCACCGCTAACCCCTCTTCCGTCACCGCCTGGCCTGGACTCAAAGCGGAAATCCCCGCACCCACCGTCGCCGGAGTATTGGGCATCACACGCACCACCGGAGAAGCGGGAAAGGCGGCCTCCAACTTAGATAGGGGTGTTCCGGCCAAAATGGAAATGACTAACGTCTCAGCGGCAAGAGTCCCCGGAGGAAGCTGCTCAGAAACGGCCGTAAAAATTTGCGGCTTGATGGCCAAAAGAAGTGTCTCGGCATCAGCCGCAATCTGGGCGTTATTATCACTAACCTGAACCTGATAGGTTTGGGCCAAATACTCCCGACGTTGCGGGTTCGGTTCACCCACCCAAACCCCTTCGGGACGATACACCTGTTGGGCTAAGAGGCGGGAGAGGATGGCTTCGGCCATCATGCCACCGCCGATAATAGCAAGAGAAGAAGACAAGGGCTTAGACTACTGTGAGGACGAACCTGGAACTTAGGATTGGGCAATGCGACCGAAATCGGGAACCCAACTGGGGGTTGAGCTGCTGCTGCTTGCTTGCCCGGCATTGCCAGGAGCTTGCAGATGGGGCTGCATCACATCCCGCACCACTCCCGATTGGGTACTTACTTGGACGCAACTGGGGGTAAACAGGAAAATACTCTCGCCAATCCGTTCTTGATGGCCATCGAGGGCAAACGTGCCTCCAGCGATGAAGTCCACGGCCCGCTGGGCTTGGTCTGGGTCCATCACCGTCAGGTTGAGGACCACCGATTTCCGTTCCCGTAAAGCTTGAATGGCTTGGGGCATTTCTTCAAAGGTGCGGGGTTCCATAACCACCACTTCGGAAATGCCGTTTGCTGCGCCAGGTAATCCAATCACGTTACTCATTCCTGAATTCATACTTGAACCCCGCTGAGGAGGGGGAGGCGTTAAGCCGGAGGAACTGCTCAGAGGCGAGCGATCGCGTAAACGAGTCCCGGTGCTGCTCACATTGGTGTTGGGGGCCGATGCGTTGTTCTCACTAGGATAAAGGGGCTGATATGCTGGGCTACTACCCTCCATATCATCATAGTCATACTGATAATCAACGGCTTCGTCCGGATTAATGAAATCCCGTAGCTTTGAAAAAATATTGCTCATGGCGACTCCGGCTAAACACTCCGATGCAGGTTAAATGACAGATTTTAAGGATTTCAATCCATGTAACTGGTTCAATCGACTGATCGGCAGGGGTAATCCGCTCCCATTGTAGCCGGGATAGATCACAATGCAACCCTATTTAAGCAAGATTTATGGGTTCGTAATTCTGCCAATTTGAACATTGTCACAACCCCGATGTCTCACTCCCATGTCTTACTTGGGGCGATCGCCAAACAGGATACGGCCTAAACGCACCATGGTACTTCCTGCGTCCACCGCTAAAGGATAGTCTTCTGACATCCCCATCGATAGTTCTGAGAATTGCAGATGCCTCCAAGATTGCTGTTGCAGGCGATCGCAACTCTGACGCGCTTCTTGAAAGATTGCCTGACTTTCCTGACTCGGCAAGCCAAAAGGCAGAATGGTCATCAGTCCTCGAACCTTCAGACCCCCCAAGTCATCGAGTTCTGGCAAGTCTTGCTGTAACCCCGACCAATCCCAGCCCGATTTATTGGCATCGGGGCGAAACTTCACCTGTAGACAGAGATTAGGACAAGGACTGCCTTTCGCCACCAACCGCTGGATTTCCCGGGCCAGCTTGAGCCTATCCAGGGAATGAATCCATTGCATTCGCTCCAGAGCCAGTTTTGTCTTATTCGTTTGCAGATGACCGATGAAATGCCAGGTAATATCCTCTAAATCCTGGAGTTCCTCTTGTTTGGCGATCGCCTCTTGGATACGACTTTCCCCAAAATCTCGGATTCCCGCCTCATAGGCCTGGCGAATCGCACTCGCGGGTTTCAGTTTCGAGACCGCAATCAAGCGCACTGAGTCAGGAACAGTCGGGCGAATCTTAGCAATGCGATCGGCAATGGATAAATCCTCAAACGACATGAAACCCCGTCAATACCCTACATACAACAATAATTTTGCTGGATTAGACAATCCATATAGGACAAACTATAACAACAAAAAACTCATATTTCAGGTTTAAACTGAGTTGTTCTGCGTCTCAGTTTATCTGTCTAAGTAGACCCAACTCACCCCTTAACTAAAACATCTGTTTTCGGATCTTTTGTAAGTTTTCATGGTCTTGAGCCAATCCCGTACGACGCAGCTGGCGGAGCCGATTTTCAATCACCGCGCGAGCATCAGCTCGGGTGAGGGGTTCAAAGGTTAAACCCTGTTCCCCCATAGTTACGATGAAAAATAAACGTTGAGCATACAGGGTGGTGAATAACTCTCGATCTTCTCCAATGGGACAGACGCGGAACAGCAAGCCGAACGTGGGATGATTGAGATAAGTTTCGGTGTTCATGGGGCGATTCAGAGCGACCATACCAGTTCTGAGGAGCATCCCCAGATCCAAATTAGGTTAAAGACTTTAACATAGCAGGTCTTGGAAACCCCATCAATGGGGCAAGTGCCCGAGGCCGACAAACCCCAGAGAGAATTTGCCCGAGAGAACCGGCCGATGAGACCTGAACATGAAAAACGAGAGGTTGTTGTACCTCTCGTCTCAAACGTCTGGGGTTAGACAGTGTGATGGTCTCAAACCTATTTCAAACCGGTGTTGGTTCCCGGCTTGCCTGTAGCGAGTTCAACCTTAACGATCTTGCCACCCATTTTCATGATCCGCTGTTGTTCACGGAACCAGTTGTCATAGGGGACCAGCTTCGTATAGTAGGTGTTCTGCAACTCTCTCTGAGTCCGAATACGAGTCTGACTCGGGACACAGGCCGTAACGCGAAACATACGCATGGGGAAAATTCTCCTGGCTAAGGGGTTAAAGGATTAGAAGTTTTAGGGATTTTTTTATTAGGGTTTCAGATGCTGGATCGAACGTCTGGGAGTCCAGAGTCAATACTCTCGGCTGGCGTTTTACCTAGAGTTGGACGGGTCTCAACGAGAACCAGTCTCTCTACCAAATCGCACTCACCCCGGATTTCCCAGACCTACGATCACCGTTCGCTAATCGAGCCGCACCACAGTACAACCCTAGCGATCACAGGAGATGCCTAGCTTAAGCCAGAGCAGATGTAGTCGAAGTACACGCCCATTTCTTTACCAGCATCAGGGCCAACCAAGCTAGCGGTGACATCTTTCATGGCTTGAATCGCTTGAACCGTAGAACCCACGGGAACACCCAGAGAGTTGTAGGTTTCTTTCAAACCGTTGAGCACACGCTCGTCGAGGATGGAGGGGTCGCCAGCCAACATAGCGTAGGTGGAGTAGCGGAGGTAGTAGTCCAAGTCGCGGATGCAAGCAGCATAGCGACGGGTGGTGTACATGTTACCGCCGGGACGGGTCACATCGGAGTACAGCAGGGACTTAGCAACGGCTTCTTTGACGATCGTTGCGGCGTTGGCGGAGATGGTAGCGGCGGCACGGACGCGCAGTTCGCCGGTTTGGAAGTAGCCTTTGAGCTTGTCCATGGCAGACCCGTCGAGGTACTTACCTTGAACATCAGAGGAGTTGATTACAGCGGTGATTGCGTCTTGCATGATCCTTTCGTTTTGTTGTGAATTTGATGGATTTAGAAATGCGAGTTTGTGAAACTTTGGCGATTAAAGTCGAATCGCGACTCTATTGCATCGCACCGATCACGTAGTCGAAGTAGGAAGCTGCTTCGACGGCATCGTCTGCGGACATCAAACCGGTGGCAACGTTTTTCATGCAACGAACGCTTTCTGCAACAGCGTCAATGGGAGTTCCCAAGGAGCGGTACATTTCACGAACGCCCACGAGACCAATTTCTTCGATGGGGGTAACGTCACCGGAGACAACACCGTAGGTGACTAGACGCAGGTAGTAGTCCATGTCACGCAGGCAGGTGGCGGTCATTTCTTCACCAAAAGCGTTTCCGCCGGGGGAGACCACGTCGGGACGTTTTTGGAAGAGTTGGTTGCCGGCTTCTTTGACAATCCGCTCACGAGAATCGGTTAAAACTTGAGCGATGCGAAGACGAGCTGCACCGGAGGTGACGAAGCTCTTGATGCGATCTAGCTCGCCGGGGCTGAGGTAACGAGCCTCAGCGTCGGCATTCACGATTGATTTCGTGACGATACTCATGATGTGCGATTCCTCCAGAAGGGAAAGTGAATTTAAGGTTGTATTGACTAATCATCCAGTTGCCCATCCCCATTTGACTCGGGGGAGTGGCCACTGACGAGCGGGAGCAGTTCCCGTTTTGCAATCATGGTCATTGTGCAGCATAAGGTTAACGATCCCTGAGTCAACTTCATAGTTTGTAATATTTTTCTCAGGAACTCCGAAGGGCGATCGCCCCGAAAATAAAGATAAAACCCAGACAGGATAAGGATTAGCCGCCGTTATTCTTCACGGACAAAACGTAACAGAAGTTTACGGCCAGGGCAGCAGCTGTCCTATTTCCAGCAAGGCCCCCTAGACATCTGGAGTCACCGCCCCCGAGCCAAGGAAACCGAAATGCCTCCAGTTGCGTCAAAACTCTCAGGGGGGTTGTCTCAGTCTCCCCAGACCGGGAACTCCTGGCTGTGAGTCAGCCAGGTTAAAAATTGTCCCAACCCAGTCGTCTAGACCCTAAAAAACTCTTGACGATGATTTCTGGAAACACCCCGTGAGCCGATGTAGTAAACAGTCTGAAGCGTCCATCAAGAGGTTCACCTATCCAAACACCTGGGATTCGTCTCCAAGGCCATCCTAACTGCCTCAGCTCAAAACTCCTAATAACCGATAAGACTCTTGAGGTGAGGTATTCCGATCTATGCAAGTGCAAAATTATGATATTAGCATAGAGTTTGGCTTGTAAAATCCCTGACGGCGTTCATGACGTCAAGGCTCTTAAAGCCGTCACGGCCATGTCATTCATGATCCGCCCTTGCCATACCTTTAGGTCAGTCCGATTCCGTCGTTCGTTGCCGTTCGTTGCTTTCATCGACGTATGCCCACAGCCAACACCAATATGAAAACCGCCAATCCTACTTTGAATGCCGATACGGTGCGGACATACCTGCACGAAATCGGTCGTGTTCCGTTGCTGACCCACGAACAGGAAATTATCTTGGGCAAACAAGTTCAGGCAATGATGACATTGCTGGACTGTCGGGATGAACTCAGTGAGTCTCTCAAGCATGAGCCGAGTGACCATGAGTGGGCTGAAGCCGCCAAAATTGACCTCGACAGTTTGCGTAATACCTTGCAGATTGGTCAGCGGGCCAAACGCAAAATGATTGAGGCGAATTTGCGTCTAGTGGTGGCGATCGCCAAAAAATACCAAAAACGGAATCTGGAGTTTCTCGACTTAATCCAAGAAGGGACTCTGGGACTCGAACGGGGTGTCGAAAAATTCGATCCCACCCGTGGTTATAAATTCTCCACCTATGCCTACTGGTGGATTCGTCAGGCCATCACCCGGGCGATCGCCCAACAGGCGCGAACCATTCGCCTCCCCATTCACATCACCGAAAAACTCAACAAAATCAAACGGGCCCAACGGGAACTCACCCAAACCTTGGGACGCAGTCCCTCCATGAAGGAAATCGCCCAAGAACTGGACCTCGAACCCTATCAAGTTCGGGAATATCTCAGCGTCTCCCGACAGCCGATTTCCCTGGATTTACGGGTGGGCGACAACCAAGACACTGAGTTACAAGAACTGCTCGAAGATGAAACCGCATCCCCCGAACAGTTTGCCACCCAGCAACTCTTGCGCCAAGACCTCGAATGTATGCTGGCGGAACTCACCCCCCAACAACGGGAAGTGATCAGTCTCCGCTTTGGTCTCAGTGACGGGAAAGAACTCTCCCTAGCGAAGGTGGGCGCTCAACTCAACCTCAGTCGCGAACGAGTCCGCCAACTGGAACATCAGGCCCTGAGCCATTTACGTCGGCGTCGGGCCACGGTCCGAGAGTATCTCGCCAGTTAGGCCATCCTTGAGCCAACAAACCCATCCAAGAGGTTTGCTAGAATAGCGCCGTCCCAACGGGACGGCTTTTTTTTGCCGCTCTGCTCGCTCTCACACCTGATTTGAGATTCTTGGTTCATGACCCAGCTCAATTACGCATTTACGATTTTCTTTAGTCTGCTCGTTGAAGCCTTGCCCTTTCTCCTGCTAGGGGTCTTGCTCTCCAGCGCCCTCCTGGCCTTTGTCAACGAGCGTAAATTAGTTGCCATGATGCCCCGGAACGCCGTGTTAGGGGCCTTAGTCGGCAGTTGTATTGGCTTTATGTTTCCCGTCTGTGAATGTGGTAACGTTCCTGTGGCCCGGCGACTATTAGCCCAGGGAGTGCCTTCCGCCGTGGCGATCGGCTTTCTGCTAGCGGCTCCGACCATTAATCCCATCGTCATTTGGTCCACCTGGATCGCCTTTCGCGATCGCCCAGAAATGGTCTTTTGGCGCGTCGTTCTCACCCTAATTATCGCCACCGTCATCGGGGTGATTTTCAGCATTCAGAAAGACATCAGCTCCATGCTTCACCCAAAACTAGTGCGTTCCATGCCCCGGGCGATCGCCAGCCCCAGCGAGGAACCCGCCTCTCCCCTCCTCAGCTCAGGAACCTATTTCCTAGGCACTGGCCAACCCATGGCCCTAGAAAATGCCGCCGTCATGGGAGGAGATTTAGGAACGCTGTTATTAGGAACCCGCCCCAACACCAATCGGATGGTGGTATTTGTCGACAACATTATTCGAGAAATTCGTGAACTCGGCGGCGTACTCGTCCTTGGCAGTGGCATTGTCGCCATTATCCAAACCGCCGTCCCTCGGGAAACCATCGTCAGTCTAGCTCAAGGCACCATTGTCCCCATTGTGACCATGATGTTATTAGCCTTGGTAGTATCCATCTGTTCTACCGTTGATGCCTTCTTCGCCCTCTCCTTTGCCTCCATGTTCACCAGTAGCGCCCTGCTGGCCTTTCTGGTCTTTGGTCCGACGGTAGACCTTAAAAGCATCGGTTTAATGTTATCGGTGTTTCGTCCCCGAACCGTGTTTTACCTATTTGCCATCACCGCCCAACTCACCTTCCTGTTCACCCTGGGCTTACATATCTACGTTCTTTAGGGCAAAACCCCTCCTAAACAAGCCCGCGTCCTGGAGGGGCGATCGCCCTGGCAGGAATGACCCACTTGCCCTTAAAATGGATGCTTATCCTAGAGATAGCCATTCAGTTCGGTAGGGTGGCTGTTTCCCCATCCACCTTCCCCATCTTGCCTACCCATGACCGCTCAAACCCAGACTCCAGAACCCACACACCTCGACACCGATACCCAAGACACCCAACGTCAACTCATCGTGATCTTGGATTTTGGCTCTCAATACTCAGAACTCATCGCCCGTCGGATTCGTGAAACCGAAGTCTATTCTGAAGTCTTATCCTACCGCACCAGTGCAGCGGATTTAGAACGCCTCAACCCCAAAGGAATTATCCTCTCCGGGGGGCCCAACTCCGTCTATGACGAGAACGCCCCCCAATGTGACCCCGATATTTGGCAACTGGGCATTCCCATCCTGGGAGTCTGTTACGGAATGCAGTTAATGGTGCAACAACTCGGCGGTAGCGTTGAACGAGCCGAGTTAGCTGAATACGGCAAAGCCGCCCTCCATATCGACGACCCCACCGATCTCCTCACTAACGTCGAACAGGGGTCAACCATGTGGATGAGCCACGGTGATTCCGTGACCCATCTTCCCGACGGCTTTGAAATTCTCGCCCATACCGACAACACCCCCAACGCGGCGATCGCCAACCATGAGCAGCAGATCTACGGCGTACAATTCCACCCAGAAGTCGTCCATTCCGTCGGGGGACAGGCCCTCGTCCGTAACTTCGTCTATCACATCTGCGACTGCGAACCCACCTGGACCACCGCCGCCTTCGTCGAAGAATCCATCCGAGAAATTCGCGCCCGAGTCGGCGACAAACGAGTCCTTCTCGCCCTATCCGGCGGCGTGGATTCCTCAACCCTCGCCTTTCTCCTGCACCGAGCCATCGGCGACAATCTCACCTGTATGTTTATCGACCAGGGGTTCATGCGCAAATATGAACCCGAACGACTGGTGAAACTCTTTCGCGATCAATTCCATATCCCCGTCGAATACGTTAACGCCCGCGATCGCTTCCTAGAAAAACTCGTCGGCGTCACCGATCCCGAAGAAAAACGCCGTCACATCGGTCATGAATTTATCCGCGTCTTCGAAGAAGAATCCCGTCGTCTCGGTCCCTTTGACTACCTCGCCCAAGGAACCCTCTATCCCGACGTCATCGAATCTGCCGACTCCAACGTTGACCCCAAAACCGGGGAACGAGTCGCCGTCAAAATCAAGAGTCACCATAACGTCGGCGGCCTGCCCGAAGACCTACAATTCAAACTCATCGAACCCCTACGCAAACTCTTCAAAGACGAAGTGCGTAACCTTGGGCGTTCCATTGGTCTCCCCGAAGAGATTGTCCGTCGTCATCCCTTCCCCGGGCCCGGCCTGGCCATCCGCATCCTGGGAGAAGTCACCGCCGAACGGTTAAAAATCCTGCGGGATGCCGATTACATCGTGCGTCAAGAAATCAATCGTCATGGCATCTACCATGATTTCTGGCAAGCCTTCGCCGTCTTACTTCCCATTCGCAGTGTTGGCGTCATGGGCGACCAACGCACCTACGCCTATCCCATCGTGTTGCGTTTTGTCTCCAGTGAAGATGGCATGACCGCCGATTGGTCACGGGTCGATTATGACTTCATCGAACTGATTTCCAACCGCATTGTCAACGAAGTTGCCGGAGTCAACCGCGTCGTTTACGACGTCACCTCCAAACCCCCCGGAACCATCGAATGGGAGTAAATTCCCAACGTGTCGATTATTATCCCCTCTTAGGAGGGGTTAGGGCTAGGTTAGGCAAAAGGAAAAAGAGGGGAATCGCTCTCAGGTTTGTCCTCTGTGTCCTCCGTGACTCCGTGTTTCTCTCTTGCCTATTGCCTATTGCCTATTGCCTATTTCCCTTCTTCCCCATGACTCGCCGCCTTTTCTTCATCGGACTTTGGTTCGCCTTTCTCGGTTATGCCTTCCTACTCGCCCCCCCAGATCGCCCAGAAACCGTAGATTTAATTATTAACCTCTCCTCTGGGAACTGGGACGGCCTCAACCCGGCTATTGTGGCCCTATTTAACCTCATGGGAATTTTTCCCTTCGCCTATGGTGCTATGATGTTCGCCGATGGGCGGGGTCAGAAAATCGGGGCTTGGGTCTTTGCGGCCGCCTCCTTTGGCGTGGGGGCATTTGCCATTTTGCCCTATCTAGCCCTGCGAGACCCCAATCCCAACCTAGAAGGAGATCTAAACCCCTTGCTGCGATTCTGGGACTCGCGCATCTTAGGAGGGATTTTAACCCTAGGGGCGATCGCCCTCCTAGGATTTGGCCTCAGTCAGGGGAATTGGAGTGACTTCAGCCAACAATGGCAAAGCAGCCGTTTTATCCATGTCATGAGTTTGGACTTCTGTCTGCTTTGCGGCCTAGTTCCCGCGCTCCTCGGCGATGACATGGCCCGGCGAGGTCTCAAGAATCCCAAGCTCTTCTGGGCCGTCTCCCTAACCCCCCTGTTGGGCCTGCTCCTCTATCTCAGCCTACGTCCCCCCTTAGAGGCAGCGACCCCAGCCCTCCAAGACTCCCCCCAATCCTCTTAAAGAATTACGAGGACTGGTTGCGAGAATATTGGGCAAAACTAAACTTATTCAGGTGATGCCAACCCTGTACCACCTCCCGGAAGGCACGCCAGTTCTCATATACCTCATTAAACGAGGCATTCCGTTGAGACGTTTGTTCATAAATCTCCAAAGCAATCTCCTCACCCCGCCGCATAATCTCCTCTGAAAAGCTCGAGAGGATTGTTCCCCCCTCAATCAACTCCTGTAACGCCTCACCATTGAGGGCGTCATACTGAGCCAACATGGTCATATTGGCTTCCACCGTAGCTGCTACAAATACCTGTTGATATTCTTCCGGCAACCGCTCCCACATTCGGCGGTTCACCAACACATCTAATGTCGCCCCCGGTTCCCACCAACCGGGATAGTAATAATACTGGGCGGCCCGATGCAGCCCTAATTTCAAATCATCATAGGGCCCAACCCACTCAGCAGCATCAATCGCCCCCCGTTCCAGGGCCAGATAGACTTCTGAACCGGGCAGAACCTGCACATTCGCCCCCATTTCGGCCATAATCGTTCCCCCCAACCCCGGAACCCGCAGTTGCATCCCATTCAGGTCGGCGACACTGTTGACTTGTCGCTTAAACCAGCCTCCCATTTGCGTTCCCGTGTTTCCGGCCGGGAAATTAATGATATTAAAATCGCTATAAACCTTCTGCATCGCTTCCAAGCCACCGCCGTGATAGAGCCAGGAGTTTTGCTGTTGGGCCGTTAAGCCAAAGGGCATCGTTGTCGCAAAACCCAAGGTCGGGTTTTTGCCGATGTAGTAGTAGCTGGCGGTGTGACCACATTCAACGGTTCCTCCCTCTACTGCATCCATGACCTGTAACGCTGGAACTAACTCACTGGCGGCATAGGGGGTAATCGTAAAACGGCCATTGGTCATCTCGTTGACGCGACGACAGACGGTTTGGGCACCACCATAGATGGTATCGAGGGAGGGGGGCCAACTCGTGGCCATGCGCCAGTTCACTCGCGGTAAGGAACTGGCATCTGTTCCCGTTCCGGCGGTTTCCGCACAAGCGGCAAGGGCAGAGACCGTAGCAGCACTTACGGCACTTCGTGTGACAAAAGCTCGGCGTTTCATGGCGACTTTGCTGAGTTAAGAGGTTTTTAGATAGTTTTTGAGTTTAACAGCTTTTTAAGTCTTATGAAGTCTTTTCTCCAAGAGGTTAAGTCTTTTTTCATTAACGAGCCGTCTAGGGACTCTCTGAGTTTTAATGAAAATGAGGGGGTTGACTTGACGCTTTCCCTAGTGGATAGGCAAGTCCAGCTCCGCTTATTTAACACAACAGCCCATTTAATAAATCGTAATAAATAAATCCATTATGGTCATGACACGTCCCAGCCAACTCACACAACTTCTTTGGGACTTTTATCGCGAGAATCCCGAAGAACTCCAGCAATTGAAAATTTTACAGCAATGTCAAGTGTTTCGTTTCTGGGGGTCGTTTTGCATTCGCGTGCAAACCCCCACGATGGCCCAACGCATCCACGATATTGTTCCCATCCTTGAGGCCCCGATCAAAGCTCTGCGACTGGCAAAACAGGTCAAAATTTTGGTGGGTCGTCGTTTAGTGGCGAGTTATCTGGTTGGAGGGGATTGCCAGGATTCTCCCGTGCGTGAATGGCAGGTTTAGGGGGGAGAAGGCAAGAGGCAAGAGGCAAGAGGCAAGAGGCAATAGGGTTACCACAGAGGCACAGAGGACACAGAGGAAGAGGAGGGGGGAAGAGGCAAGAGGCAAGAGGCAAGAGGCAATAGGGGACCCTACCGATTCGGGTATGGCCCCCTTTTTTATGTGGACAGATTAAAGCCGCTTTAGTCACACAAGAAAAGACAACAAAAAACTATAAGTTCTTTAATTCACAAACTCTTGGGTTTATCTATTGTCCTTTCTCGATTGTCTAGTTATGACTAGAGTTTCGTGCCGCATTCGGGACAGAAGTGGTTAGTTGAGGCATTTTTGGCGTTGCAGTTGGGGCAGTAGATGAGTTCTACGGCTTGCTCTAACTTCTTCTGTTCCGGTAGGCCGAGCATTTGGGCGTTGCTCTTGCCGGGGGCGACCATGGGGTAACAGTTTTCCGTGCGATACACCTGTACATCTAAGACCACCGCCCCATCATGGGCCAGCATTTCGGCGATCGCATCCTGAAGCTGATCCGTCTGAGTGACCTTAATTCCCTTGAGACCATAGGCTTTACAGAGGAGTTCCACATCCGGCATCCCCACTTCCATATTGGAGGAGGAATAGCGTTCACCGTAGAAGGTTTGTTGCCACTGCCGAACCATCCCCTGCCAACCGTTATTAATAATCACGGTTTTGAAGTTGATGCCGTATTGGGCCATCGTTCCCAGTTCCTGGAGATTCATCTGGAAACTGCCATCCCCACTAATACAAATGACCTCTTCCTCGGGAAGAGCCACTTTGGCGCCCATAGCTGCTGGGAGTCCGTAACCCATGGTTCCGAGTCCGGCGCTGGAAATCCAACGACGGGGACCATTTTTCAGGAACTGGGCGGCCCACATCTGATGTTGACCGACATCGGTGGTGTAATAGGCATTGGGGGCCTGACGGTGCAGTTCCACAATCACCTGCTGGGGTGAGGGTAACTCCGTGTATTGGGGAACTTCTAGGGGGTAATCCTTGCGCCAACGATTGATGCGATTGATCCAGGACTCCGTTTGCTCAGACTCCATCCCTACGCCGAGTTCTTTGAGGCGACGCAACAGATCAATGAGAACCTGGCGCACATCCCCCACGATGGGAACTTCTGGAGCCCGATTTTTACCCACCTCGGCGGGGTCAATATCAATATGGATAACCTTGGCACGGGAGGCAAACTCGTCCAGCTTCCCGGTGACGCGATCGTCAAAACGTGCCCCCACCGCAATCAGGAGATCACATTCACTCACCGCAAAGTTGGCATAGGCCGTTCCGTGCATCCCCAGCATTCCCACAGACAAGGGATGATTTTCGTCAAACGCGCCTTTCCCCATCAGAGTGGTGGTTACGGGAATTTGGAAATGTTCAGCCAACTCCTTGAGTTCAGCATGAGCGCCCGCAGAAATAGCTCCCCCTCCCACATAGAGAAGTGGGGATTTCGCCTCACGAATTAGGGCGATCGCCTGCTCAATCTGACGAGGATTCCCCTTCACCGTGGGACGATAACCCGGCAATTTCAGAGAACCCGGCTCAATGGGGATATAGTCACATTCCGCCAAACCCACATCTTTAGGCACATCAATCAACACGGGGCCAGGACGACCGGTACTGGCGATATGGAAGGCTTCCGCCACAATTCTAGCCATATCGTTGGGATTGCGCACCACATAGGAATGCTTGACGATGGGTAAGGTAATCCCAAAAATGTCAGTTTCTTGGAAGGCATCCGTACCGATCGCATTGAGGGGAACCTGTCCCGTCACCACCACCATGGGAATTGAATCCATATGAGCGGTCGCAATCCCCGTAACCAGGTTGGTTGCGCCGGGGCCAGATGTGCCGAAACAGACCCCCACCTGTCCCGTAGCCCGGGCATAGCCATCCGCTGCATGAGAGGCCCCTTGTTCGTGACGGACTAGGATATGTTGAATCCCACCCTGGGCTTCCGCCCGATATAACTCGTCGTAAATAGGGAGTATTGCGCCGCCGGGATATCCGAAGATATGTCGAACACCATGGCGTTTTAGACTATCTATCAGGGCATAGGCCCCACTCACACGTTGCACTGCGACTCGTTGTAATTGCACGACAGGAACCTCTCGCAAACTCTCAAAAACTAAAACCGTTATCCTACAATTCTACTCACGTCAAGTTCATTTAGTACAGGTCTTAAAACAAATTCAAGGTATCGGGGAATCCCGATAGGATAGGGATGGCACAGGAGCAGAGCTTTTAAGGCTGCATCCACTCAATATTTTTGTCTTCAAATCTTATGAATGACCAAACTCCGCGACCTTACTCATCTCGCCCTAAGTCAGCCCAGGGTCTGAGTGAAGAAAAGTATCAACGGCTCGTTGCTGAAGCGAAAGCGCCCTATCGTGGCTTCCGTCTCTTTATCTATGTGAGTTTAGGTGCCTCGGGCCTCCTTGGGGCCTTCGTCTTCATGGCCCGGGTGGCCGCTGGACAAAACTTGTCGTCTGATTTGCCGAATTTAGCTCTACAACTGGGAGTCGTTGCCTTGATGGTTTGGTTATTTCGTCGGGAACGTCGATGACACATCTGGGATGGAACAAATCACCCGGGTTGAGGTCCTATTCGCTCTGGTTCGGCTTCAGTTTGCTCCTGTCCGGGGTCATGGCTGGGGTGATTTGGCGCCAGGGCCAAGGACTGTATCGGATTCAGGATGATGCACGACAACATGTGTTCTGGATGCACCGCTTCCATGATGCTGAGTTATTTCCCCAAGACTGGATTGCGGATTATTTCCAGTCCGTTGCCCCTTGGGGGTATCGTCATCTCTATGAGTTCGCCGCTCATCTGGGACTAGACCCCTTGAATTTCAATAAGCTGTTGCCGATTCTCTTGGCCCTGCTCACGACGGGGTTGGTGATGCAGGTGAGCTGGCGACTGCTACCGGTGGCCCCGGCAGGCTTTTTCGCCAGTGTCATTTTAAATCTGAGTCTCTGGATGAAGGATGACCTGGTTTCAGGAACCCCCCGGGCCTTCGCTGTCCCCTTACTGCTGGGGTTTCTCTGGGCGCTGTTATCGAATCATATCCTGGCCACGGCGATCGCCGTCGTGATGACGGGACTGTTCTATCCGCCAATGGTCATTGTTGAGGGAGGCGTTTTACTGTTGCAGGGGTTGGGGGTGGCTCAAAACACGGCTCCCAACCGTCACTTGGCTCTGGTGGGATTGTTGGCGGTACTAGGGGTGCTCATGCCCTATCTCTGGGCGGCCAATCCCTGGGAACCGGTCTTAACTCGCCAGCAAGGGCTAATGTTGGCCGAACTAGCACCTCGGGGACGCAGTGCCTTTTTTTATGAGGATTGGGGCCATTTCTGGTTCAGCAGCGATCGCAGCGGCGTGGTTCCTGGCTACACGCCGTTAGTGCTGTGGTTTGGCCTCCCTTTACCCCTACTGTTGCGGTTTCGAGAGCCGTTCCCTCTCCTGGCCCGGGTTCGGGGAACGTCTGTTCTTCTGCACCTGTTACTATCGAGTCTGGGAAGCTTCCTGCTAGCTCATCTCTGGTTGTTCCGCCTACATCTTCCCAGCCGCTATACCCATCATAGTTTGCGAGTGCTGTTGTCCTTAGCTGCCGGACTGGTGCTAGTGGCGATCGCCCAGTCGGTGTTCCGTCCCTCAACGCCAGGCGGCGCTACCCTCCTGCAACGCTTCTTCACCCTCATCCTACTCCTATCGGTCATCGCCTCGCCGTTCGTCTTACAGGATTCTTTCCAAACGGCCTACTACGACGGAACCGCTCCGAACGTCTATGAGTACCTACAAACGACTCCCAAAGACAGTCAAGTGGCAGGGGTGGACGCCGAGTTAGACAACATCCCCAGTTTTGGCCAACGACCGATTCTGATGGGTCTGGAATACATGATCCCCTATCATTGGGGCTACTATTCCCAAGTGCGCGATCGCTTGATTGCCCTCATCAACGCCCACTATAGTCCCAACCCACAACGAGTGCGCCAATTCCTGCAAGACTATCCCGTCAACTATTGGCTCATTCGCCGCGATGACTTCAGCCTCGACTACCTGCAACAGCACTATTGGCTTAATCGTATGGCTACCTCCCCCCGCCAGGAGGATGCCCTCGTCCAAGCCATTCAGGGGGCCTTCAAGACCTTAGAACAGGGTCAACGCCCAGTCCTGGCCAACCTCGGCGATCGCTGCAATGTCGCCGCGAGTCCTCACTATTGGCTCCTTGAGCGCACCTGCATTTTGGAGCAATTCACCTCAGACCCTTGACAGCCCCGCTATCACCGTCTATGATGAACTCATAACGATTATGAGTTAACAAAACTACTGTTAACTGCACGCCATCACTACAAGGAGTTAAACGCATATGTTACAGGACAAAACCGGACAACGAGTTCCCGAGGTTATCTTCCGCACCCGTCAAGATGGGGAATGGAAAGACGTTGACAGCAAAGACATCTTCAACGGCAGAAACGTGGTGGTCTTCTCCCTCCCCGGTGCCTTCACCCCCACCTGCTCCTCCAGCCACCTCCCCGGCTACAACCAGCTTGCCAGCATCTTCAAAGCCAACGGTGTAGACGAAATTGTCTGTCTCTCGGTTAACGACACCTTCGTCATGAACGAATGGGCCAAAGACCAAGAATGTGACAATGTCACCCTGATTCCCGATGGTAACGGTGATTTCACCGAAGGAATGGGGATGTTGGTGGACAAAGCTGACCTCGGCTTCGGTAAACGCTCCTGGCGTTACTCCATGTACGTCAAAGATGGCGTGATCGACAAAATGTTCATCGAGCCTGAAGAACCCGGAGATCCCTTCAAAGTCTCCGACGCTGAAACCATGTTGGGCTATATCAACCCCCAGGCCAAGCCCAAGCACGTCTCCCTGTTCTCGAAAGTGGGATGTCCCTTCTGTGCCAAAGCGAAATCTCTCCTGCAAGATAAAGGCTGGGAGTACGAAGAAATCGTCATCGGTCGCGATGCCTCTACCGCATCCCTGAAAGCCATGACAGGCAAGACTTCTGCCCCTCAGGTCTTCGTCGATGGTCAACTCGTCGGCGGTTCCGAGGAACTGGAGGCCTATCTCAAGTCTGCCTAATGACTGAGTGTTGAGGCTTAGCCGAAATGGGTCCGGGGTTCCCCACTGATGGGAGTCCCGGACATTTCCCTTAAAAAATTGCTTGCACCCTATAGGATAGCCAAAGCCGTTTGAGCGGTTTGTGACAACCCATTGATACATTGATACATTGATAAATTGATGCACATCTGTTGTTGAAGAGGAGTTCAATTTAATGACATACGATTTTGACTTATTTGTAATTGGTGCAGGTTCCGGGGGCATTGCGACGGCTCGCCGGGCCGCTGAATATGGCGCTAAAGTGGGCATTGCCGAAGATGATCGGCTCGGGGGAACCTGTGTCAATCGTGGCTGTGTTCCCAAGAAACTGATGGTGTACGCCTCCCACTTCCCGGAACAGTTCCATGATGCTGCGGGCTATGGTTGGAGTGCCGTTCAGAGTCAACTGGACTGGCCCAAAATGGTCAAGGCCGTCAACGATGAGGTGACTCGCCTCAATGGCATCTATCAGCGAATGTTGGATAAGTCTGAGGTGCAGGTCTTTCGCGAATCAGCGCGGTTTGTGGATTCTCATACCGTCCAAGTGGGCGATCGCCAAGTCAGCGCCGAGAAAATCCTGATTGCGGTGGGGGGGAAACCCATTAAACCCAACATCCCCGGCTTAGAACATGCCATCACCTCCGATGAGATGTTTCATCTTCCCCAACAGCCGAAGCATTTAGTCGTTCTCGGTGGGGGTTATATTGGCGTTGAGTTTGCCTGTATTCTGCGAGGCTTGGGGTCTGAGGTAACGGTGGTGATTCGTCGCGAGAAGATTCTCAACGGCTTTGATGAGGATTTGCGCGATTGTATTCAAGAGGGAATGATCAACCACGGCATTCGCATCCTCAATAACACCAATATCACCTCAGTGGAGCAACAAGGGGATGGAACCCTGAAACTGAATTTAGATACTCAAGAGGGGAGTATTGTCGCCGATACCGTGACCCTGTCGGCCACGGGCCGCAAGCCTCGTTTAGAGGGATTGGGGTTAGAACATACGAAAGTTGAGGTGAAGAAAGGGGCGATCGCCGTCGATGAGTACAGCCAAACCGCCGAACCTCATATCTTCGCCGTGGGAGACTGTACCGATCGCGTCAACCTGACCCCTGTGGCCATCAACGAGGGCCGTGTCTTTGCCGATACCCACTTTGGCGGCAAATCTCGTCAGATGAGTTATGAGAATATCCCCACAGCGGTGTTTTCCTCCCCAGAAGCTGCCACCGTTGGCTTAACCGAAGCCGAGGCCCGAGAAGAGTATGGCGATCGCATTAAAATCTTCCGGTCTAAATTCCGCCCCATGTACCACACCTTAGGGGGACGAGACGAACGGACGCTCATGAAACTGGTAGTCGATAGTCAGAGCGATCGCGTTCTCGGGGCCCATATGGTCGGAGAAAGTGCCGCTGAGATTATCCAAGGGGTGGCGATCGCCGTCAAAATGGGGGCAACCAAAGCCGATTTTGACGCAACGGTAGGCATCCATCCCAGTTCTGCCGAAGAATTTGTCACGATGCGTTAAACTAACTCCTGGAGGTTCCTGAAAACATCCTCCGATAAAACGGCGGTTCTGACGGAATCCATCGCCAAAGAACCGCCCCCTTTCTAGAGGGTTTATCCCGTTTATGCCTGCTGCCCCCTATCCTGAGAACGAAGCTGAACGCCAAAAGGCTCTTGAGCAATACAACTTGCTTGATACTCTGCCTGAACAAGCTTTTGATGATATTACTCTTTTAGCCGCTCATGTCTGTCAGACTCCTATTGCCTTAGTGAGTCTCATCGACCACGATCGCCAATGGTTCAAGTCCAAAGTGGGCATTGACGCCGAAGAGACCCCCCGCGCTCAGGCGTTTTGTGCCCATACAATTCTTGAGCCAGCCAACGTTTTAGTGGTTCCCGATGCCAGAGTAGATCCTCGCTTCGCCGACAATCCCTTCGTCACGGGAATGCCTGAGATTCGCTTCTACGCCGGCGCTCCCCTTCAGACTCCTGGAGGCCAAGCCGTCGGCACCCTCTGCACCGTTGATACTAAGCCGCGAGGCTTAACCCCAGAGCAAATTCAGGGATTACAGGCCCTCAGCCGTCAAGTAGTTGCTCAGATGGAGTTACGGCGTAATGTTAAACAGCTAAGTCAGACCTTAGAGAAATTACAGCGTACCCAAGCTAGCTTAATCCAAACGGAAAAAATGTCTGCCTTGGGGCGATTTGTCGCTGGCATTGCCCATGAAATTAATAATCCCGTGAGCTTTATCTTGGGTAATCTTCCCCATGCTCAAAGCTATACGGAAGAACTCCTAGAGTTACTTCATCTTTATCAAGCCGCTTATCCCCAGCCTAAGTCCCCGGTTGCCGTCAAACTAGACGACTTAGACCTCGACTATATTGCTGAAGATTTTTTCAAACTTTTGAACTCTATAAAATTCGGTGCAATCCGTATCGAAAAAATCGTAAAATCCTTGCGAACCTTTAGCAACCTTCATGAAGCAGATATCAAATCAGTCCAGCTCCGAGAACATCTGGACAACGCCTTAGACTTAAGCTTGTCTCAATTACAGGATAGCCTAAACCCGTTTAAGATTGAAATAATCAAACATTACCAGGATTTGCCACCGCTCGTTTGTAACATTGCCGAGCTTAATCAAGTTTTGATTAGCCTCATCAGCAATGCGATGGATGCCCTACAGGAGCGCGTTGAACAGACCCCAGATGAGTCCTCCTCAAGCGACTATCAGCCCACCTTGACCCTCACCACTGACCAAGCTACCGATGAAACGGGACGGGACTTCATCACCCTGACCATCGAAGATAACGGCATTGGCATTGAGCTAGATAAACAGGATAAAATTTTTGACCCCTTTTACAGTAGCAAACCCGTTGGCAAAGGAACGGGTTTAGGTCTAACCAGTAGTTACGAGATTGTTGTGAAACAGCATCAAGGGAAATTGCTCTTAAACTCAACCCCGGGCCAGGGGAGTCGCTTTTCCATTTGGCTACCGACAGATTTACCCCTACCCGACTAGGGCCCCTGACCCACAACCGCAAAAGGATGCGATAAGCTTGAGACATAACACCCTGGAGCGAGGACAATCACAACTATGGCTGGATTTGGCAATCTGTTTCAGAAGGCATTTTATCTAGGGGTGGGTTTCGCCTCCTATGCTGGAGAACAAGCAAGTGAGAAACTGATTGAGTTACGAGCAACGGCCCAGAAGCTAGCGGATGAATTAGTGGAACGGGGGGAAATGAACACCGAGGAGGCCCGACGTTTTGTCGAGGAGATGGTGAATCAGGGCCAGCGACAGGGAAGTGGAAATCCTCAAGTGCGCCAGGAGACGGGCCCTAAAGAACCCCGACGCATTGAGATTCTCGATGATGATGAGGAGCCCCCCGAGGTCTCTTCCAGCTCAACGGAAGCCCCAGACTCCGGTGTGGAGAGCCTACATCAACAGGTGCAATCTCTTCAAGATGAATTGCGCCGTTTGCAGCAAGACCAATAAATCATGGACGATTGGCTAACTGAATGGGTAAATACCCTGGAAAAGACTATGACTGAAGCGGTGATCCAAACCGCTGAGTCCATTGAAGCTTGGACGGATAACGTGGTGGATCATTTAGACCAACAGTTGGAAGAGGCTGTCCTTTGGTCTCAAGAGCGGTCTGATGAGGTCTATCAGCAGCTACGGGAGGTGTTCCCCTTGGATGAACTATCTCAAGACATCGATCGCACCTTTGACGACTGGTTAGAGGGATTGGAGTTCCTCTTATTTGATGAGGAGTCCCCAGATTGGGGTGTCTCAGACCCCCGGGAGAACTCAGACCCATTTATCCACATTACCTACGTATATCCAAGCAAGACAACTCATCCTGCTTGCATCGGCTGTCAGCATTATCACGGACAAAGGTATGATGACACCCTCTTAGTCTGCGGAATGCACCCGTATGGCTGGGATGGGGAGAATTGTCCCGATTGGGAGGGTCGTTTTTAAGGACAGCCCATCAGTTCTCCCTGGATGCAGCGTTGAGTGCAGCTGGCTGAGAGTTGTTCAATATCTTGTTGACTATCGGGGGGCTGAGCTGCGACCGCCTTTTCTAAGCAGTTGACAACCGCTTGTTGACGTTGACGTTCGATATGAGACACCCAGACCCAGATTCCACTGGCAAGAACGAGCCAGAGAAGGATGAAAAGCCAGTAGGGAAAGGAAGGATCACGGTGAAGTGGGGACATGAATCCTGAATGGTAAAGGGTTAGACATGGTGATATCAATGCTGAATCAATGCCGAAGATGCTTCACGCCGTCCGGAAACAGCGCCCCAGATGAATCGTTGCCTGCGTAATTCTACACTAATTATAGGCAAAATTCTGAGACTGAGTAACTAAAATGCGTAGTTATACGTGGATAGGGGTCAAATAGCGGTGAGGTGGATGGTCTGAAGGCGGTGGCGAAGGGAGGGTTGGGGGGGGTTGTGGCGATCGCCGCCTGGCCAAAAAATCAATTCTGGTTCACACTAAGAGAAACCTGACGCTTGTGACGGGGGATGCTCCCGTCTCCTCCTTGCCCCATGGACAGAACTGCTGCGAACTATACCTTCACCTGGATTCATCAAATTGCAGAGATTCCTAAAGCGGCCTGGGACCCCCTGGCTCAACCCCTGACATCACCGTTTTTTGAGTGGGATTGGCTGCATAATCTAGAGTCTTCTGGAAGTGCGACAGGAAAAGCAGGCTGGATGCCTTGTCATTTAACCGTCTGGCGCGATCGCACCCTCGTCGCCGCCGCTCCTCTCTATCTCAAGGGCCATAGTTACGGGGAATTTGTCTTCGATCATCAATTTGCAGACCTCTCAGAGCGTTTGGGCATTTCCTATTACCCGAAACTCTTGGGAATGAGTCCCTTTACTCCTGCTGAAGGCTATCGCTTTTTAATTGCACCTGATGAAGATGAGGCGGAACTGCTGGGGGTCATGGTCGCAGAAATCGACCATTTCTGCGATCGCAACCAAATCAGTAGCTGTCATTTTCTCTATGTTGACCCGTCCTGGCAATCTCGTCTACAAGAGAGCGGCTTTTCCCCTTGGCGACATCATAACTACATCTGGCACAATGACAGCTATGGGAGTTTTGACGATTATCTCAAGGCCTTTAATGCCAACCAGCGGCGCAATATTAAGCGAGAACGCAAGGCAATGGCTAAAGCTGGCTTAACCCTGAAAACCTTGACTGGAGATGAAATTCCTCGGGCCCTGTTCCCACTGATGTATCGATTTTATGAAAATACCTGTGATAAGTTCGGCTGGTGGGGGAGTAAGTACCTGACGAAACGTTTTTTTGAGCAACTCCATTCCACCTATCGTCATCGAGTTCTCTTTGTGGCGGCTTATCCTGAGTCCGCTGGGGAGGATAAGGGTCATCCGTTGGGAATGTCCTTTTGTTTAACCAAGGGCGATCGCCTCTATGGACGCTATTGGGGCAGTCATGATGAGATTAACTGTCTCCATTTCAATGTCTGCTATTACAGTCCCATTGAATGGGCCATCGACCATAACATCCAAATTTTCGACCCTGGTGCAGGGGGCCGTCATAAAAAACGTCGAGGCTTCCCCGCCACCCCCAACGTCAGCCTACATCGCTTTTACCCCTCACGACTGCGCAAAATCATTTTGCCCTATTTGCAACAAGTCAATGAGATGGAAGAACAGGAAGTCGCGGCCATCAACGAGGAGTTACCCTTTGCGCATCAGCCATAATGGATCATGATTCAGACAAGGCCCTCAGCCGTGGGAGTTTATGGGACGATCGCGATCGCATCAGAGTTGGAGAATTAGAGTCCTCGGGGTATTGTTTCCGCTAGTGGCGGCAGGTTGTACCATAGAGAGCGCCCCTGAGCCTGGGGTAGAGTCTCAGACCGTTGATACATCGTCGGAAACATCTATGGTGAGCCAACAGCCATCCATCCGAGTCATGCCCCTAGGAGATTCCATCACCGATGGCTATAACGTACCGGGGGGCTACCGCATCAGTTTGTGGCAGGCTCTCGAAGAACGGGGCGATCGCATTGAGTTTGTAGGTAGCCAGGAAAACGGTCCCCCCGAACTCCCTGATCGTAATCATCAAGGTCATTCCGGCTGGCGAATCGACGAACTCCACCGCCGAGTGGGAGATTGGTTAGATACGGCTGAACCGGACGTCATCCTCTTAATCATTGGCACTAACGACATCGCCCAGGGCCATAACCTCGACACCGCTCCCGATCGTCTCAAGGGCCTGATTGACGAGCTCTTTCATCATCGCCCCCAAGCCCAAATCTTCGTTGGTTCCATCCCTCCCATTGACGAACCCGGGCTCAATGCCCGGGTTGTTGCTTATAACCAGGCGATCGCCCAACAGATCCAGGCTCGTCAAGTCCAGGGCGAGCCGCTCATCTTTGTCGACCTTTACAGCGGCCTAACCCCTGAAGACTTAGCTGACGGTATCCATCCCAACCGCCAAGGCCACGATAAAATTGCCCGAATGTGGTACGAGGCCTGGACTCAACATCGATCTCTCTAGGCTCTCCATTCCCCCTGGCCATAGCCATAGGAGTTTGGATTACTGACAGGCCTCGAACAAGTCCGCTAGAACCGTTCCATCATCACGGCCTGCCTCAATCTCTCGTTCGAGTTCAACAAATTCCTCAAAACTGTACTGCTGTTGAAGTTCCTCAATAGCACAGTTGCAGGGGCGTTGCATCGCCGGATCACCTCCAGTACAACGTTCCAAGAAGCGATCAATCACCTCAGTCGGATAACCCGACTCAAGGGAGTCGTTGGCTACGGTCTCCTCCTCAGGGGCTGAGGGGGCTGTCCTGGAGTCATCGGACGGTTCAACACAAGCTGTCAGAGCCAGTAAGACGGCGATGAGGCTAGCAAACCTCCATAGGTGTTTAGAAACCTTCATGACGAACATCAATACGACAGAATCCCCATGATTCTACTCCTTTTGTCCCATCAGAACCAGCGACTGAGAAAAGACCAAAAGCGATCGCCAAACAAAACGGCCAGCAGACCACAGCATAATCCCAGCAAGCCAATTGACAATAGACTAGCTAAAACAGACACCCCCCAAATATTGGGTGAGAAGAAGGCAGCGATAACACCAAACAGAAAGCCGCCGCTGAAACGAGCTATCGTTTGCAGACGATCAAGGCGACGGCGCGGTGAGGGATCAGACATATACAACCCCTTAAGGGAATAATGGACAGGATGGGGTTAGGTGGGAAGGAGTTCCCCAGGACGTAGCTTAGACCATTTGCCCATCTCAGCCTTAAAACTCTGACAGCCTACCACATCCCATTCCATTTCAATATCGCCGCCCTCAGGGGTGCGGATATTGACGTTGATGGTGGGTTCGACGGGCTGAAAGTCCGGAGTTTTGGTCAAATGAGACTGTTGATGTTGATGTTCCACTTCATGATAGGTGGCACAGCGATCAACATAATGACAGTTGACACAGATACACATGGTATAAACGTCTTTGCACGAATGTTTGCACTTTCTGCTAGTTTAACGTGGGGATTCGAGAATGCCCCAGGTCAGGGACAAAATCGTTTGGGTTATGGGGAACGCACGGATGGGCGAGGGGGGAATTGGGAGTCTGGTCATGGAGGATCTGGTCATGGGTGAGGAGAAACCGACGGTGTTTTCCCCCCAGACTTGGGGCTTTTCCCTAGAGGATTTACCCCCACAGGCGTATTTAGTCGGTGGGGCTGTTCGAGATGGCTTGCTGGGGCGACAGTCAGATTATCTAGATTTAGATTTTGTGGTTCCCGAGGGGGCGATTGAGGCGGCGCGTCAGTTATCACAGCGGTATCAGGCGGGATTTGTCATTCTTGATGCTAGCCGAGAAATTGCCCGGGTGGTGTTTCCTGATATGACCGTGGATTTTGCCTTGCAGGAGGGAGAGTCCTTAGAGGCGGATTTACGACGACGGGACTTTACCGTGAATGCGATCGCCTATGATCCTCGCAGCCGCCAGTTGATCGACCCCCTGCAAGGCTACCAAGACCTTCAACAGCAGCAGTTACGAACCATCGCCCTGCAAAATCTCGAAGCTGACCCCCTACGACTGTTACGGGGTTATCGTCAAGCTGCGCAACTCGGCTTTAGCCTACACCCTCAGACACAGGCTGGGATTCGTCAACTTGCCCCCCTATTAACTCGGGTGGCCGCCGAACGAGTTAACTCCGAACTGGGTTATCTTCTCGGGAATGAGCGAGGAACCTATTGGCTGCAACAAGCATGGCAGGATGGCCTTTTGTCGGGTTGGTTTCCCCAGGCCCAAGCCTTAGAACGGTTGAGTGCTATTGATGAGGTGCTTCAAGACTTGGCCCAGACTTGGCCCGAATTAGTTTTGGAACTTCAGGCCCCCTTGCGGCCGACTCTAAAAACCACCTTAGTGATGAGTACCAAGTTAACGATGTTCTTATCTGAGACCCCAGCGGAGGCAGAACAGACCCTGGCACGTCTGAAGTATTCCCGTGCCGAGGTCCGGGCGGTTTTAGCCTTAAAAGAAGCCTGGCGAGACGCTGGGGGAGAGGCGGCCTTACGAGGGCTATCGGTGCGATCGCAGTATTTTTGGTTTAAACGCCTCAATGGAAATTTTCCGGCCTATGTTCTCTATGGCTTAGCCTCTGGTCTATCCCCAGAGACGATCACCCCTTATATTGAGCATTATCTTAACCCAAATGACTCGATTGCCCATCCTCAGGCCCTACTCAAAGGTCAAGAGTTAATTGAGAAATTGGGAGTCCCCCGGGGCCCCGAGATTGGCCATTGGCTGACGGAAATTGCCATCGCCCAGGCTGAAGGCCGCCTCCAGAGTCCCCAGGATGCCCTGGACTGGGTCAAACGACAGCGGGGTTAATCCTATCTCTAAATGGTTAACTTACGTCCTAGGAGGCGACTGGCTAGACAGGAGCCGAGGGCGATCGCTGCCACCAATAATTGATTCGAGGCATAGTGGTGGTGATGGTGGGGTAAATCGGGATGAAGTTGAGTAATTTCATCAAAGCCAATGCGGCCATCGGCCACGGGAACAATTAACAGGTCCCAATGGTTCCCCTCTCCCACTTCGATGGTCCAGTCTCCTGCTAGGTCATAATCCGGTTCAAAGACGAAGCGGCCATCCTCATCGGTGAGGCCCTGAATTTCCTCAGCCTCAAACTCGCTGGGGGGATGAACGACCACATCAGCCCCGTCATAGAACTCGCCGGTGCTAAAAATCGCTTGAATTTCCAAGCTCTCCGACTGGGGTTGAAAATGAGCTTCGAGGGTGTGAGCCAAGGCTTGTTGTGGGCCAGCCAAAACAGCGAAACCGATAACGAGAACAACGAGCCAGGAGCGAAGGGAAGCTTTAACTGTCATAAGTAACTGTGAGGATTGACGTTGAGCATCGGAATGGTCTAATCAAGACCCCTGCAACGAGGGATGGGGATGTTCTTCCCATATTGACCCTAGAAGCAGAATTGATCCGAATGTTAGACCAATACCAATACATACAACAACTATTGCACTCCAAACCGACAAATTTTTCAGCCAGCGTTCCGGTTAAAGCTTTAAGATTGGCGTTGATGTTTTGATCCTCAGGACTTAGGTACGACTCAATGGTGCAACCCAAATTAATTATTCACGGCGGGGCTGGTAGTTCCCTGAAGGGCAAAGGGGGAATCGAGGGCTTGCGACAAACACTCTATGGCATCCTTGATGATGCTTATAGCCTACTGCGGGCTGGTAAATGTGCTAAGGACGCGGTCGTGCGAGGCTGTCAGTTGCTGGAGAATGAACCTCGCTTTAATGCGGGTACTGGCTCAGTTTTGCAGTCTGACGGCCAGGTTCGCATGAGTGCGTCCCTGATGGATGGAACCTCACAGCAGTTTAGTGGTGTTATCAATGTCTCGCGGGTGAAAAACCCCATTGAGCTAGTGGACTATCTGCAACAGGAGCGCGATCGCATTCTCTCGGATTATGGTGCAGCGGAACTGGCCCGAGAACTGCAATGTCCCATTGCTGACCCCATTACCGATAATCGCCTGGAAGAATGGTTGCAGGATCGTCAAGATAATTTCCGTCGCGGTATGGCTAACGTGATTGCTGAACCCGTCGAGGATGACAACGCTGGCCGGGGAACCATTGGCGTGGTGGCTCTAGATGCTGAGGGACGATTGGCGGCTGGAACCTCCACGGGGGGCAAAGGCTTTGAACGGATTGGCCGAGTGAGTGATTCAGCGATGCCAGCGGGGAATTATGCCACCCGGCTGGCCGCCGTCAGTTGTACGGGCATTGGTGAAGATATTATCGATGAGTGTTTAGCCGCCAAAATTGTCATTCGCGTCAGTGATGGCATGTCCTTGCAGGCCGCCATGGAGAAATCCTTTGCCGAGGCGACGGAGAATCAGCGGGACTTAGGGGCGATCGCCCTCGACGCTCAAGGTCACATCGCCTGGGGCAAAACCAGCGATGTGGTTTTAGCTGCCTACACCGATGGCGATCGTCACGGCGATAGCTTAGAAGCCGAACCCGGAACTCAAGTTCAAGCCATTTAAAACATTTAGGCTAGGGGAAGACTATCATCCTCCCCCAGCCTGAAAATTATTCCCCCGGATAAATTGACAAGCGGCAATTTTTATGTGGCAGCGCCCCAAATCATCGGCTAGACTGGGTCTAGCATCCTTACCACGATTCAGGGACCTCTATGAGCATCTCCCTCGTTAATGTCGCGAAGTACTACAAAGACGAACCCCACCAAGTCAAAGCCTTACAACGGCTACAAGCACAGATTGAGGCGGTCCGACCGGACTTATTAGCAGACACCTCTGAGTTCATTCGTATCTGGCGCAGCCAGAACAAAGCTCAAGCCAAACCCGCCCCATCCCAAGCACAACTGACACCGCAACTAGCCAGCATCGGACAAAACGTAGCCGGGCAAGTTACCACCACCACCGCCCCGCCACCGCCACCGCCCGCCCCTAAACCACCACCGCCGGCACTTGTCAGTTATGTGCGTGCTGATGGCTCAGTCCGCCTCAAAGTTCCCTTCTTTACCCAACTGGATAACGTCAATAACCCCCATGGGTCTTGTAACGTTACCTCCGTCGCAATGTGTATGGCCTACTTCGGTCATCCAGGGATTAATGGCAGCGGGGTCCAACTCGAAGATGAACTCTACCAGTTCATGCTTGATCGCGGACTCTCCCGCCATTCCCCCACGGATTTAGCCCATCTTCTACAACTGTACGGCTACCAAGATGACTTCCAAGCCGATGCTAAATGGGAAGAGGTCAAAAGTTGGCTAGAGCAGGGAAAACCCTGTATTGTCCATGGTTGGTTTACCGCCTCAGGGCATATTGTCACCATTATCGGCTACTGTGATCAGGGTTGGATTATCCACGATCCCTATGGAAAATGGAGTCCTAGTGGCTACGACACCTACACCAGTGGGGCCGGGCTCGTCTATGGCTACCAAGACATGAAAGATATCTGCGGCACGAATGGTGATCTTTGGATTCACTACGTTGATGGCAAACCCGGACAATGCCCTCCCCTTCCTGACGGAGGCACTGTTGCGGTTAAAGCCAGCAGTAATGGGAGTGCAGCCGCCTCTACTGGGCCCGCTGAGTTAAAACTCCAAGACCTCCTCAAAAATAACCAAACCCTGACCCTAACCCAGGCCGCCAAACACCGGCCTTTGATTAAGCAGATCCAAGTGCGGTTACGGGCTCTGAAGGTTTTGCGTGATAAGGCTGACGGACTCTATGGTCCTAATACCAAAGGGGCGATCGAACGCTTCGCCCGGGCCTTTGAACTGCCCCTGGATCAAATCGGTCCAGCCTTCGCCAAAAAACTCATTGAAGTCCAAGAAGTTCCCTTAAGTAATGACACGAGTCGTTGGATTGATATCCAGACAGCAGCAGATTTGATGGGGGCGAAACTCTCGGATGTAGAAACTTATCTTCCTCCCCTCATTGACAAACTTGAGGCCCGTGGCATTCTCAACCAACCCACCCTTGTCGCGGCCCTCGCTACCATCTCAGTAGAAACGGCTGGCTTCCAACCCATCAACGAATGGGGTGGTAATAATTACTTTCATGAAATGTATGAAGGGCGTTCCGATTTAGGCAATACCCAGCCAGGAGACGGGATTCGGTTCCACGGACGGGGCTTTATCCAAATTACGGGTCGTGCCAACTATAAGCATTATGGCGATAAGCTTGGAGTCCCTTTATTGGATGATCCAGAGCTTGCGCTTGATCCTGAAGTCGCCTCCGCCATTCTCGTGGAATATTTCTGGGAACGTTCCGTAGACCAACGGGCCGTGGCTCAAGATTGGAAAGGAGTTCGTCGCGCGGTCAATGGCGGTTTGAATGGTTGGGATCACTTTTGGCCAGTGGTTCAAAAACTTTTGCCAGCCGTGAATCATGGCTAAATGTTAACCCCGTTACCTAAGCTTGCCTTTAATCCATCATTCTGGTGATTCTTTAAGTCCTTATGACCATTTCCTTAGTTAAGGTGGCCAAATACTATCAAGGCCACTCTCATCAAGATGCGGCCCTGGCCTATCTCGAACAAGAACTCGGACGAACAAATCCCGAACTGATCGGTCCAGAGTCTGATTTCGCCACCCTTTGGCGGAATCCTCCTCAACCTCCCGAAACTCAAACCCTGAGTCCTGGACTGCCGAACCAGGTTAACTTGCAAATTCCCTATTTATCGCAGCTCGATAATGTCAATAATCCCCATGGGTCTTGTAACGTTACCTGTGTGGCTATGTGTTTGGCCTATTTGGGTCATCCTCATCTCAATCAATGGGGGGATCAACTCGAGGATGAGTTATATCAATATTGTCTTGATAATGGCTTGTCTCGTCACTCCCCTGTGGATTTAGCGAAAGTTGTTCGCGCCTATGGGTATCAAGATGACTTTCAACCCGATGCCAAATGGGGTGAGGTGAAGGATTGGTTGGCGGCCGGTAACCCGATTATTGTTCATGGTTGGTTCACTGCTTCTGGACATATCATCGTGATTCGTGGTTACAACGATCGCGGCTGGATTGTCAATGATCCCTACGGGGAATGGTATGAATGGGGCTATGACACCCAGCGCACTGGTGAGGGGTTGACCTATTCCTATGGCATGATGAGTCGCGTTTGTGGCACGGATGGAGACCTATGGATTCATTATGTCTCCAAGTAAATAGCTAGCCAATGGAAACGTTTTCTTGACTGTTAGACAATGTCTCTAACAGATTGTCTTTAGCTTTTCACAATCCCAACTTATACTCAAGTAACAAAATTGATGTTTTGTTACTAATTGAATTCAGGTGTGCCAATCATGACAGATGCATTTATTTCCTACTGTCGCCGTGATAAAGAGTTTGTTCAAAAACTTTACAAATCCTTCGGCGATTCCAAACGAGAGGTCTGGGTCGATTGGGAAAATATTCCCCTAAATTCAGACTGGCGAGATGAAATTTATCGAGGAATTGAAGGGGCTGACAACTTTATTTTTGTTCTCAGTCCAGATTCAGTGGCATCACAGGTATGCCGGGAAGAAGTTGACTATGCCGTGGTCAACAATAAACGGTTGGTTCCCATCGTTCATAAAGAAGTCTCCTATGATGAGGTCCACCCGGAACTGGCAAAACTGAACTGGATTTTCTTCTATGACGATCCTGAAACGTTTGAGGGAGCTTTCCCGAAACTCCTGTCTACCTTAGATACAGACCTAGACCATGTAAAAGCCCATACCCGGTTGCAAAAACGGGCTTTAGAATGGGATAGCAAAAAACGCAATCCTAGCTATGCCTTGCGGGGAGATGACCTCAAACAAGCCGAGCACTGGTTGGGGATGGGTGAAGGTAAGGACCCCAAACCCACTTCCCTGCAAACTCAATATGTGATTGCCAGTGGTCAGGAACAATCAAAACGGCAGAAGGCAACGATAACCGGGGTTGCAGCTGGATTGGTAGTCACTTTAGTTTTGGCGGTGGTAGCCGTCAAAGAACGGTCCGAAGCCGTGCAGCAGCGAAATTTGGCCCGAGAGCAAAATGTCCGGGCTTTGGTGGCCTTGGCCCAAGCTCGTAAGTTTACCGATGATGATTTGGAAGCCTTGCAATTTGCAGTCCAAGCGGCCTCAAATCTCAAAAGTGGTCAAAACTTTCCTGCTGAACTCCAAGTGCAAACCTTTGATACATTACGAGACGCGGTCTATAACGTCCAAGAACGAAACCGCTTCAACGGTCATCAAGACCAGATTAATCGTATTCGCTATGCTCCCAATGGGGAGTTTCTTGTCTCAGCGAGCGATGATAGTACGGTGCGAATTTGGAACATTGATGGTAGTGTTAAGCAGATTTTGGAGCATGACGACAATGTGCGACAGGTAGATATCTTTCCAGATAGCGATCGCATCATTTCTACCTCCCAAGATGGAACCGCTAAAATTTGGCAAGTTGAGGATGGTGAACTGCTGAAAACGTTAAACCATAACGCGGGTGCGCGAGCAGTCCGGGTTCACCCCCAGGAAGCTTACATTGTCACGGGAGATGTCGATGGACGAGTCTGGATTTGGGATAATGACGGCAGCCTAAAAGCGTCATTTGTGGCTCATCAGGGGGATGTGAATGACATGATCTTTAGCGCCGATGGTAGCACGCTGTTTACATCAGGTCATGATACGTTCGTCAAACAATGGTCCTTGGAGGCGTTGGTCGGAACGACGGGTGGCCGGTCAGAGGAGATGAATAATGAGGACTCTGACGAGGAGGCGTCCATACCCGAGCCGATTGATATTCCAGAAATTGTCAACATTCGTGAAAATCCCCTGGCCCAAGATCAGCCTCTACTGCCGATTCAAGTGTTCGCCGGCCATAGTGATAAGGTTTGGGATATTGATTTGTCTCTCGATGGGACCTATCTCGCCAGTGCGAGTTCTGATAACACCGTCATTATTTGGGAGTTGGATGGTCAGCCCTATCAAACGTTGCGGGCCCATAATAACTGGGTGCGTAGTGTCAGCTTTTCTCCTGATGGAACAACGCTAGTCACCGGGAGTGATGATGATACGGTACGACTGTGGAATCTTCAGGGGATTCTCCTACGAACCTTTAGTGGTCACGATGCTAGTGTTCGTAGCGTGCAATTTGCCCCTGATGGCACAACTATCGCCTCTGGAAGCGACGATGCTACAGTGCGCCTGCGTAGTATTGAAGGGGCCGTGGTGGAAATTCTCCAAGGCCACCGCACTGGAGTCAAGGGGGTTCGCTTTAGTCCGGACAATCTCATTGGTTCCGTAGCGGATACAACCCTGAATATCTGGCAGGAAGATGGAGCACAGTTACTACAAACCGTTGAGTATACTGCCGGAATGCGTGCGTCTCACTTTACAACCGATGGTCAGTTTGTAATTACCGCTAGCTATGACAGCACGCTACAACTGTGGGATTTGCCAGCCTTGCTCAATGGAGAAGGACGTGAGCCGGTGCGCCTGTTTGAAGGCCATGATGCTACGGTGAAAAACTTTGCTGTATCAGAAGATGGTGAGTTAATGGCTTCGGCAGGGGCTGAACGGCGCTTGATTCTCTGGCGTTTGAGTGACGGGGAAATCTTACAACAGTTTCATGAGGTGCATGAGTCGGAAGCTACGGATGTGGGATTTTTACCGGATAATCAGGGACTAGTGTCTGTTGGAGGGGGAGGACACGTCAAAGTGTGGTCGTTTGATGGGGACTTGCTGCAAGAGTTTCAGGCTCATGATGGCTGGATTAATGCCTTAAGCTTTAGTCCTGATGGTCAGTATCTGGCGACCGCTAGTGGTGACAACACGATTCGCATCTGGAGATGGCAGGATGGCCAGTTCGAGACAACACCTGCTGCTGTCCTGAAGGGTCATACAGATTGGGTTTGGGATGTGGCGTTTAATCGGGATAGTCAACTACTGGCTTCTGCCGGTAAGGATGATACGGTGCGTCTTTGGGATGTACAAGGTAATTTACTGAAGACTCTGTCAGCTCACCAAAATTGGGTTCGGGCCTTGGATTTTAGTACGGATGGTGAGAAATTAATCTCAGCCAGTGCCGATCGCACCTTAATTCTCTGGGATCTCGATCCTCTCGAAGAGATGCGCGAGTCCATTGAGGAGATAGAGATGGGAACCCTAATGACCCTCGGATGTAGTTGGCTGGAGGATTACTTAAGGACGAATCCGACGATTCAAGACGGGGATCAATCGATGTGTCCTGACGTGTAGATTGCCGGGAGCTGTAAGGGAAGTTGTCAGCACCCCCGGCTGAAGCACGGGGGCTTCGTGCCTCCCGCTTTCAGGTAGCTGACCAGCTTAAGCCTTAACTGGCTACGTTCAGAGCAAGCGTTAAAGTTCCTACCCGGGAATGCGTGCTAGTTCCCGGCACTAGAACCAAATCGTTAAACAGTTTTAAGGGGTTAAGACAGTGCGATTTGGAAAGTACCGACTCTGAACATTAGCGAAGCAAACGTCACGAGCAATCAGAACAGACGCAACAATGTCTAACCATGTTTTCGTTTTAGATAGCAACCGCAAGCCCCTGACACCCTGCCAGCCCGGGGTAGCACGGTCACTACTCAAAGCGGGGAAAGCATCGGTATTTCGACGCTACCCATTCACCATTATTCTCAACAAGGAGGTTGACGCTAATCCTGAACCCCTCGAACTCAAACTAGACCCAGGCTCTAAAGTCACTGGAATTGCCTTGAAGCAAGGGAATCATATTATCTTTGCTGCCGAGTTGCAGCACCGAGGACAGCAGATTAAGGAAGCACTGCTGTCCCGTCGTCAACTCCGACGTTCTCGACGAAACCGCAAGACCCGATATCGACCAGCTCGGTTCTTGAATCGGACTCGTCCCGAAGGTTGGTTAGCTCCCAGCTTGCAGCATCGAGTAGATACTCTAATGACCTGGGTTAACCGATTCCGCAGACTTGCCCCAGTTGGCAGCATAGCTCAAGAGCTAGTACGGTTCGACCTGCAATTGATGGAAAACCCTGAGATCTCAGGTGTTGAGTATCAGCAGGGAGTATTACAAGGCTATGAAGTCAGGGAATACCTGTTGCAGAAGTGGGGCAGAACCTGTGCTTACTGTGGTGCTCAACATGTACCCCTTGAAGTTGAGCATATCCAGCCCCGGTCTAAGGGGGGCTCTGACCGGGTTTCTAACCTGACCCTGGCTTGCCACTCATGCAATCAAGCCAAAGGCCATGGGGACATTCGGGATTTTTTATCGGGCCAGCCTGATGTCCTGAGTCGTCTTCTGGGGCAGGCCAAATCACCCCTTAAAGATGCGGCGGCCGTTAACTCGACCCGATGGGCTTTGTTCAGGGCTCTCAAAGCAACAGGACTCCCAGTCACTACAGGAACGGGGGGACAAACGAAGTTCAATCGACTGAGGCTCAACCTACCTAAAGCTCACTGGCTTGATGCTGCCTGTGTTGGACCCGTCGAATCACTGGAAGTTCTGACGTCAAAACCGTTGCTGATTTTAGCCAAGGGGCATGGAACCCGTCAGATGTGCGGGACGAATAAGTACGGATTCCCTACTCGTCACCGCTCCAGGAGGCAAATTCATAAAGGCTTTCAGACTGGCGACATGGTGACGGCTACGGTCACAGCGGGGAAGAAAATTGGCTCCTATGTAGGACGGGTTCTCTGCCGTGCGTCTGGTAGTTTTGATATTACCACCGCTTCGGTACGGGTGGCAGGCATCAGCCACAAATACTGCAAACCTATTCACAGGAAGGATGGTTACGCCTATGCTTGAAAGATTGACGGGGACTAAAGTCCCCCGGTCGCGTTTCCTCCCCGGTCTAAAGACACGGGGCTTCCACGCGAGCAAGAGGTTTACGTGAGGGATTGGCGGTGGCTTGAGGGCTTGAAAGAAAAACCGGTAATCGCGGTCATTCGCGCCCCCTCCTTGGGGTTGGGGGAACGGATGGCGGGGGCGGCCATCGCCGGGGGGCTGTCCTATCTTGAGGTGACTTGGACAAGCGATCGCCCCACAAGCCTGATTCAACGGCTACGGGAGCGGTTCCCTCATTGTCAGGTGGGGGCGGGAACCCTGATGACCCCTCAGGAGTTGCAGGAGGCCATCGCCGCCGGGGCCCAATTCCTCTTTAGTCCCCATTATCAGTTCCCTCTCCTGGAACAGGCTATGGCGGCTGGGGTCCCCATGATTCCCGGGGCCCTAACCCCGACGGAAATTATTCAGGCTTGGCAGGCTGGCGCCACCGCCGTCAAGGTATTTCCCATTTCGGCGATGGGGGGAGTTCAGTATCTACGCAGTTTGCAAGTCCCCTTGAGGGGAATTCCCCTGATTCCCACGGGGGGGGTCACATGGGAAACGGCCCCAGCTTTTCTGAACGCTGGGGCCGTGGCCCTTGGTGTATCAACAGACCTGTTTCCTCCCTCGGACTTGGCTGCTGAAAATTGGTCAGAGGTGGAGGCGCGATCGCGCCGTTGGCAAGGACTCTATCCCTGATCACTTACTCTTGGCTCTGACGGTCATCGATGGCCAAGCGTAAGTTAAACTGACTGCTTTGTTCTTGGGGCAGGCGATCGGGATCATTGAGTTGAATTGTCACTGAGTCAAAGACCAGTCCCTGAAAATTGAGCCGGTCTGAGAGTTGAGGGAGTTGTAATCCTTCTTGAGGTTCAGGGGTTGTCTGAATTTCATGGAGTCGTAAGTCCTCAACCCGGGTACTCACGTTTTCATCAAACTCTAACGGTTGGACCTCCTCGGCGATCGCGGGGGCACTAGACCCCATAACACCTAAAATAATCACAGTGATGGCGAAAAGGCTGGATTTCATAGGGGCCTCCTTAGGGCTGGAACCGAGGCGCAATGACGCATTACTACCCCAGAGATCCGGTTGGCGTCCTTAAGGCCTCGATGAGAATAAACACGATAAAAGCTGAGCGATTCGTGAAGGCTGATCTCATGGGGGTCTAGCTATTTCTAGGGTAACAACGGATTACGCTCAATGCCAGTTCAAGTCAGGGAATGAAAGGGGTTATGAGAGAATCTCAATGGTTCCCGTTTCGCCATCAAGACGAACTCGTTGGCCATCTTTGAGCAGATTCGTGGCATTGGCCACATTCATCACCGCTGGAATTCCATATTCCCGGGCCACGATCGCCCCATGAGATAGGCGACCCCCAACCTGGGAAATTAAACCGCTGGCCCGGGCTAACAAGGGCATCCAGCCCGAGTCGGTATAGGGAACGACTAAGATGGTGTGAGGCGGTAACTGTAAGCCATCGCTTAGTTGTCGGACAATTTTTACGGGCCCTTCTGCTTGTCCCGCACTCGCACCAATCCCTGAAAGTTGCAATTGTGCCGGTTGGCTGGAAAAGGTTAATAAGGTCATGGGGGGTTTGCCATAGGTGACATAGGGAAGGTCTGCTCGTTGACGATCGCGCTCCCATTTGGCCCGCCGTTGGGCCACCAATTCAGGCACTAATGCCAATAAATCAGGATTATCTCCCTCGACGAGGCCGCGCACTTCATGGAATACCAAAAAGAAGATATCCCCCGGTTCCCGCAATACCCCTGATTCGAGCCACTGTTGTTCCAAACTGCGGAAACTCCAACGTAACTCGGCCAGCAAACAACCATAGACCTGAGCGACGTTTCCCTTGAGGTTCAGTGCCCGTTGTACTTGACCCGCCTTCGATGTTGACGGCTTAGAGCGAGGGGAGGCGGGCAAATCCTTTGTTTGGACTAATTGAGCAAACAAGGCGCGGACGGGGCGTGGGTCCTCCCGCCAGGTGGCCACGGCGATATCAGTCCCCACTTCGCTGAGATACCCAAACTCCTCTAAAAACACTTCCAATTGTTTGAGAATTTCCTGACCATCGTTACTTTCAGCTAGGTAGACAAATAATTCCACCACGTCCAACCTCCCCTCAGGAAGGAGATTGCGAGCCGACTCGGCGATATTTTCTAGGGCGGCTAGGGCGGCGACTTCCGGCATGTGCTGATTGTCTAAACTGGCTTCATCCACTTTGAAAATGGCTTTCTTGGCGGCAAAGCCTAGGGGGGCGAGGATGTTGTAATAGGTGACCCCTTCTAAGCCTTGTAAGATATCTTGAATTCGCTCTAGGAGTTTTGGGGGGGACTGTTGGGGAATCAGGCGATCGCCCGTGAAGCGACAGGCGGGCCGACTCTCTAAGGTCTCTAATAGGGGCAAAAATTCACGCTGGTACTGAGTGTTAAATTCTTGTTCTAAGACCCACTGACGACGCAACAGCCGCAGTAAGCCCGGTAGGTTGGTTAGGGTAGACCGCAAGGAGGGGCGACTCATAGAAGCCCCTTCGGTGAGGAAGGCCAGACTTTCTGGGGGAAGTCCCATGCGTCGGAAAATATCCCCGAGGAGGGAGGCGTTGAAATAGGCACTGGAATAGTGGAGGGTGGCGGTTTCGCTGAAATCCAGTCCGTGAGCGCGATCGCCCAACACGATGCTAAAGATTTCCCCCCAGACGCCACAGGTGAGGGGCCGGTTAATGGACCAGGTGAGGGGACGAATAAAACCGGGAATCACCTCGGCGGCGATTTGGCGCGTCCAAATGGGTAATAAGGTGCTGATGGGGCGAGCTTGCAGCACCCAGAGGCGGTCTCCGTCATAACTCCATTCCAGGTCTTGAGGGACATTTTGCAGCCGCTGTTCCAATTGTCGCGCCAGAACGGCTACCCGTCGTAACAGGCTCAGGGGCACATCTCCTGAGTCCCCACTGACGACTAAGCGTTCATCTTGTCCCGTGGCGGGCGATCGCCAATCGAGGGTCGCCAACTCTGAGGAAACGCTGACATGATAGCGTTCTGGGGTCACCTGTCCTGAGACGACCTGGGCCGCCTCTCCCGGTAACGCTTCGATGGCGACGGCATCCCCGCAACGGGATACGGGATCACGACTAAAGGCGACCCCAGAAAAGACGCCCGCCACTTGTTCCTGAACTAACACCGCCATAGCCCCCCCAGGGGCGGAGTCCTCCTCCTCATCCTGCTGTTGCCGTTCCTGGCGATATTGCACAGCGGCGGGGGTGTCATAGGAGGCTAGACAGCGATCGATAGCTTCTTCTAGGGCGGCGGGACTGGTGAGGTTGGCGACACTTTCATACTGTCCGGCGGCGCTGGCTAGCTCGCTATCTTCTGTAAGGGCGGAGGAACGGGCAATCAGGGGGCGATCGGGACTCACCTCTAGGGCTTCGGCGAAGAGTTGGGAATCGTCTCCGGGGAGAAACACCCAACCCGGGGGGACAGGATAGCCCCAACGTCGTAGCTGGGAGAGGCTGGCCGCTTTGAGTCCTACTTTTTCTGGGGTTAGGGGGCGATCGAGACTCAACAGGACTCGATCAGCTCGGAAAAAGCGAAAGAGTTTGCGGGTGTCAGCCTGTGCGCCGCCTAGGGGTAAATCAAGATCGTCGGACATGGTTTGATAAATGGCGTATAAGGCACAACTGAGTCCCAGGCTGCCTAATAGCCGTCCGGGACTATGGGGATAGAGCATCCAGGTAATGGCAGGAAGTAAGGCGAGGGAAAGGTTACGCCCCGCTTGACGTTCACGAATCAGGGTGAAACTGGCCCCGCTAATGAGGGCAACAAAGAGGGCAATGCGCCAATCATGGGTGACGATTCCCCAAACGGTGTTGGTGGTTCCGGCCCCTTGTTTAAAGCCATAGCGTCCTAAGACGAGGGCAATCAAGGCAAAGAGTTCAAAGCTGGGGAGTTGGGGCAGCAACCAACGGGCCAGGAGAACGACGAGAATGCCCTTGGCGGCTTCTGAGAGAACGGCCAAGACTCCGGCTGGGGTTCCTCCATGGTAGAAGGCGGCGGAGACCCCTAAATTGCCGGTTCCCGTTTGGCTGAGGTCTTCGTCACTCACCCAGCGCACGATCGCCCCAAGGAGAGGCAGTCCTCCTAAGAGGGCACTGGCAAGAAGAATGAAACTGGCGGCTAGGAGGGGGGATAGGGGCATGGAGGGGAGGAGGGAACAGGGAACAGGGGGTAGAATTATTTTAGGGGGGTGAGTTTGGGGTTGTCCTGGTCTGTTTGAGCCAGATGCCAGGAAAATCTCCCGTATGATAATGTAAACGGGGCGCTCGGCAGGATTTTGGTCGCTGATTTGAGTCGCCGGTTGTCTCCGGGCTGTTTTTTGGCTGGATGGGGCAATTAAAAGCATTCCATGACATCCTCTTGGGGAGATTCATGGGAGAATAGCAGCCTGAAGTATTACGCACGTTGTCTTAACGAGGGGTTCTATGTCGGTCGATCTCTACAAACCCGGTTTAGAAGGTGTACCAGCCGCTAAGTCTAGTATCAGTTATATTGACGGTACGCAGGGCATCTTGGAATATCGCGGTATCCGTATTGAGGATTTAGCCCAAAATAGTAGTTTTTTGGAGACGGCATACCTGCTGATCTGGGGAGAGTTACCCAGTCAGACGGAGTTGGAAGCGTTTGAGCATGATATTCGCTACCACCGCCGCATTAAGTACCGGATTCGGGACATGATGAAATGTTTTCCCGAAAGTGGACACCCCATGGATGCGCTGCAAGCGTCGGCGGCAGCGTTGGGGCTCTTCTATTCTCGGCGGGCGTTGGATGATCCTATCTATATTCGCAATGCGGTGATTCGCTTGCTGGCTAAAATTCCCACGATGGTGGCGGCGTTCCAGTTGATTCGTAAGGGAAATGACCCGGTTCAGCCTCGCGATGATCTCAGCTATGCGGCGAATTTTCTTTATATGTTACGGGAACAGGAGCCAGATCCCCTGGCGGCCCATGTGTTTGATGTTTGCTTAATGCTGCACGCGGAGCATTCCATTAATGCTTCAACGTTCTCGGCGATGGTCACGTCTTCTACGCTGACTGACCCCTATGCCGTGATTGCTTCGGCGGTGGGAACGCTCGGTGGGCCCCTTCATGGTGGGGCCAATGAGGAGGTGATCGAAATGTTGGAGGAGATTGGTGCGGTGGAGAATGCAGCCGCCTATTTGGATAATTGTATTCGCCAAAAACGCAAGATTATGGGCTTTGGCCACCGGGTGTATAAGGTGAAAGACCCTCGGGCTAACATTTTACAAGACCTGGCCGAGCAGATGTTCGATCGCTTTGGGGGCGATCGCTATTATGAGATTGCGGTGGAGTTGGAACGGTTGGTGGAAGATCGCCTGGGTGAGAAGGGGATTTATGCCAATGTGGATTTCTATTCTGGCTTGGTGTACCGCAAGTTAGGGATTCCCACGGATCTGTTTACGCCGTTGTTTGCGATCGCCCGGGTGGCGGGTTGGTTGGCCCATTGGAAGGAACAACTCAATGAAAACCGCATTTTCCGCCCGACTCAAATCTATGTGGGACAGCGCGATCGCGTCTTTGTTCCCCGAGACAAACGCTAGGGAGGGCGGTTGTTGATGCAGTTAGGTTGTCACTATGCCAAACCTGAGCCAAAACCGCGATTCAGCCGCCTAAAGCTGGGGCTGAGGCTTTGGCTCTTGGCGATGTTACTCGGGTTGGGTTGGGGGGGCTTTCGTCTCTATTTACGCTGGACTCGGGTTCCCCAGGCGGTTCTGGTTCTGGGAGGTTCGCCGGAACGCGAGGTGTTTGCGGCGGATTTTGCTCGCACTCATCCGGAGTTGGAGGTTTGGGTGTCGGGGGGAAGTAACCCGGAATATGCGGAATGGGTGTTTGCGGAGGCGGGGATTCCTCGCCAACGCTTCTATTTGAATTATGACGCAGTGGATACAGTGACGAATTTCACGACGCTGGTGGATAAGTTGCGATCGCAGGAGATCCGCAGTGTCTATTTGATTACCTCGGATTATCATATGCGCCGCGCCTCGGCCATTGGTGAGATTGTCTTGGGAAGCCGGGACATCAGTTTCCGCCCGGTTTCGATTCCTTCGGAATTTGCTCCTGAACCCATTGATAAGTCGATTCGCGATGGGGTGCGGGCCCTGGTTTGGTTGGCGACGGGCTATACGGGCTCGACGTTACGGGAGCGTTTTCAGCCCTATGGTTCAATACTGACAGACCCCATGGATGAGTCTCTGCCAAGGTTCGGAACTGTGGAATCCTGGTCTGAGTTTTAGGGGTCTCTCCTGACTCGAAAGGCGTTAACCTCTGCCCATTCTCCATGATCTATTGTTAAAGGAGTGCGATCGACGGTGCAACTGAAACAGGTCATTATTGCCCATAAAGCGGGAGATTCCTCGGCGAAATCTTGGGCCGAACGCTGCGCCAAGGAATTAGAGGCGCGAGGCTGTCATGTCCTGTTGGGCCCCAGTGGTGCCAAGGATAACCCCTATCCGGTGTTTTTAGCGTCATCGACTCAGAAGATTGATTTGGGGATTATTTTGGGTGGGGATGGAACGGCGTTAACGGCGGCCCGTCATCTCTCGCCGGAGGGGATTCCCCTGTTGGCGGTGAATGTGGGGGGACATTTGGGGTTTTTGACGGAACCCTTTGATAGTTTTCAGGAGACGGAAGGGGTTTGGGAGCGTTTGTTGGAGGATCGCTTTGCGGTTCAGTCTCGCATGATGTTGGAGGCGGCTCTGTTTGAGGGCGATCGCCTCAATCGAGAACCGGTGAGCGATCGCTATCTGGCTCTGAATGAGATGTGCATTAAACCAGCGGCGGTGGATCGGATGCTGACGTCGATTCTGGAGATGGAAATTGATGGGGAAATTGTCGATCAGTATCAGGGGGACGGTTTGTTGGTAGCCACGCCGACGGGGTCGACTTGTTATACGGTATCGGCGAATGGCCCGATTATGCACCCCGGGATGAATGCGATCGCGGTGACTCCCATTTGTCCCCTCAGTTTAGCCAGTCGTCCCTTGATTTTGCCGCCGGGGGTGGTGGTGAGTATTTGGCCCCTGGAAGACCGGGACTTAAATACGAAACTCTGGATGGATGGTGCGTTGGCGACGGCAATTTGGCCGGGGCAACGAGTAGATGTGAAAATGGCAGATTGTCAGGCTAAGTTTTTGATTTTACGAGACGATTATTCTTATTTCAAAACGCTACGAGAAAAACTTCTCTGGGCGGGGGCAAGGCTTCATTATGATAATAATCATCGTAATTGAGGGGAAGAGGGGGAACTCCCTTGGCCTCTCCCCAGCGGCTAATCTTGTAGGGGTTTATCAGGTCGAGTGAAAATCTTGAGCCAAACCGTCACTTGAGGGGGCGATTGACTAGCCAGACCACTAGCCCGACCCAAGATTAACCCAACTTTACGCCAAATCCGAGCCACGGCTGTGACTTTCCCGGATGAGGGAGCCCACGGTAAGACATTATACAGAAGGTCGGGTTCAAGATTGGGGAACTCGACCGGGTTGAGACTCTTAAAAGCGACCGAGACCAGAGCGGTCGTTGGCACAAAACCTGTGTCAAGTCCAGAAGACCTCTAGCTCTCAACCCCGGAAGACCCCAGAGAAGCTAGCTTCATAAAGAAAAAGCGGTCCAGAGCCGTGGCCAGCACTTTCACTCCCGGAAAGGGTTGTTTTTTCGACGGGGCAAAGCCAATCAGTTTAGTTAAGGCTAAGACGGCCTGACCAAGAGAAACGATTTTTTGAGAGGAGACCTTCTCTAACAAGGTCACCTCCTCCGAATCAAACACCACCTGGGCACATTGTTCAGGATTTTCCCGAATCCCATGAGTCAGGGCCAGTAGCTGCCAGGCGACCACTGAATAAAAGCTCAAGGCGTTGACTAGGGTATGGATATCATCAAACTGTAATTTTTCCACATTCAAGGCTCCGGACTTGAGAGTGTAATGAAAGCGTTCGACTTGCCATCTGAGGGCATAAAAGCGGGTTACCCGTATCACCTGCTCTCGGGTCTCAATTGGCAGACTGGTCAATAAATACCAAGTAGCCGCTTCTTGGGTAGGGGACAGCTCTTCCTGGGTTTTCACGTCGACACAACGGATTTCCTCGGCGACGACCAAGGATAAACCTTGCGTTTTATGCTTTCTGGGACTTAACTTTTTCTCCGGATAAACGTTGACCGCCCCAGCTCTTAAGCGAAGAGTCACCTCCACTTCTCGGTTTTGACGCTCAATCCGTATCCGTTCATAGCCAAAGTCTTCCAACTCCTCGGGAATCTCGGCGAGTTTAGCCACCACTTGGCTCGAGGCGACTTCCAAGTTTCGCTGTTGATACACCCGGACGATGAATTCGACATTGTCTTCTCGGGGAGCTTTGAACAGGTCAAACACGTCTCCTTCTCGGTCTTCGACTGAGACAAAGCACTTGCTCGATTGCCTCGCTTGCTCATTGATGGCATCTAGCCCCTTGAGCCATTTACAGCTTTCTTTTTCTCCTTCGGCTAGATTCAGTCCCCCCTTTCGAGTCCAATATTGTTGTCCTAACAGTCCTAAGGGCAGACCGGACTCGTTCACCAGGAGGACATTGTGTTGTATGACTCCTCTGACTTTTCCTTGGATTACCCCTAGCCCCGACATCTCCTTGTGTCCTGAGTAGTTGTAATAGGTGGTGTCTTGGGCGGCAATCACATAGTCCCCTTCTGTGGCTGAGGCTCGTTCCCTTGTCGCTTCGATATGTCTCGATAGCATCACATCTTGGGTCATTTGCTTATGGGAGAACAGACGGGCAACGGTTTGGCGAAAACTGTTACCCATACATTGAGAGAATGATAAGTTGGGTTTGCTACAGGCCAGGCTATAGGCTTTCTCTAGACTTCTTTGAACTTGGGGTCGGAATAGTCCTTGGCTGCTGAACTCGCTCATCGGGGGCTTCTCTCAACTTGGCTCGGTCACCTATTTATCTTGTCAAATTGGCGCGACGGTCAGCAACCCCCTTCTCTTTTTCCCGAGCACCCCCCGGCGAGGGCTTGCTGCTGCCATGACCAGTCTGCCCCTGAAGCTTTCGCGTCAGCTCTGCCCCTAAGATAGGCAGAGCTGACTTGAGAGGGTCCCCTTGTTCTCTTTCTCTCCGGCTACTGCTGCTGCCCCTCCATCGCCCCTGACCGGGGCGACTTGACTCAAGACTTTCACTGGGTTTCACAAACCCCTACAAGATTAGCCCCAGCGGGAATTTTACACATCACCCCGACCCTTTCCAGGAGTTAGTTGTGTCGAGGGTTCCTCAACATAGACAACACTGGGCCTTGCCCGTTCAGGGTGAGCCTGTCAATGTAGAGCCGGTTCTATCCCCAATCTGATGAAATGACCCCATGTCAACCGACCGAGCTTCAACCCTATCGCTATATCAGTGGACGCACTCTCTTGGCATTACCCAAATTAGCCCGCTGTCAGGATTTACCCCCCGAAACTTGGACCTCCCCCGATCACCTTTGGCATTTTGTCTTTATCTCTCATCGCTGGGGAAGTCAGACCGATCCCGACCCCGATGGAACCCAACTGGCAGCCCTGAAGCGACTGGCACAGCATCTTAGCATGATTGCTGAAGTGATTTCCGATGAACGGGTGGGTCCTGAAGTGGCCCAAGAACGACTGAAGCAGATTCCCTCGCTGCGACGGCAAGGCACGTTGCAGGCAGCCCATTTGTTGTTTCGCTGTCTGTGTGACGCCGAGTCTCAGGCCGATGCCGAAGAGCTTTGGCAGGATGGACAGGGAATTTTGGCGAGGATTGGCTTCTGGTATGATTATGCCTGCTTACCGCAAGACCCCAAAACCCCGGCTGAAGCAGAGGAGTTTACCCAGGCCTTGCAAGGGATTGGGGAGTTGCTGCTGTCGCCCCAGGTGAGCACCCTGGCGTTGCGGAAAGAAGGGGACGGATATCTGAGTCGGGGTTGGTGTTTTGCCGAAGCGATGATAGCTCAGTCCCGGAACGACCCTTATCGGCCCATGGTGTTATGGACAGATCGCTGGGATAAACCGGTTTCAATCTTGAATGATGAGCCGTTTTCTGTATTCAAACCCGATGTGGAAAAACTGATCGCTCAATGGGAAAACCCTGCTAATGGACTGAGTGCCTTGGACTCGTTTCACTGTGTGATTCAGGGGACGGCGTTGTGCCTTCTATTAAAGTCTGAGCAAGGCAATTCAGAGTTTGCCCTGGCCTGGGAGGATACGGTCAGGATCGGTGCCCAACTGCTGGCAGAGATCCAACCCAGGCTGGTCATGGTGTCGGAGGGGGGACGGTTGGACTTAGCCGTGCCACTGGCGACGTTGTTGGCTCGTCAGGGACTCGCCTGTCGAGAGCGGCGAGATGCCATTTTGGTGGCGTTGCTGCTGTTGACATCGCTCACCAGTGAAGCAGCGGTGGGGGAGGTGGGGATTTGGCGCCAGGCCTTGGTTCGGTTGACGCAGGGGTTGCCGTTGGAGATGGTGCGACGGGATGGAGCATTGGTCTGGCAGTCCTAGCGTATTGTTATGGTAGCAGGGTGTCACAGTCAGCTTGCCAGTTGTGAATCTTGTCTTGGCGTTGGCTTGAGCCTACCTGACGGTCCAAGCGCACAGCCAGAGGCAACGCCCACTGCAACCAGCGACGGGCTTTAGGAATGTAGCGTTGGGGGTTACTCTGCTTAGCCTGATAAATGCGGATTTCTGCCATATCCTTGTAGATATTATGAAGCCTTGCCTGACTTTCCATCTGACGGGCATAGCGCCAGGCCTGAATTCTGGCTTCAATACAGTGAGATAAACGTTCTTGCTTAAAGTACACATGACCCAACTGCCTATACGCCCCATAAACAGGTTCTGGAGACTCAATCCCCCGCGCCAACTCCAGGGACTTGAGGGCGCAAGTTTCTGCCTCCGCCCAATCCTCCTGCTCTACTGCCAGCTGCGCCAATCCCGTCCAGGCCCACATCTGTTCATAATCATTAAACTCATAGCCCTGGGTGACCTCCCGGTAGGCATCAGCAGCCGCCTCCGGACGCTCCATCTCTTGCAGCAAGTCCCCCAGCCAGCACAAATGTGATTCCAGCCTGTAGCCCGGTGCATCCTGGTGGCGACGGTGTAGTGCCAAAGCGGCTTCCATCTCACTGAGGGCAGCCTCCAGCTTTCCCTGGGCTTGCCAGAGGGTTCCTCGCTGAAGCCGTAATCCGGCAGACCAGTTGCGCTTGCCCACAGTTGCCAACCAATCCAATCCCCGAGCCAGCACCGGCTCTAGATCCGTCGCCGCCATCTCCGGCAAAAACCGCCCCACCGCCACGAAATCCATAAAGCCGTTTGCCACATACCAGAGGTCATCTTCCCCCAGCTGGCAACTCTGCTGCGGGTCGTAAGCCACCCCAATCAGCCAGGTGAACCCCTCTAATGCCACCTGATACTTTCCCTGCATCCGTTGCACTTCAGCCAGCCAGAACCGTTCTTTGACTTGCAGGGACAGGTCGTTGAGGTCTGCGGCTAGGTCAGCAGCCCGTTGAGAGAACTTCTCGGCTTTGGCATATTGCAGTTCGTCTCGGCAGTCCCTTGCCAGTTGGTCAAGCTGCTGAATTTCCTCCCGCTTCTCTTCATTAGCCAGGTGGGCTTCAATATCAAAATCATCGCTGAGAAAGTCAAAGTCGGTCATGGGAGAGGATCGGGCAAGGAGTGGCAGTTGGGGATGGTTACGGTTGGCGTGGGTCGAGGGCAGGAGGATGCCAGCCCGCTTGCACCCACAGGGCGCGGGCTTCTTGGATGGGGCGATCGCCCTGGTAGCGACTGTCATTCATATCCAGGCGATCGCAAGTAGCGCGACCGATGGCAGTGGTGCCCAGAATGCGAGTGCCATCGGCTGTCCAGATGAAATGGTCTGACCAGAGCTGTTGCCGGGGATGGAAGAGGGGTTGCATGGCCAGAGTTTGGCGATCGAGTCCCTCTATAAAGTTATAGTGCCCTTGGTTACAGCGACTACAAGCCAGGGCCAGATTATCCAGATCATCGGAGCCACCCAGAGAGCGGGGCCGAATGTGGTCGATCGTGAATCGAGCCGTGCTGATTTTTTCTGGAGAATGGCAATATTCGCATAACCCCGCAGCACGCTGGCGAATCTGTTGTTTTGCTGCCGCGTTCAAGGTCATTGCTGTGCCACGAGTAAAGAATTTAGGTAAGTGAACAGGCGATCTAGCTCGGTGATGGCGGTGAGTTCGGCCTCTTCTTGGGGAGGGAGCGCACCCAGCTTATTTTTTTCTAACAGCGTTTCCAGCCGAGATTGCAACTCATCCGTAAATTTGAACAAGCGCAGATTGTCAACGGTTTCGACGGTGATGCCTGTTTCTAAAAGGGATTGAGGACTAATCGTGACCTGAATCATCGTGTTTTAGCTCCGAGGAGAGTGTTGGGTTCGATCCTAAGTTAATTGCGCTCAAACTAGCCTCCCAGCCCAAAATGCCGTTTCAAGAAATCTTGTGCATCCTCAATTGCCCCCTTGTCGGCATTGCGAGTCAAATTTAGGGCATCGGCAATGTCTTCCAATGAAGCTGCCAGAAATGCTTCGACGGTTTTGTAGTTCTGACTGATTATGTTAGCTAACCCTTGATTACACTGGTCATAGCGAACCAGCACATCAGCAGAGAGAAATGTTTTTTGTCCTGCGTTTTTGAGGGAATCAAGATCGGTACGCCGCCCCAGTTCACTCCGGAGTTGCTGGGCTAATGCTTCAATATCTGGTTGTTCTCGATTCCACTGAGTATAGGGGTGATACAGGATTCCTTTGAGGTCTGCGGCAATTTCTTCCTGAGCATCTTCACGACATAGATAAATGAGCGGACGACCTTTGTAATGTCCCATCGCCCCAATTTCGAGAAATACATTGGGGTTCTTGTCGCTAATATCCGCCAGATAACAGTGGCTGCGGGCAATGTGCGCTTCGACGTTGGCAGAAATGGTTAATCCCAAAAGGCTGTCATCGGCACGAATGACTTCCCACCCGTAGGGCTTATCCTCCAGCACCATCTTCAAGGCTGCCAGCAAAGGCTGAAGCGGCTTGTCAAAGGGCATCGCCACAAAGCAGCTAATATGTTCTGTCTGACTGCTATTTTGAGCCGCAGCCTGCGTCCGTAACTCCTGCTCCTTTTCATCTAGCCGAAGTTTAAGCTGTGTAATCTGCCCTTCTAGTTTTTGAGTGCGATCCGTTTGGGTAATCATGCGGTCAATGACTCGGCTAAAGCTCTTGAACATGACCTCCGCATTACTCGCTGTTAGCACCTGATTGATTAGCATGATGGAGTTGTTATAAATTGCCATACAAGCATCAATCTTGTCCTCAGATTGGGACATTTTGGCGAGTTGCTGTACCGTAGGGTTATCTGCATTCAGATACAGCGTTACCGGAACTGATTGTTCTCCCTGCAATACGTCCTTCACCAGTTTTCGCACTTCTTCCGGGAGCGCGACGTTATCTCCCGCCTGCTTAAGTTTCTGCCGATTTTTAGCAGCAGCAGATAACACACTCAATGCTGGAATAGACTCTGGCTTGAATCTTACAGCTTTAGCAATGCTACGGCGATCCGGCATTCCCCGTGTAAACTCCTGTTCTAGTTGACGAAATTCTATCTGGTCTTCGGGATTAAGTGCCTCAAAAATGACATTCGACTCGCCAATATTGAGTTGCCGGAGCTTAATTTCTGGGTGCAGCTTACCATACTGCTCCAAAAAGTCATCCTCAAAGACCTGGCTGGCATCCACTACCAGCAATCCCCGTGCTTCACAGAGCATATAGAACTGAGTGGCACTCCCCCGCTCATCAAAGTAGAGCAAGTCAGTTTCCGATTGCCCCTGACGTTTTGCTTCCTCAAAGTAGGCGCTGAGGCTCATCGGTCCTTGGTTCGTCTCAAAGGGAATTAAATCAGCAACAGCCCGGAAGAATTTGTCGTCCTTGAGTGCCATCCCTTTCATGTGGTAGTGATGCCAGTCACAGAGTCGCTGAAAGCGGATGGGATCATCCTTTGAAAATTGCGTTAGGTGCTTGATCACCTCCTGCCCCAATTGCTCCTTAATCTCTTTCTGAATGGCGTCCTGTTGCACCGCATCCCGAGCAGCCGTCAGGGTTAAGGCCGGTGAGTCAATGATGCCCCGAACAAACTTAGCCCAAATCGGCAACATCTCCCGATTTGCTTCCATGACGAACATTCGCGACTGGTAAACATCCACAAAACCACTGGTATTAATATCAGGAACGCGGTTGTCTGAGACATATAACACGCCATCTACCTTGGGATCTTTTAAGTGAATGGGAATGGTGGCGAGGGGGTTGTCTGGGAAACGTTTAGCAACGAAGATTGCCATCTCCAGCACTTCTTCTTTGGGGTTGTCGTAGTGCTTGTGCCAGGGTGCATTGACGGCATTAGCGGGTGCTTCATCATCGTTGAGATAGATGCTGACCGGCAAAAAGTCGGCGTACTTACGAATTGCCCTGCGGAGTTCCTCGGGCAAGAGCATATCTCTGTAGTTGTCATTGATGTAGAGTGTCACCGTAGAGCCTGGAACTTCCCGTTCTCCGGGGGTAAGGTCATAGGTTTTCTCCCCACTACTCTCCCATCGCCAAGCTGGATTACCTGATTGCCAGGACAGGGTTTCTACGACGACCCGATCTGCGACAATAAATGCTGAGAGCAAGCCGATGCCAAACTGCCCAATCACGGTCACATCCGCCTGTCGCCCTTTCTGTACCAGGTTTTGCCGAAATGCTTCTGTTCCACTGCGCCCAATGGTTGAGAGGTATTCCTTAACTTCTTGTTCGGTCATCCCCGCGCCGTTATCGGTGAAGCTGATGGTGGCAGCCTCCCAATCTATCTTGACCCGGATCACGCCTTCTGGTGCGCCTTCCCCTTGCAATTCCCGCCTGCGCTTCACTGAGTCATGGGCATTTTGCAGCATTTCCCGCACGAATACGTCTGCTTCGGCATACAGGTGCTTGGCGAGCAGTTTAATCAGCCCCTGTAAATCGATCTGAAATTCACTTGAGTTGGAGCCATGGCTTGCAGGCTGGGGTGCAGCGGGTTGGGATGTGGGTCGCTTAGGCATAGGTAACGGGTGCGACAGTGAGTGGGAAATGTTTGGGAAGCCAGTTTTTCCTGATGGCGACTATTCTAACAAAGGATTACGGCTAAGGGTGGGCATAATAGCCTTATACTTATTCATGAAACTGGGGCCCTGTACCCGGGTCGGAGGTGAACGGAGCTAGAACTAGAGCGGCTAGGGCAGTCCAGCCCTGATCGCTTCTTTCCCGTTAACCCAGCCCCAACAGCTACGGGCAATGATGTCATACAATCGTTATAGTGAGTCAATCAAACTCAAAGACAACAGGGTGGAAGACCATGACGAACCCCGAAGAAATTTCTCAAAATCCGGTTCCCCTTGCCCCTGATGCGAGTGCCGTTCAAGTTCATCTCGGCATTCTTCAGGATATTGTGTCCCGCATGGCGAGCAATAGTGTAAGTTGCAAAACCTGGTGCATTACTTTGGTTTCAGCTATCTTAGTGGTCATTGCCAATAATACTGAACCGAATTATGCTTGGATTGCCCTGCTCCCAGTGCTTCTTTTTGGCATATTAGATGCCTATTATTTGGCTCAAGAACGAAATTTCCGGACTAGCTACAATAGGTTTGTTGCTAAACTTCAACGCGGTCAAGCAACGACACAAGACCTCTTTAACGTTGCACCGACGACGGATGCTAGTTTGGTTCAGGACTCAATTCAGGCAATTTCTTCCTTTGCAATTTACCCGTTTTATCTCACGTTGCTCCTCATGATTGCGATAACTCGGTTTATCATTCTTTAGAGAGATTGGGGTGAGATATTCTTGAAAACATCAACCACATTTGATGTTAGAGGTAGTGGGAAGTGGGGACACCACGGAGGGGCAATCCCTTGTGGTTGCCCGAGGACACGGAGAGAGAGGGGGAGAGGGGGTTAGGTGAGATGACGAAATTTGACTTGGTTGCTACCGGGGGAATATAAACAATAACTGGCTTGATTGGGAGTTCGCCCAACGCTGCCGACTCCGATGACTTTGCGGGGTTTTAGGGATTGGCTGATGGGGGCTTCGTTGCCGTCTAAGGTGGTGACTTGGGAGTTGATTTGTCCTGATTCAAAACAATACTCGAAGGCTAATCCTGAACGGCCACAGAAAAGCTGGTTGGCATCGGCACGGATGAGGCGATCGAGTAGGATACTGGGAGGGGTGTTTGGGGTGAGTTCGTCATCGTAGCTGACGGTACTCCCATGAATGAGGAGACTGTCTAACTCCAGAAAGCCAAAATCGAGCGATCGCAACCACTCGACATGGTCCCGAGGAACGGCATTCCAGAGGGCCTCGACGACGTCATCGCCATATCGCTCTTTTAGGGCTATTCCCTGAGGATCGGGCCCGACTCCGTGCAGGTTGAAGCATTGTTCTTCCCACCAGCCGGTGCAAATTTGGGGGGTGGGTTCTCCGGGTTTGGGCGATCGCAGCTGTTCTAGAAGTTCTGAACATTGGGGATGCAAGCCGACAACATCGCCGAGGATATAAATTGCATCTACGGGAAGGGTTTGTTTGCGAATATCCTCTAATACGGCATGATAAGCGGTTAGATTGCCTTCAAGACCACTTAAAATTGCCCAATGGGAGTGTTCTAGAAATAAATCAGTCAAGGTGGGAATGCTCTCATTACGTCAGGTTCAGGACAAGGGACGGGGGCCGGACATCTAGCGTTGACATAAATGCTGAGGATCATCGGTCCGTTCGGCAAATTCTAGGCCCTGGGAAAGTCGCCAGGCGAAGATTTTGGGAAGGCCCTGTTCAAGGATGGCGGCACAGGTTTTTTGATAGTCATAGGGAAGTTCCCGCAGGCCCACGGCTTCGCTCTGGGTATCATAAATCACGTAGGTGGCATTGGGACGACCGTGGCGGGGTTCTCCGACGGAACCGGCGTTGACAATCCGTTTGATGGATGTTGAGAAGCTTTGTTGGACGGGAGTGGTTTGGGGATTGTCGGGGTGAATCTGTTTGACGGACATGGAGATGTTTCCGTCGTCGAGCGATCGCACATAGGGGATATGGGTATGTCCACAAAACAGGACATCGGCGTCTGTGGATAACACTCGTTCTAGGGCGATGAAGCTGTCAAGTTCTGGCATCAGATACTCATGTTGACTGTTGGGACTTCCATGGACAAAACAAAGGTTTCCCTCTCGTAAGCTTAGGGGAAGTTGGGCCAGATACTCCCGCACATCATCCCGAACCACTTGATTCGTCCATTCATGGGCCCGAAGTCCCCGTTTTTCGGCTAGCAGGGAGGGATAGCTACATTCGCAAGCGTTAAGGCCTTCGACGATATCTTCGTCCCAACAGCCTTGTACGGTGGGAATCTCTAGGCTCCGAATGCGATCGACCACTTCGTTGGGATAGGGACCATAACCGACTAAGTCGCCTAGGCAGATGATGCGATCGCATCCCTGGGCTTCAACGTCATTTAAGACGGTCTCTAGGGCTTCTAAGTTTCCGTGAATACAGGATAAAACAGCAATTTTCATGGAAGGAAAATTTGAAAAACAGCAACAAAAACTTCAGTCACTTGAGAATAGAGAAAAACTCAACTACTACCCTAAAAAAGTTTGGAATGATTAGGCTTAATTCGTGTCAACCATAGGGTCTTGTGCGGTTTTCAAATAGGCTTGATATTGAGCCAAAATTTCATCCGCCACAAAACAGTCCTGTAGGGTTTCTTTAATACCGGCTCCATCTAGGTTCTCGCCGACGACTTCCAAACCACTAAACCCTTGCGGCCGACCATCCAGGCATAAAGGAACGTTTAAGGAATGATACTCACTGCCCTCTAAGCCTGAAGTAAAGTTAAATAAAAAGGTCTGTCCATCAGCAATATTAAAAATAGCCTTGGCTCGTTGAACGGGGCCATAGGCACCTTGTATTAACTCCTGCCAGAAAATATCCAAACTTGGCGGGTCGAAAACTTCCCCAGATAACAACGCTCGCTGCATTTGTAAGTTGACGATGGACTCAGTCGCCGTTCCGACACCCACTTTCACCTCATTGGCTTCTGGCCAATGATGCCAGTCTGTTTTAGGACCCTTGGGAGGAACTAGGACGATGTTCTGACAATCCACGAGGGGCAGCACTAGGGACTCTAAGGCAATATGAAAGCCAACTTCAATATAAATAGGATTTTTAGCCCCCTGATGTTCTACCAGCTTGACTGAGGCATTGTCATCGCTGAGACAGTCAAGTTTGGGGTGCAGGGTGTCTAAATAGCTGGCATCCAGGGGAAAAGAACCGCCGCCAAGGTTGAGGTAGGCGATTGTTTGATTGGGGGAATGCTGTTGCAGTTTTTCCGCAATCCAATGGGTTTTTCCAACTCCAGAAGGGCCGGCAATGAGGAAGATGTTAGACATAGGAGGGAACAGGGAACAGGGAATAGGGAATAGGGGAGAGAAGAATCTAGGGCGTACCGGGGGGGTGCGCCCTTGTTCTGGCTCTTGACTGCTATCCTATTCCCTATGGGTGAGTTTAATGGAAAGCGGGACTGTGGCGGATTAGACTCATAAACTCTTGGCGGGTGCGTGCGTCTTCGGCAAAAACACCTCGCATGGCACTGCTGACGGTCCAAGACCCCGGTTTTTGAACGCCCCGCATCACCATACACATATGAGTAGCTTCGACGACGACGGCGACCCCTTGAGGTTGTAACACAGATTGCAAGGTTTCGGCAATGCTGGCGGTGAGTCGCTCTTGAACTTGCAGACGGCGGGCGTGCATTTCACAGATGCGGGCGATTTTCGAGAGGCCGATGACTCGTCCGTTGGGAATGTAGGCTACGTGAACTCGTCCGATAATGGGCAAAATATGGTGTTCACAGGAACTGAAAATGTCGATGTCCCGAATTAAAACCATCTCATCGGTGTCTTCGTGAAAGACGGCTCCATTGAGGAGTTCTTCGAGGGATTGGTCGTAGCCTTGGGTGAGAAATTGAAGGGCTTTCACCACTCGTTTAGGGGTGTCTTTTAAGCCTTCGCGATCGGGGTCTTCTCCCAGTCCGATTAACAGAGTCCGAACGGCTTGCTCCATTTCGGCTCGTGATACTCGGGCGCGTGTAGCTGTGGGGATGGAACTACTAACAGAACTGAGGCTGGAGGGGATGGACTGTCCGTTGCTGGCTACAGTGTTTGAGCTGTCTAAAGTCATTAGAACAAAGGATGATGGCTAATTTTCAATGGACAAGGAATTATTGATTCTCAACCATTGATTATGGCTAAATCTATCGTCAATTACTCGGAGCTTGTCTCATTCTTGGGCGGGGGATGGTCTTAGAATTTCGAGGCTAAGTGACTAGCTTCACAAAACTCAACATTTATTAGATTAACACTAAATTCTGTTTTTTGCCAGGTGTTAATCTCGATGTTTTCTGGGAGGTCAGGGACTAGGAGCGTCCACTGATAACTTCGGAAATTAAACAGTCTTTGAGGCTGTTACGGAGCTGGGTTTCGTCCAGGTGGCGACCAATGAACACCATTTGGTTTTTGGGTTGGGCATTTTTCCAGTCATCCACGTTGAGGACACAGCGTTTTCCGCTGAGTTGGAAGATGTGTTTTTGCTGGCTTTCTTGAAACCAGAGGATTCCTTTGGCTCGGAAGATGGATGGGGGAAGAGTATCCAGGAATTTTTGGAAGCGTTCTAAAGATAGGGGGCGATCGCTCTGGAAGGAAATCGAGACAAATCCATCGTTATCGAGATGGCTGGAATGGTGATGGTGATGTTCGTGGGGATGCTCGTGATGATGCTCATGATGATGCTCATGATCGTGGTCATGATCGTGGTCATGAGCCTTTTCTTCCTCAATTTCTCGCTGATAGTCTTGGGGACGGTTGTAGTGAACGTCTAAAATTAGGGGCAAGGGAACTTCCCCAAATTGACAGCGTATAATTCGCGCCCCGTCTTTGAGCGTGCGAAGGCTTTGTTCGAGTTGGCTGAGTTGGGCTTCAGGGACTAAATCAGTTTTGTTGAGGAGAATGATGTCACTGTAGATAATCTGTTTGTTGGCGGCTTCACTGTCAAAGCATTTTGGGGTGAAGGTTTCTGCATCAATGGTGGTGAGGACGGAGTCGAGCCGGGTGAAATCTCGTAATTCCGTGCCGAGGAAGGTTAACATAATCGGCAGGGGATCGGCGACTCCGGTGGTTTCAATGATGAGGTAGTCGATGCGATCGCCCCGTTCCAAGACGCGATAGACGGCATCCACTAAGCCATCATTGATGGTGCAGCAAATACAGCCATTGCTCAGTTCCACCATGTTCTCGTCGATGGACATCAGCAGTTGGCTATCAATGTTGATGTCACCAAACTCATTGACTAAGACGGCAACTTTCAGATCCTGTTGGTTGTTGAGGATGTGATTAAGAAGGGTGGTTTTGCCACTGCCCAAAAATCCCGTGATGATTGTCACAGGCATTCCCTGTTTGGGAAGGTTCAGAGGGGTGTCAGACACCGTGAGCGGATTAGACATAAAGACAATAGGAAAATGTGCGGGGCGAACGGTTCGGTGAGGGTGCAAGGAAGGTCCCCAGAGGTACGGATGGGGACATGGACTCGCAAAAAACGAGAATGATTCTTATTATACATAAGGACATGAATCTTGTAACCCTACTGCTCGTGTTATCTTTCCCTCCGACCGGTGAGTCAATTCCCAGAACCGTTGATATTGCTATCATAGGTGCTGGCCCGCAAGCATTAACCTTAGTCACCCATGTTCTACAGAAAAAACGGTCCTGGGGCGATCGCCTAGGGGTGTTTGATCGAGCTGGAACCTGGATGGCTCAATGGAAGCAGCAGTTTGCGGCGTTGGAGATTCCCCATTTGCGATCGCCCGCCGTTCATCATCCCGATCCCAATCCCTATGCGTTACGGGCCTTCGCCGCCAATCGTCCGTCGGAGTTATTCCCGCCTTATGATTTACCGGGAACGGAACTGTTCCAGGAGTTTTGCCAGGATGTGATTGAACGCTGGGGGTTGGGGGATGGGGTGATTCAGGCTAATATTACGGACCTTGAACCGATTGAGATAGAGGGCCACGATCGCTTCCGGCTACATATCCAAGGACATCCCCCCAGCTTAGCCCGTCGCGTCATCCTAGCCAGCGGCGGCGGCCCCCCACGACTCCCCGACTGGGTGGCGGAGATTCCCTCCAGCTATCCCCCGGAACGGTTGCAACATTCGAGTCAGATTGATTTACGGATTCGGCATCTGGGGGGAGAGGAGATTTTGATTGTGGGGAGTGGATTAACCAGTGGTCATTTAGCCTTGGGGGCCGTTCGTCGTGGGGCCCGGGTGACGTTGATGGCCCGGCGACAGTTTTATGAGAAGTTGTTTGATGCCGACCCCGGTTGGTTGGGGCCGAAATATCTCAAGGGATTTCAGGCTGAACCGGATTGGGGGCGGCGATGGCAGATGATTCAAGAGGCGCGAAATGGCGGCTCTGTGACCCCTAAGGTTTTATTCAAATTGCGGCGTCTAGAACGAGAGGGAAAGGTTCAGTTTTTGGAAAATTGTCAAATCACAAGAGCCACTTGGAATCAAGGGCTTTGGGACGTTGACTGCAACCAACCTCAAGGGTCGTTACCCCGTTTCCACCGTCTTTGGCTAGCCACGGGGACAGACTTTGATATCCGCAAGCATCCGTTATTGCACCAGGTGCAGTGGCGATATCCGGTAGAGACGGTGGGGGGACTTCCCCAACTCGATGACCATTTACGCTGGGGAACGTCGCAACTGTTTCTGATGGGCCCGGGAACGGCGTTACAGGTGGGGCCGGTGGCCCGCAATATCTATGGCGGGAAGTTAGCGAGCCAACGCATTGTCCCCGCTTTAACTAAGTCGAGTTTAGGGAGGGTGGCTTAGGATATTGGTTGAAGATTGAGGGTTTATAGACACCCATCAAGGGAAGGAACCGATATTTATGGGTGTCTTCGACTTAAGCCGAAAAACTGGCATATTGTTGTTTTAATGAGGTTAACACTTGAACCCAGCGATCCTCATCACTATCCCCAGAAAAAATATTGGTCAGTTCCTCTACGCGACCAAGATCATCTCGCCGGTCTTCATTACTCAGCAAAGTTGACAAATCTGAGTCCATTAGAGAAAACAGACGGTCGTAGGAAATTGAGTCTGGATTAGACCCAGAAGCTTTCCAGCGTATTTTTAGATCAGTCAAAACCACACCTTCTTTAGCATCATTCCAGAGGCTGGAGTCAATGAGAGCCAATACGCGCTCGTTGGGTTCAAGTGTGATCCACTTTGACAGGGCAGTTGAAAGTTTATCCAAGGGAATGTTAGGAGATGTAAACCCTTCTTCTTTTTCATACTGTTCCAGGATATTTGCTGCTAAAAATGACTCTAATGAATTGGGTTTAGGCTCCTGTGTTGGCGTATAGATACGAGTCTCGACTTGTCGCAAAATACCTTGATCTCGCTTTTTGCGTCCCTTCATAAACGACCAAACTAAGAACGCTGTTCCCGAAGCAACAAGGGCTGCTCCACCAGTCATGATACTTAAGCCACCCAGCGCAGAAATTGTCGCCGAAATGGCAGCCGCTCCTGAGAGAGTGCCAGTTACTCCTAAGGTACTTGCTGCTGTCCAAGCGGCTAAAACTGTCGCGGCTCCAGCAACAGTTCCGGTTCCTACCGAAATCCCCAAGTTTCTGAAGTCTTCTCCGTCCATTTCAGAAATGAGGGCAATCGAGAGCAATCCAGCCGCACCAATCAGCGCCGCTCCCCCAGTCGCAACCACTAATCCCCCCAACATTCCCAAACCACCCGCTGCAACAGAACCACCCCCCAACGCGGCAAGGGTTGCGTTAGTCGCCGCCGCTCCTGATAGACTACTCAAGCTAACACCTGTGGCTGTTTCAGCTCCAGCTGCCGAGAGTAATCGAGTCGCTTGAGGAACAACACTGGCTCCTCGACCATAGACTTGTTTGGCAGACTTTTTCAAATTTTCAACGTCTTGATAGTCCTGAATAAATGCCATCACTTGTTCGCCTAGGTCTTGACCCTCAGCCCTATTATTCTGACGAGTGATTGCATAAACTAGCTTAGCATTATCAGAAATATTAGACGTTAGAATCAAATTGTCTAAATCGTTGACAAGGTCTTCATTAGAGATTTCGCGACCATCTCTAACTTCTTGATAGGCTAGTAAATAGGCATTCCTTTGAGTTTCGTTGAATTTAGGGTTTTCATCAATCCACTTAACCAGAATCAAATCGACGGTTAATGCCCTAGATTTAGCACTGGCGATGGTGTACTCATTTTGAATCTCTGGGGGTAACTGAGAAGCAGTTACAATTGAATCCAGGTCGCTGAGTGCTTTGAAATCTGTAATAGGTTCCCCAGCGCGAACCAACTCAAAAGTCCCCAGGATGAGTTGTCGTTTGCCTACAGATAATCTTGAGGTTGCTAGGGTGGACTCAACCACACTTTGAATTCCTAGCAGCCTTGAGTTTGTACTTGCTAATAGGTAGCGATCCTTGACAGAATCCTCAAGTTTAGATGTCTCAACAACATAATCTAAAAGTTGTAATGAGGTTAGATCATTGATGTACCTGCCATCTTCAACCTGCTCATAAACAAGTTTACACTTGGTCTTACTCGCCTCCTGAATAAAAGAAGTCTTGTCAATTTCTTGGTAGATTTGATCCGCTAGTCTTAAGGTTCGGTCGTAGAGGGTGTGAGCGATCGCGATCGCTTCCCCTTGATCCCCTGGAAGTTGAAATGGGAGTTCTGTATCTTCGGTAGTTCTTGCGGGAATCTTAAGTTCTAGCTTTTGCCCAGAACGTAGGGTAATTTCCTGTACTCCCCCAGTACGCGATCGCACATAAGGAATAAAAATATGGTACTTCTCGGTATCCAGATCGAGACTTGTGGTTGTTTCCGGCTCAGCCAGAGCTGGCTGCATCGCCAGAGTATCGCGCAACACCAAACCCATAGCGGCGAGAGTCAGTCCCTGTAAGGCTTGGCGGCGGCTGATGTTGAAGCGAGTCATCTTGGAACCATAGCTATGGAATGATAATATACTAACGGTAACTGCCAGTTGTTCAGTCAGACCTTTAGGATTCTCAATATTGTCATAAAACCATGACATTAAGAACAAGCTATTTATTACATCTAATTCATCGATATAATTAAAAGCTTTTGTTTTATTTTAGACAGCAATACTTACAAGAAATAATATCCTTGTTAAAAGATACGCATTTTTGCTCCTGTTTGAATGCTTTGCCGTTTTTGAGGATTGAATTAATCTAGGTGTGTTCGGCTAGTACGGATAGTGGTGAGGTCAGTCCCCGGATTTTAGGGGCCTTCCAGCCGGCGATTCTCCGCACCCCCCGAGATAAGCGCGATGCACTGGCGGCGTCTCCCTTGGACCGTCCACCGGGGTTAGACTTGATTATTTTTGAGCGTTTGATGCGTCAGATGGGGGGAGATTTCCTGATTGAGAAGATTGAGGATGGACGCATTGTGAGTCGTCTGTTGGTTCCTCGGCATTCTTGAATTTAAGACTTCGTTTGGGCTTGGACTGGGTGACATACAGCAACACCAGCATAGCCAGATTAGTCTTAGGGGTCAACAGCTTTACTTATTACTTGCTCAAAGTCAGCAGCTTGGCTACAAACTCTTGTAACCTGTTCCCAGTTCTCAGTTATTTTAGGAGCCTTGACTTGATACATACGCTTACTTTTCTTAATACGTTGTTTCTTGGGTAGCTGCGCTAGTTGTTTCTCTAGCCTCGTATTACACTCAGCATCAACCAGGAGAGAATTGTTAGAGGATAAGACTGCTGCGGCCAGCCAAGTCCCGGAAGATTGAGCTGGGAGACAGAAAAGGGTGCGATCGCCGGGAGTGACCGGACCTAACCAGCTTTTGATGACGTTTAGCAGAACATCTACCGTATCAATGATGGGGGGACAAGGTTGTGAACAGGGAAGCATTTCCCAGTGGTTCACCTGCGCTAGTTTTAAGGCTGACTCACCACAGTCATCATATCGGAAACTCGATACATCGACATCGACATGAATGATGAGTAGATCAAAACCGCTCAGAGTCGGATCGGTATCCAGTGAACCCGTATGTCTTTGTTGCGCCGCCTGACACCACTTCAGCACGCCACCCCAACCGCTGCCAAGTTGGGGTTGAGTGGCTTCAGGTTGTAGAAGTGTGATGATGAAGGGGTCGGGTAACACCGCTTTGAGTGCAGCCTGAATCACTTCATAATCCGTCGGCCCTTCAGCGACTAGGCCGATTTTCAAGGGTTCAGACATTGGGAACGGCTCCTAGATGACCCATTAACCAAAGGCGTGAGAGGGGATATTGCTGATTAAGTTCAGTGAGTTCAGGGGTGAGTGTGACACGGCGGATACAGGTTTGTCCATTACTGTTGCGTTCCACCCCAAAGAGGCGCACCTCGGGATCGGTTAAATCTAATCCATCCAAAGCAGCAGGATTATGGACCGTCAACAACAGTTGGCGATCGCCCTCATTATGTCCAAGCCAACCCGCAAGACGGGACATCAACCGCACCAGTAACCGAGGATTCAGGGCCTGATCTAAATTATCGATCGCCAATAATTGAGGCGCTTGGGGCAACAGGCACAGCAAGGCTGCGAAAATAAGGTAAAGTGCGCCCTCACTCGCATCATAGGCGGTCAGTTCATTGCGACTGGGGTTCATGAAGCGATCGCTGAATTTTAAGAGTCGCTTTGTGCGGGGGATCTTGGGGGATAGCAAATTGGTTCCAGAAACCGTTGTCTCGATATCAAGCACCCAGTCAATTAAATCCAGCACTTGCTCCAAAATCTCCTCACCCGCGTCTCCCTGACTCTGCAACTGTTGACGCAGGCTCGCAAACCCCTCAGCTAATTGTCCACCACTAAGACCAACTGGAAGCCGAGATTGTTGATCCGGTAAAATTCCTCGGAGAGTTGGGGTGTTTGGAGCATAAATCGCAAACTCTTGAAGGCGTTGCATCAGTTGAGCGGCGAGATTTGTGGGGTCGAGATGCACCCGTTCTAAGGCGGCTAAACCAGCTTTCGGATTGAGGTTTTTCTTGTTGCGGACTCCCTGAGAAAGAATTTCCCTCTTACCATCACTGAGAACTTCAGTTTTATAAGACCATGCCGGTTCAGGAGAATCGAGGGGATTGAGTAAGGAAACGCGATAGGTTTCCTGGGCTGAGCCGGTTACACGAATGGCAATATGGGCTGGGGTGCGATCGCTGACAAATGAGCTTTTATAGAGTCGCGGTAAGCCTGCACGTACGCCCCGACGGAGTAAACTCTCATCATCGACAACTCCATTGGCGGCTGCTCCCAATACGCCTAAGGCTTCTAATAGGTTACTTTTTCCTGACCCATTTGCACCAATTAAGCAGTTGACCCGACCCAGTTCTAGGTTGGCTGAGTAAATGGACTTAAAGCCCCGGATTTCAACTTGGCGAATTAGGGTCATTTCAAATCAAGATTTCTTAATAACATCGTTGGAGTGAATTTAGGGTTTTGCTAATGTAGGGTAATCTACCACTGGGACTGGAGGGTAAATTAAAGCAATAACATTAGGCTGGGCTTGGCTCGAATATAAGACACTCGGTTTCTTGAAGAAACCGGGTGTCATTTGCTTCTAACTTAGTCTGAATTAATACATCTGTTAACTTCATGCTGAGACTTTGTTCACGTTGGGTAACGTCATCGTCCCTGATTCCCCGATTAAACCATACTGGCTGGCAAACTCAGCGGTTCTCTCCTCTCCCGCTTCTTGCAACTCTTGCAACATCTGCAACGCTTCAGTGAATAGGGACTCTACATCAATCTCCCCATACTCAGGACGATAACGTCGCAGGCGATTGGTTCCTTCCCCCAATAACATTAAACAGCCTTTCCAGTTCTGATTGCTGAGATGATAAAAGGCTACTGCAATCTGTAAAATACCTTGATAAAACGTCTTTTCTGGGTCAACGGATTCCAGCCAAATGGCTTCGAGGGTATCATGACAGGCGTAGAACTCACCTTGATTGAACTCGTCAACGGCTTGCCAAAATTCTGGGGGAAATTCCGTCATGATGCTATCACCTTACTTCAATAGTGATTGTAACTGACGTTGTAAATCCTTGTCAGGGTTGATCGCCAGTCCACCGGCGCTTAAACCGGGGGGAACAGAGCGGGCCCAGAGAATCCAGCGACTGCTGGCGGTGAGGTTCTCTAAGGTGGCGGCGTTGGGGGTGAGCCATAGGGTGGGGCGATCGCCAATCGGATCAGCGGTCTCTGATTCGCCGAAACTCGCCCCGGCTAAGGTTTCTAACACCACTCGATGACCCTTGACTAAGCCCGTTTTTGCGGTCCACAGACGCACGTTCAGTTGTATCTGAGTGGCGTAGAAATAGAGAGACGCAGCGGCGATCGCCCCCTGTTCAAAGTCTTCTGCATCCCAATGGGCCGCCGTATCCAGCGCAATCACCGCATCCAGTCCACTCTGGAACACCTCCAACTCCCGAACTCGTAACTCTCCATAGCGGGCCGATGTGCGCCAGTGAATCATCCGCATCGGATCGCCGAAGCGATAGGGACGTAAGGCGCGGGTTAGGCCCTCTGAGGCGGGTTGAACTTGACGTTCATAGGCGGAAAAGACGGGATTCTCCTCCTGGCCAATTCCATCGATGAGGGGACAGCGTTGTAGGGGGAGAACCTGGGGATAAACGATCGCCTTTCCCGGAACCTGACGCGATCGCCGACACCAAAATAACCCCAATGGCGCTGCTGTGCGTAACGTCACCTGATCCCAATGGTAAATTCCCCGTTGCGCGGCGGGATGTTGATAAATCCAGCGCAGGGTTTCTCCCCCAGGGAGAGATTCAATCACTCGTTGCGGTGGGGTTCCCAAACGGGGGGGAATCTCATCGTGAAGTTGTAACAGCAGTTTTGGCCGACGTTGGGGATTGTGAACCTCTAACATGACGGTTAGGGATTCTCCACTACTGACGGGATCGATGGGATGACGTTCCAAGCTAAGACGACGCAGCGATCGCGGGGGGAGGATTGCGGCGATTCCCAGCAAGGCTAACGCGGCGCCACTAATAGCATAGAGCCAGCCAGACATGGTGTTGGCGGCGGAACCGAGATAAAACAGAGACAGTCCCAAACATAACCAACCGGCAAAGGCTGGCTGCACCCAACGACGTTCTAGCCAATCGCCAAATTGTCGTAATTTTCGTTTCACTAACGGTTGCCCCTGTCTTGATTAGGCTTTTACCAGTTTACTCAAGTTTCCGCCGATTCGATCAAGTTGTCCAGTCCTCCACCATCAATCCAGGGACTTTTTCAAAATCTTTATAATTACGAGTTAATAAAATGCGTTGATTGGCTAAGGCAATGGAAGCAATTCTAGCGTCCATTTTTCCAATTCTGATCTGTCTTGCTTCAAGTTGCTCAAGTTGTCGAGCTGCTAACTCATCAAACGGCAAAACAATCGCTGTTTGAAAGTCGCGAACGAGACGGCTCATCATGTCGTAACCTTTGACCATATCTTTGAGATTACGACTGCGATTTATATAGGCATGACACCCTAGCATTTGCTCTTGAATACTAATGATAGAAATAGCAAAACTAGAGGCTGAATGCTGATTTATTCGTTTGTAAATATTTTGATAAGCAGCACCCCTTTTCCGCTGGAGTAGGCTGAGATGATCCGTATCCAATAAATAAGTCATTCCCGCTGCTATTGACCTAGGATAGACTCATCTCCTTGACGAATCGCTTGTCCATATTGGAGAACTTCGTCAAAGGCAGGTTCATCTTCAAAAGAGCCAGTTATTTGGTCTAGCCAATTCTGTGGCTTCTCTGTTTCTTGATTTTTGTCCTCCATTTGTTGTCGAATTTCGGCGATCGCCGCTTCAACAGAGGCTAGGCGTTTTTCTAAAGAGACGTTAAATGTCATAATTGATGAAGATGTTGTAATCTGAAGGTCTGAAAGGATAGCCGAACTCCTCTTATTCTACTATGAATAATGGAGGTAAGACAGGGTTCATCCCCCAAATTGGGACTCGATTGGCTAGTATGAGCTTAATGGATATCCCCACGACGGCAGGCGATCGGCATTCGCCAGCCGGTTCCAAAGGCGCGATCGGTAATCTTTAATCCCGGCGCGGCTTGACGACGTTTAAACTCGGCGCGGGATACCAGTTTAATGACGCGATCGACGGTTTCTCGCGCATATCCGGCCGCGACAATCTCCGCCGCTGATTGGTGTTGTTCCACAAAGCGATGCAGGATATCGTCGAGTTCATCGTAAGGGGGAAGGGAATCCTGATCCGTTTGATTGGGTTTTAGTTCGGCGCTGGGGGGTTTGTTGATAATCGTCTCGGGAATCACCTCAACGCCGGATTGACGGCGGTTTAGCCAACGACAGAGTGCATAGACTTGGGTTTTGGGAACATCGGCGATCGCCGCTAATCCTCCATCCATATCGCCATAGAGGGTACAGTACCCTACAGCCATCTCTGACTTATTCCCCGTCGAGATTAATAAATAGCCTAATTTATTGGAGATGGCCATCAACAGGGTTCCCCGAATCCGGGATTGTAGATTCTCTTCCGCTACTCCGGCTTCTGTTCCTGCAAATAAGTCGGCCAGGGTCTTGTCAAAACTGGTCATTGCCCCTTCAATATAGAGATGATGGGTTTGAATGCCCAAATTCTTGGCTAGGGCGATCGCATCCGTCACCGACCCCTCAGAAGTATAGGGAGACGACATTAACACCCCCAAGACATTTTCTGCACCCACCGCCTCAGCGGCGATCGCCGCCACCAACGCCGAATCAATCCCACCACTCAACCCCAAGACAATTTTAGAAAAGCCGCATTTACGCACATAATCCCGCACCCCCAACCGCAAGGCGGCCCAAATTTCCGCTTCTCGACAATCGGGAAGCGGAACCACCTCCCCCTGACTCAATCCCGTGGCTGTCAGTTGCAACTGCGCGAAATCTGTCTCACAGCCTCTCCCTCGATACACCAAACTCCCATCTCCATTAAAGGCTACACTGCGACCGTCAAAAATTAGATCGTCATTCCCCCCCACTTGATTCACATAGAGAATGGGAACTTGATAGCGACGGGCCGCATGGGATAACATCGACTCTCGCAACTGCTGTTTTTCCACGGTATAGGGAGAGGCGGAAAGATTGACAATTAGGTCAACTTGTGCATCTGCCAAATCGGCGAGAGGGTTGCAAGGATAATGACGTTGACTCCAAAAGTCGTCATCATTCCAGATATCTTCGCAAATGGTGACTCCAATGCGATAGGTGCGATTGCCCTCACTGACGCTAAAATGATGACTCTGGGAATGGGGTTCAAAATAGCGATGTTCATCAAAGACATCATAGGTAGGAAGCAAGCGTTTATGAAACTGCTGTTTCACCTGGCCTCCAACTAAATAGGCAATACTATTATAGAGAGGTTTTCCCCCTTGATGAGCATGAGGATTACGTTGAACCGTTCCCACCAAAACCTGAAGCTGGCTGGGGAGTTGTTGTGCGAGTTCTGTTAACTGTTCTTCCATGGCGTTGACAAAGCCTGGATTGAGAAGTAAATCTCGGGGAGGATAGCCACATAACGCCAGTTCAGGGGTTAACAAAACAGATGCACCCTGGGCATCTGCTTTTTGGGCTGCATCTAAGATTTGTTGGGCATTTCCCGTCAAATCTCCAATGGTTGGGTTGAGTTGGGCGATCGCAATTTTCATTCTAAAACGTCCAGTTGTTCACGAATATCTAAATAAATATCATGGGTTTGTCTTTTAGGGGGGCAAAGGCCTCCGAGTCAAACCGGTACAAACTCGCCGGACGACCCGCCCCTCGGGAGAGTTTCATCCCCGTATCACAGAGAACCCCTAACTTAAGAATGCGGGAGCGAAAGTTGGAATAATCGGCGAAATTTTCCCCTAAAACTGCTGTGTAGAGTTGATAAACTTCATTCAAAGTGAAGGTTTCCGGTAAGACTTCAAACGCCACCGGACTGTATTCTAATTTATTTCGCAACCGTTGATAGCCGTACTTAACCATTTCATTGTGGTCAAAAGCCAGTTTGGGGACGCGATCGCAGGGAAACCAAGCCATCGTCTCTGCCGACTCTGCCAGTAACTGCACCTCCTCATGTTGAACCAAGGCGAAATAACTCACCGACAGATAACGAACTCCAAACGACTGAGGAGACTCCCGAGGATCCCGTGCTGGCCCGCCAAAGGTGTATAACTGTTCCAAATAGAGATTCTGAACGGAAATCTTTTCCGAGAGAACCCGATAGGCGGCATCTTCCAAAGATTCCCCCCGACGCACCAGAGTTCCCGGCAAACTCCATTGTCCTAAATCCGGTTCCCCCTGTCGCTTTAAGAGCAACACTAACACCCGATTTTCAGCGACATCCACTGAAAAAATAGCATTATCCACCCCCACCTTAAACTCTGCCAGCGCATTGCAGATGGATTGCTGCTGTTCCTCTCCGTTTACCATAGCCCCCCCTCCAACAGCCCCATCCCCCCATTACACATATAATTGTTCCTGCTGAATGTATGCTTCTACACTGGGGGGAATCGCTTGGGAATCTTGTGTATTCCGATAGCGCGTCGACGACACATCCGGTGCATTCATATCGGCCACCGTGATGTGTCCCCCCAAGTTCTCCAATTCCTCAATTTTAGCTGACGAGATGGGGCAACCGGGGCGAGGAATCACCAGCAGTTGCACCTGCTTCAACAAGGCGTCCACTTGATACCAACGGGGCAGTTGCGTGAGTAAGTCAGACCCCACTACTAGCGTCAGATGGGCATTTTGCCAGATTTGACGCGCTTTTTCAACAGTCACTAGGGTTCTGGGTGAACTGAGGGCTTCTTCAACGGCGATGTTCTCACAGAGGGGAGTCTCGGCGTTGAGATGGGTTTGACGTAATTCCTCCACCATCCGTTTTAGCATGGCCGAGCGATGCTGGAGGGGGGTTTGTTGCGGCTTCATGGGATTGTCGGAAGCCCAAACCGCTACCCAGTCATAGCGATCGCACAGCCAACGCAGAATCTCTCGATGGGCAATACTGGGAGGATCGGCACTGGTTCCGAAGAGGGCAATCTGGGTCATTTTTAAGGCAGGGGGCAAGAGGTGAGGGGAATGTTATACGGATGACTGGGTTAGGGTTTGGGAGACGCGATCGCGCAGTTGGGTTAAGGCTGGGGAAATCTCGACTTGGGGAATTTGGGTTTGGTGGATGTCGCGCACGTCTGCGGGGAGTTGCATGACGTTGTCTCGGGTGCGTTTGCTGAGGGTTTCTAGGGAGTCTAGGGGCTGTTGGCGATCGCCGTTGAGGATAATCGGTTGTAATAGGGGTTCTTCGCCAGGTTCGGGGGATTCGTCGGCTAATCCGAGGCGATCGCCTTGCCATTGTCCTCCTTCAATGCGCCGGAAAATCTGTTTTCGTCCTGGATAGGTGGACTTTCCGCTCGACTTCTTCATCACCGGAACCCCATCCACTTCAACCAATTTATAAACTCCATTGAAGGGTTCCCCGGTGACTAACTTGGTTCCTACACCATAGCCATCGAGACAGGCCCCC